>JBLIIJ010000024.1:0-44740 GCA_047635055.1 Cyclobacteriaceae bacterium | reverse complement strand
AGTCTTTTAGCCCAAGGTCTAATGCACTTATAACATAGCCCTTCATTAAAGGAATATTATAGGGGTTTATTTCTATTGCTTGAGACAGATAGTTATAGGCCAACTCTTTGTCTTCAATTTGCGCTATGCTTGTTAAGAATAATGGTACGTCGAATGGATTTTGGAGACCATTTTTAGCCGTTTGTGTGTCAATAGTTCCTGATATTAACTGTCGGTAATAGTTTAAGTCTATGTGAGTGTCAAAAACCTTCAGGTAATCTTCGAGCACATCTTTAGGACCGAAGAAGTTTTGATTGAATATTTTTCCGAATAATGAATAAGCGAAACGCTGATCCATTTCCTTGATTAATCCCTCAAGATCGTCCAAGCTTAGTAGGTCGTAATTGTAGTAAACACTTAATACACTTTTTGTATCTGAAACATCATTGTTAACAGACATCAAGTCGTTGTAAAACCCGATAAGGCTACTGTCTTCTTTTACTAATTCGTGAGCTTGAAACTCTGCCGTATCCCAATTGGAAAGTTCCATTGCAGCGATAATCCGATTGAATCTAGCAGGGTTATTTTCATATAAAATGGCCTTGATGAAAAAATCATCAGCAACCTGAGGAGCGTTTTGGCTAAGTGCGACTAAACCTAATTCGTTGAATATTTCGCCTTTTCGCTTCTTGTCGGCTTGAGATTGAATGAGATCTAATTTGTGTATCGATGAAATGATGTTGCCACGTTTCATTTCTAAAATAGCCAAATTATGACGGGCCTTCTCATAGAGGACGTTGTTCAATGGCTTTTTCAATGTTTCTTGTAGCAGTGAAGCGATGGTGTCATACCCAAAGTAAAAAGCAGCATTGCTGAGATAGGCGACTTCATGCATCGGAAATCCTTTTTGAGTAGTTTCAAAATCAATAGCTCCATTGAGATTAGGTGATGCCAGTAGCTGAGCTAAAATATTTGCTTTAACTGCAGTATTTCCTTCCTCATAGTTTTCAGTGGCCTCATTTAGGTCTATTTCATTAGGGTCCATTGCTCTCCAGTAATTAACTCTATTGGCATCAGCATAGGTTCCTGTAGACTTTGCACTGGCGAAGTATTTTCTTGCAGAATCAAGTTGATCTAAGTCTAGAAAAGTTAGTCCAAGGTTATTAAGCAAATGAGATTCGTTGGGAAAATCAATAAGTCCTTCTTTTAAAGAAATTGTCGAAGAAGTAACCTCTCCCATTAAGCTATATGTGCTTGACTGGTTGACATAGCTTTGTGCGGAGGGAAACCTTAATGTGGCTCTGCCAAATCTGTTATTGGCTTCTTTATACTTTCCCTTTTGAAGCCTTTCATAACCGATGGCATAGTTTGAGAAATGGGTGCCATAAGCGAATACACGTCCATTTCGATAATATTCGCTAGCCAATTTTGGTTCATTTTCAATTTCACTTTTGGCGCCTAAAAAGTTATATTTTCCTCCTTGAAGAAGCCTCAAGGCGTGCATGTCCGATAGTAGAAAGAAAGCCAATACGGCCACCATACCGCCAATTCGAGCGCTAGAATAAGGTAGGTTTCTAGACTTATAAACTATTTTGTAAATCTGTAATCCTTCAATTAGTGGGTTGATGAAGTTTGATATAATATAAAGGAAAAACAACACACCAAATCCGAGATGCATATAGATAATCACATAATGGAAACTCTCAAAATATGCGTCATTGCCTCTATAGAAGTTATAACCGAGAAAGCCAAAGCTTGCAATGCCAATACTAGACAAAAGAATCTGGGCCTCTTTTTTTGATATGATGTTGTCATAAAGCTCCGATTTATAACTTATTGACCAAAGAGAGACCAGACTACTGATGCTCAACAATAGGAAAGGATCGAAAAATATTTCTTCTGCATCTATCCACCCTGCTTTTTTGGCATAAGCCAATCCTACAATACTCAAGTAAACCAAGGCAAATAGCACAAAATGCTTCTCGTTATTTCTCCCTGTTCTCGCCTTGGTAACAAGGTATAAAAGGGCAAAAAGATTCTCTTCAGCAATGAATAAAATAAAAATGATTGTTAAAATGGCAAGCCCGGTGTACGAGCCAACAGCCAACTGCTCTTGTAATAAAATGGGGTCTACCCCAGAAAAGAATATTAGTACTGAGCCAATCGCTAGAAAGGTGACTAACCGCCATCCAAAAGCCGTGTCTTTGAAGAAGACATTGAAAATATACGCAGGACCAACAAAGGCAGTTATTATAACAGCAACTCCCCATTTTGAAAATGTTGGAAAACCTAAAAATTGTACTGAGCCCAAGTCGAGACTCATAAAGAAAAATATAAAGAGGCCTAGGATCAAATAATGCCAAAAGCCTTTGAGGAAAGTAGCCGCAGTAAGCAGCAATGCAAGACCGAGAAATGACAATATCAATAGTGCCCGTTCGGTTTCGAAAAAACGTTCGATTGGGCCAGCGCTAAATGATTCAACAATGGAGATTTTATGAGCTGGCAGGCTAAATTCAAAGGGTCCTTTTGAAAAATTGAATCCTGATATTTCCTCTATTTCAGCCTGACTTGTTACTTTCCATCTGATGCTGTTATCGTATTTCTGTGCATATAAAACAAGCATCAGAACTATACAAGAGACAAACAATACAGCAAGTATATTTTTGAGTGATAAAAAGTTGGACTGCATTATTTCAGCACTTTTGGCACTAGAAAATAATCAGCATCTCTTTTTGGTGCATTTTTCAAAGCTTCTTCGTGCGAAATAGGATTGCTTGGAATGTCGTTGCGAAAAGAATTTATCTCGAATGACATATTTATTAATGGCTCTACACCTTCAGTATCCAATTCGCCAAGTTGCTCCACCCAAGTCAGGACCTCAGCAATATCTTTTTTGAGTGATTCTTGATCGAGCGCTGAAATATCAAGACGTGCCAAGTGGGCGATTTTTTCTAATGTCTGCTGATCAATATTCATAATCGCAATCTAGACTTAATTGACGTATTCTAATGTCAAAATGAGCGCTATTCAAATGCTATTTGGCGCTTTTTTTAAGTATTCGTGAAGTGCTTAGATAATTCGCTGCTTATTATGTCGTAAGTTTTCTCCTTGAGTAGCCTCACTTCATTAGCGCAATTTAGGCCAGGGTATATTGGCGGATGAACGATGATTTTACACTTTCTCCTTTTAAATAGAAACTTGTTGTCATCAGGCAATATCTCATGATCAAAAGGCAAAGTGACGGGCACAATAGGAATATTGTGGTCGACTGCCAGGCGAAAAGCGCCATCTTTAAAAGACACCATAGCAGGAGGTTTTTTTGTTAAAATACCTCCTTCTGGAAAAAAAGCAAGACTAAAACCTTCATCCAGTGCTCTTTTTGATGCCTTGACACTCGCCAACCGACTTTGAGGGTCGGATCTATTTACCGCGATATGAATTTTCTTAAACATATAGCCAAATAGGGGCACTTTAGTGATGGAGCTTTTTCCAATGTATTTAAAAGGGTTGGGTAAAAAAGCGAAAACAGGAATATCAATAAAGGAGAAGTGGTTAGAACAAAAAATGTATTGGCCCTTTTTGTCTGGTTTAAATTGATAATCGATTTCAACAGGAATAAATATCAAAAAGAAAAAAGATCTTGCCCAGAGGGGGTGAATGCCCAAAGCCATACGTTTCGCACCCAGCTTATACAATATTAAAACGCTTGGTACTACAATGAGTGCCAGCAGCAGGAAGATAATTGCAATATAGATGCTATAAATTCGACGCACTTTTTTCTTTATTCATAATAAGCCAAAGAAAAATGAAATACGCTTATCAACATAATTTGAAGCCGCCTTAATTCGTGAGACCACTAAAACGGCAGAGATTCGATAATATATTTTACAATATTTCTGCTGACGTGTAATAAAATCCCATCTTGTTACACTAACACCCCAGAACAAAACATAAACAACCTTGGAACTTCTAAAAGTCGAAAATATCAGCAAGGCCTACGCTGAACATCAGGCATTGTCGGATGTAAGTTTGAGCATACCAAAGGGAAGCATCTTTGGTCTTCTTGGACCCAATGGTGCCGGAAAAACAACTTTGATAAGAATAATCACTCAAATTATTGAACAAGATACAGGCGTGATATCACTTAGTGGAAATAAAATGACCGCCGAGCTAGTGAGAAATATTGGCTATTTGCCGGAAGAGCGCGGACTCTATAAAAAAATGAAAGTTGGCGAACAATTAATTTACTTGGCGCAACTCAAAGGCTTGAGTAAAGCGGAAGCAAAGGCCAGACTTAAGCCATGGTTAGAACGTCTGGATCTAATGGCTTGGAGTGAAAAGAAAGTAGAGGATTTGAGTAAAGGGATGGCGCAAAAAGTACAATTTATCGCGACAGTCGTGCATGAGCCTGAGTTGATCATTCTCGATGAGCCATTTTCCGGTTTTGATCCTGTAAATGCGGATTTGATAAAAGATGAGATTCTGAGATTGAGAGATGAAGGCACTACTGTCATATTCTCTACACATAGAATGGAGTCGGTAGAAGAGTTATGCGATCATATTGCACTACTAAATAAGAGTAAAAAAATACTCGACGGACCGAAGCTTCGAATAAAAGAAGAACATAAAGATGGGACGTTCATTGTCACGCATAAAGGCCAACTTGTTAACGCTCCTTATTTTGAGATTATTAGTCAAAAGACAACAGAAACAGGTCTTACAGAAACTGTAGTAAAAGATTTTACTGATGGCGGCCCAAATACCTTGCTAAAAGAGCTGATTGGCAAGGTGGAAATACATGGTTTCATAGAGCGTGTTCCCTCTATCAATGATATTTTTATTTCGAATGTAACAGATAAAAAAAATGGGTAAAATAGGATTAATAATATCAAGAGAATATCTGTCACGCGTACAAAAAAAGTCTTTCGTAATTATGACGTTACTTGGCCCTTTTCTATTCGCGGCTATGTTGTTTTTACCAGCGTATTTGGCAACAACAGGAGGAGACTCAAAAACGATTGCTGTGATAGATGATAGTGGCCTGTTTGAATTGGCTTTTGAGAATACAGAGGACACTTTTTATGAGTTTTTAAAAGTGGATCAAGAAACGGGTAAGGAGCTTGTGAAAAACGAATCTTTTGATGGGTTGCTCTACATTCCTAATTTGGATGTGCAGGATCCTGATGGAGTGAGTTTTTATGGATCTTCCAATCCTTCATTGAGTATGATGGGAGATTTGGGTTATCGAATCGAAAATGAGATCGAAAATATTAAGCTTAGGCAGTCGGGCATTGATAGGGAGGTGCTTGACAACTTGAAAGTAGATATTGATATTAACAGCTACAACCTTTCCGGTGATGACGAGCAGGAAAGTAGTTCGATTGGTGCTTCTGCTATTGGATATATCTCCTCCTTCATGATTTACATCTTCATATTTATTTATGGAGCCCAATGTATGCGTGGCGTCATTGAAGAGAAAACAAGTCGTATAATAGAAGTAGTGATCTCTTCGGTAAGGCCATTTCAGCTAATGATGGGCAAAGTGGTCGGAATCGCAGGAGTGGGGCTCACGCAGTTTTTATTATGGATCCTGCTTTCATTTGGAGTGGTTAGCGCTATTGGGGCGGTATTCTCAAGTTCTGCTGGTGATATGAAAGCTCAACAACGAGAACAACTCGAAAGTATGAACATACCTCAAGACGAGATGATGACCGAAATGGACGAAGACGTGCTATCTAAGGTAGCATCTGCTTTGGGAAGTATCAACATTCCGTTGGTAGTTGTGAGTTTTTTGTTCTTTTTCTTATCCGGTTATTTACTATACGGGGCATTGTTCGCTGCTATTGGATCAGCGGTAGATAGTGATGCTGATGCGCAGCAGTTTATGCTCCCGGTGACCATTCCGCTCATTATATCTATTGTTTCCTTGAGTGCAATTCTTAATGATCCGAATGGGACACTTGCCTTTTGGTTATCGATGATTCCATTTACGGCACCTGTAGTGATGATGATGCGTGTTCCTTTTGGTGTGCCAGCGTGGGAGTTGATCTTATCCATGGCACTAATGATCGGAGGATTTGTATTTACTATATGGGTAGGCTCGCGTATTTATCGAATTGGGATATTAATGCATGGAACCAAAGTCAATTATAAGATTTTGGCTAAATGGTTTATGATGAAAAATTAGGTTTAAATACTAATGCTGTTGAAAAAAGAGAGCCTTTTGATTTGTCAAAAGGCTCTCTTTTTTTGAATCCCATCTTGTAGGGTTTAATCCCCAATGCATGCATTGAATAAAGAGCAACTATCCGCCCTTTTAACCCGCGGGCTTGCTTCGAGGTTCTTGATTGAGTAATTATAATGCTTCTGCAACGGCAGTTACGTTTTTTTTAGAATTGCCTATGAAAATATGATCATCAATGATGAAAACTGGCCTTTTTAGAAAGGTATATTCTTCCAGAATGTATTTTTTATAATCGTCTTCCGTTAACGTCATTTCATTTAATCCCATACTTCTGTACTTCATAGCCACTCTAGAGAATAAAGCTTCATAGCTACCAGCCAAGTCTTTCATTTCCTCAAGTTGGATCAAAGTGATCTTTTGCGTTTTTATATCCTGATATTCGAAATCATCTCCAATGCCGAGCTCTCTGATGATTCTTTTACATGTACTACAAGAAGATAGATGATAGACTTTTTTCATAATTGCGAATTTGTATAATTAGAAATTATTCACCAACCTCATAATCCCTTTTCCCTCTAATCCAAAGTATATATACCCACTTGGGCCCTGCCTGATAACTCTGACTCGTCCTATTCCTTTGAAATACCCTTCTTGTTTGACGATTTCCCCTTCTTCTACATCGCATCTGTGTAGATATTGAAAGGAAAGCCATCCAACTAAAAGATCACCTTTTAACCCTGGGTATTTGTCCGAGCTGACGAAATCCATGCCACTTGGAGCAATGGATGGTGCCCAATAGATTTCTGGTTGTTCCAAGCCTTCTTTCTTCGTCATCTCAGTAAACTTGAAGCCGCTATAGTTGATTCCAACACTGATTATAGGCCATCCGTAGTTTTTTCCTTTTTCAATAATGTTGACCTCATCCCCACCTTTAGGGTCATGCTCATGTTCCTATAATGTTTTAATCTCTTTGTTGTAAACCAGACCTTGCGAATTTTCTATGACCATAAGAATATATTGAAGGCATGGCGGTTGGTAATTTTACAAATCGATTATCGGCAGGTATACTTCCATCATCATTGATACGATGAATCTTACCGCAATGATTATCGAGAGATTGTGGATTCTGGTCACGCCTACTTCTGTCTCCAACTGAAAAGTATAAGTAACCTTCATTGTCGAAGACCATTCTTGATCCATAATGATGCGTCGTTTCGAAAGCAGGCTCAGCCCTAAAAACTCCCGTCACATCCTCCAACCTATCCTCTGATAATTTTGCTCTTGCTATGGCGGTCGTGAAAATAATTTCTCGTTAGCATCAACGCCCATTGGTTTGGAGTAGGAAAAATAGATCCAACCATTTTTGTCATATTGAGGATGAACGATGATATCGAGCAATCCTCCTTGACCTTGGGCCACTACTTCTAGGAATCCGGAAACCTCCGTCAACTCATCGTTTGACCATCGATATAATTTTTCCATCTCGATCGGTGATAAGTGAGTCCCCATTTGGTAACCAATCCATTCCCCAAGAAGTCTGAATTTTTTTTATGATTGACTTATAGTCCAATGGCAATGAACCTTTTGAGCAGTAGCGAAGTAGTAAAAGAGTGCTAGGACCAGCGATAAAAAGGTAGCTTTCATAAAATTGAAGAAATCTCGAGTGCGTAGTTAAACTGATTTTCCAAGAAAGAGTTAAAACAGCGCCTAGACCGCTCGACTTAAGTTTATTATGTATGAAACCAGACGGTAATTATCCCGTTTTTACATTAGAAAGTTGGGCGATCATTGTTCTAATCAGTATTAATTTCAATTAATCCTACGTTGTGGGTTTAATTCCCCGATGCTTGCATCGAATAAATAAGAAATTATCCGACTTCATACCACGTGAGTTTACTCCGAGGTTATTGATTTATATTTTTTCAAACAGCCATGCAACCTGCGTGCACGTAAGTGCATCTACCCTATGATTACTAACCAATACATGTTGCAAATCAACAAATCATATAGCGAGGAAGTGCTGATCGCCGACTGCTTAAAAGGAAAGCAGAAGGCACAGAAAGAAATGTATGAGCGGTTTGCACCAAAAATGTTAGGGGTCTGCATGAGATATATTAATGATCGGGAAGAGGCAGAGCATGTAATGATTGGTGGTATGGTCAAGGTATTTGAGAAACTGAACCAATACACTTTTCAAGGAAGTTTTGAAGGATGGGTCAGACGAGTCATGGTAAATGAAAGTCTTATGTATATCCGAAGGAACAAAAATATGTCATTGGAAATTGATGTTGCAGATGTAGAACATCAATTAGACTTTGCGAGACTTGATGACAGTCTTGAAGCAGAAGACTTGATGAGGCTCATTGAACTTTTGCCTGTTGGCTACAGAACGGTCTTTAACCTTTATGCAATCGAGGGCTATAGTCACAAGGAGATAGCAGAGGCGTTGGCGGTCTCTGAGAATACATCCAAATCACAATTGAGTAGAGCAAGGAAACTACTTCAGAGTCAGCTGGCGAGTTTGCAAGCGATAGAACTAGATAAAAACAGGAATCATGGATTCAAAAAATAACATAGATCAGCTCTTTCGAGAAAAGCTTTTTAGTCAGGAGGTAACACCTTCAGCAATGGCTTGGGATCAGGTGAATCAGAAAATAAATAAAAAAAAGCCGGTGATGATTTACTGGGCGGCAGCTTCAATTTCAGCGATTTTATTCATAAGTGTATTCATATGGACGAAAAAAGAGTCAAGCCAAAAAATAGCGGTAAATGAAATTGATCATCCAGCTTTAGTGGATACTAATTGGCTGACGATTCCTAAGAAAAATAGCGTGAATGATATCCAGTTAGGAACATATGCATCTACCAATACAGCTCCTTCAACACGGTCTTTGATATTACAAGTCGATCAGTTAGATACTGAGTTTATTGCTTTGAATTTAATGGTATTAGATTCCAAGCGACCAAGTGTAGCCTTGATATGGCCGGCGCTTGACATGGTTAAAATCAAAAAATACGAACCTGAAAATAGACCAACGATCAAGATCACTTATATAGCCTCTAATCAAGAGGCATCAGATACTGTGAAAGCGAAAGCAATTAACAAGTTTTGGTCAGTGGCGCAGAGCTTAAGTACGACGACTGTACTTGCGGATTTGCGTGATGCGAAGAATAATTTATTTGTTAAAAATCAACCTTAAGGTTAACAATTCAAAATAGACTAATGAATGCGATCGATCGAATATGACTAATTCAACTGATCTAAACTCAAAATTTAAAGGACTTAAAATTTACGACTATGAAAAAGACGATAACAATTATGCTTTGCCTGTTAGTGCTTATTGGAGCCAAGGCATCTTCCGGTGCTGATACGGTAGTGATTGAGCTAAGCAATAAAAGCAAGATTCTTATTTACACGGAGAATAAAGAGGAGTTGCAAAAACTGCAGCAATACGATATCAACGAAATGATCAAGGACCTGAATAATGCGATAGCTTCTGACAAGGTCAAAAATATTGAACTACAAGACGCGTCCGGTAATAGATATACCAAAGATACGACCATTATTGTAGGAGATGGAGACGCAAAGACGAGTATCAGAATCGGCAATATGGAGCTACTGGTAGATGCAGATGAGTGGGATGATATTGATGATGAGTTTGAAGATGCCTTTGATGATGACGAGCCATTCAGAAAGTACAGTTACGAATCCCGTAATATTGACCGCACTAAAACAGAGTTTAATATTGATGTAGGATTACAAAATTGGGTTGAAGGTGGAACTTTCCCTGATGCAGATGATCAATCATATACACTTAAGCCTTTTGGCAGCTGGACTGTAGGCTTCAACTTTAATAATAAAACATGGGTTGGAGGGCCTCTTTATTTAAACTGGGCTTTAGGTGCTAGTTGGCACAATTTTAATCTTCAAGACACAGATCATATCATAGCTAAAGGAGCCGATCGAATAGAATTTGTTGCTTCTGATCCCACGCACAATACAAAGAAGAGTAGACTAACTGTGCCATATGCGAATGTTACGATTGTACCGATGCTGGATTTTTCGAGAGGAAGAAAAAAAGTTAAAGGCTATGAAAAAGGTGGTGTCACATTTAGAACGTATAAGCGCCAAGGTATTAGAATTGGACTTGGAGGCTATGCTGGATACCGATTAGGTGGCGAGAGTAAATATGTTTACTCGGTTGACGGAAACAAGGAAAAAGATAAAGACTCGGGAAATTTTTATCTGAGCAATATGCGATATGGTATTCGTGGGCAGTTCGGTTTCAAAGGATTAGATATATTTATGAACTATGACTTAAATGATGTTTTTGCTGAGGGCCGAGGACCTGCTGGTAGTGGAGGTTTACAAGCCATCTCCTTCGGAATTATATTATAAGAAGGTTAAATTTCAAATCTAGGGCTCTTCACTACGTGGAGGGCCTTTTTTGTTTAGATGCAATTATCTTGAAGTGCAGGTTCGGCATTGCCAACTAGTTTTAATAACATTCAGTAATCCTGTTAACATCTGAAACTTTCGGGCCAGAATGCCTTAGTCAATTATACTGAAGGGAAAATCGAGCAGCAAGTGAGCAGGTAAGTATCCTCATGAAGTAATTCTTCAATCCCATCTTGTGGGTACTATTGATCGATGTTTACCTCGAATAAAAAAGCAATAATATGACTTCATACCTCTTGAGATTGCTTCGAGGTTATTGATTTTTTTAATCAGAGCTATCATAAAGTCAAATGATGTAATCAATGATGAACGAACCTGTATAATCAATGATGAATGAACCTTTATAGTCAATGTTTAATGAGTAATAATCGATACTGAATGAGTCGAAATAACATGGCAGATTTGTTAGTGCAGTGTGAGCTTTAAATTCATTAAAAATATCCACTATCGCGCTAAATAGAGTAGTAATTAGATTGGACAGCAAAAAAAAACGCTATGAATATCACATTTTTCTGTTGAAAATATTTGTTAAATTTTGAATTTGCTAAAAGGATCAAACAGTATTGAATAAAGTTCAATAAATCGGTTGCCCTAGGAAAAGGACAAAAAAAAGGCTTTGCTTTCAGAAACATATTGCCCTAACTTAGTTAAACCAAACAAGATACTGTGTGATTTCATTTAGTATATCTTTTGTTTTCCTAGTATCAATTTTGGTAAAATAATTTAGAGGTTATGTTCTTTTTGAGTGAAGAACTGACCGAGACAATCCGCTTCTAAAATGATGAAATTTTAGATAATATTTAATAAACCAAACCATCTCCTAATGAAGTCAAACCTTGTTATCCGATCCGATCCCTAGATACAAATAGGACTCATCAATTTCTTTTTTTAATGCTACAACATTTATAGGCTAATAGTTAGACAGGAAAGGTATGCCCGTTCCGTTCGTGACTTTATGCCGGGAAAGAAACAAAAAAAAACCAGCAGTGCTACAACACTGCTGGAGTATTAGACCTCTGAAAATGCATTGATTTAATCAATACATGGCCTTTGTTTTTAACCGATTATTCTCACCAATTAAAAACGCTTAAAAGTATGAAAAATTTATTACATAAATGTAAGAAACGCTTACTAAAATACGCCAATCTAAAACAGACTACATTTATTTCAACGGCACTATTGGGCATGATATTGTCTATTATGCCATATAATGATTTAATTGCCCAGAAACTACTCCAAGGAACAGTTGTCGATTTGGAAACCGGAGAGGGTTTTCCTGGTGCCAATGTAGTTGTTAAAGGAGAAGCTCGGGGTACGATTACTGATTTTGATGGTAGTTTCGAGTTGAATGTTACTGATGATAAAACAATCCTTGTGGTCTCTTACACTGGATTTGATAGTAAAGAAATAGCTGTCAGAGACCAGACTATAATAAACGTGAAGCTTGCGCCAAGTACGACGAAATTGGCCGAGGTGGTTGTGACGGCTCTTGGTATCAAGAGAGATGAGAGAGCCTTAGGCTATGCTATACAACAGGTTGACACGGAAGGAATTGATAAAGCCAAGGAAACCAACATTGTTAACTCACTAACTGGTAAAGTTGCAGGAGTTCAGATTTCGAATTCTTCTGGTAATATCGGAGGATCCTCCAGAATTACCATTAGGGGTGTAAATTCCATTTCAGGTAATAACCAACCCCTCTTTGTTGTAGATGGAACCCCTATTGATAACTCCAACTATAATTCTCAAGATCAAACTTCTGGTAATGGAGGGCGTGATTATGGGAACGCAGCTCAAGATATCAATCCTGATGATATTGAGTCAATTTCTATTTTGAAGGGACCAAGTGCATCAGCACTTTATGGCTCTAGAGCTTCGAATGGTGTTATTCTGATTACTACAAAAAGTGGAGAAGGGAAAAAAGGAATAGGTGTAAGTGTAAACTCCTCTACGATGTTCAGCAATGTTTTTTTACTCCCTGAAATGCAAAATGAATATGGAGGTGGATTTAAGTTGACTTTTGATGAGGTTGTGGATCCAATAGATGGACTTACCTATAAGACGGTAAATACAAATGCCAATAACAGTTGGGGACCAAAATTTGATGGCACGTTGGTCAGACACTGGGACAGTATGTATCCGGGAGAACCTAATTATGGAGAAGTCAGGCCTTGGCAGGCAACTCCCAATAATATTGAAGACTTCTTTGAAACAGGCGTAGCACTATCCAATAATGTCTCTATCAGTGCAGCTAACGATAAAGGATCTTTCAGACTGTCTTATACCAACTTGGATCAGAAAGGAATCATGCCGAATAGCTCTTTAAAAAGGAATACAATATCCTTTAGTGCTAAAAGCAAATTTGCTGACAAGCTATCAGCCGGAGCAAAGATCAACTACATCAGAACTGATGCGGTCGGAAGACCAGCTACCGGTGACTGGTCCCCAAATCGTCCTGTAAATGTTTTGACCTATTGGTATGCTTGGACTCAACGCCAAATTGATCCCGCAAGGCTAAAAACTTATAACTCTGAACGCTACTATCATATGACTTGGAACACCCAAGGAATCGGTAGACATTTGGATCAGAGCTATAATAATAATCCATATTTCACATTGTATGAGAGTTATAATAATGATTCGAAGGATCGGGTGTATGGAAATGTCAACTTAACCTATAATATCCTTCCAAAATTATCGCTGACGTTATTTGCTCGAACTGATTTTTATACAGATCGGCGAGAAGACAGAGCGTCAATAGGTGGGTATCTTCAAAACGCTTATGAAGAAGATCTTTACCAGTTTAGGGAAGACAATGTGGAATTACTGGGCCAGTACAGTGTAGACATAGGTGCTGACTTAGATTTGAACGTGACCTTCGGTGGAAACATTCGTAAAAACAAATTTGAGAATAATTACACGAGAACTCAGGGTGGGTTGAGTGTCGCTAATTTTTACAATTTGGAGGCCTCTTTGGAACGTCCTGAAATGACGGATTTTAAAACGGAGAAAGAAGTTCAAAGCATATATACTAGCGCAAATTTAGGCTACAAAGACTTCTTGTTTTTTGAGGCGTCATTAAGAAATGACTGGTCATCTACTTTACCTGAAAACAATAATTCTTATCTATACCCTGCGGCATCAAGTAGTTTTGTCTTTACCAATTTAATGTCAGGATTAGAGTTGCTATCTTTTGGTAAGATGAGAGTAGGCTGGGCTCAAGTGGGTAATGATACAGATCCTTACAGTTTGGCTATTACTTATGCAAATGGTAATCCTTATGGTAATACTTCAGTTTTTACCGTCGATGATAATTTAAGTAATAGCAGTCTGAGACCTGAGAGCGTTGTAAATGTCGAAGGTGGATTAGATTTAAGATTCTTTGATAATAGGATCGGAGTTGACTTTACACTATATAAAGTAACCACTTCGGATCAAATCATTGCGCTACCTGTCTCATCGTCTACTGGTTTTGAGTCATTGATCGTCAATGCCGGTAAAATGGAAAACAAAGGAATCGAATTAATGCTTTCTGGTACTCCGATAAAGGGAGAAGATTTCAGTTGGGATGTAAACTTTAACTATGCCAGAAATAGAAATAAGGTACTTGAGTTAGCTGTTGGTCAGGATAATTTTGAATTAGGTGGACGTGACGGTACGAATTCAGTAAATGCTACAGCAGGTCAGCCTTATGGTACAATCATAACCCCAAATGTGATTTATGACGATCTAACGGGTAAGCCTATTGTGGGGGGTAATGGATTGTACTTAAGAAATCCAGGAGAAGTTGTGGGTAATATTATGCCAGACTTCACAGGAGGTCTATCCAATACATTGACTTATAAAGGTTTAAGCCTCAGTGCTTTGATTGACTTTCAATCAGGTGGAGATATCTGGTCAGAAACCAATCAAAACGGAAAAGCAAATGGTCAGTTTATTGAGACTGTTGGAAATAATGACCTTGGAAATCCACAAAGAGACCCTGTTTCTGAAGGTGGAGGGATTAGAGCTGACGCGGTTACGGAATCAGGAGAGGCAAACACAGTATATGTTGAAGCGCAGAACTACTGGAAGCAACTCTACAGCTTAGATGGATTGGAAATTTATGATGCCTCCTATATCAAACTCAGAGAAATAAGCATCGGGTATTCCATTCCTAGAAAGTATGCTCAGAAATTATCTTTAGAGGCGATCAATGTTTCTATATTCTCTAGAAACGTAGCAGTACTTCATAAAAACATTCCGAATATCGATCCTTCTGAGATTGCTTATGGAACAGACAATGTTCAAGGTCTTGAAGGAGCTTCTATACCGGCACCAAGGATGGTAGGTTTCAACATAAGTTTCAAATTATAAACTACCAGATTAATAACTAAGATCTTTTGGGCAGATGATTTTCATTCGCCTAACATAGGATAATAATTATATCAATTTTCAGCAATAAATTTTATCAAAATGAAAATACATATTTATAGAAAATTAGTGTTCATGGTGATGAGCTTAATACTTATCTCGGCATGTACAGATGGATTCGAAGAATTGAACACAGATCCGAATCAACCACTAGAGGTTCCAACATCAAGTCTGATTTCTGGTGCTGAAAGAGAGCTAGTAAGGAGCATTTTTGGAAATCATGAAGAATTGGTGGGAATTGGACTTTCATCTTCGATATTCACCCAGCAAATATCCAATTTAAGAGGTGCTTTTGACGATATCTATGCGACTGTAGAATATGACTTTTCAGATTTCTATATTAGAGGTTTGAGAGATTTAGAAGAAGTCATAATTCTCAATACCAATGAGGAAACCAAGGCGGAAGCAGCTAAATCAGGACCAAACGAAAACCAGATTGCAGTGGCAATGATTCTTAAAGCTTGGGCTTTCCATAACATCACTGATGTTTGGGGAGATATTCCTTACAGTCAAGCCTTATCGGGAAGTGATTTCCCATTACCGGTTTATGACACACAGGAAGATATCTATTTGGATTTATTGTCAGAATTAACTGCAGCATCAGCAATGATAGATGTATCCGCCGGAGATATTGAAGGGGATATTATATATGCTGGTAATATGTCTAAATGGCAACTTTTTGCAAATAGTCTGAAGATGAGAATAGGTCTACGGCTATCCAAAGTAGCTCCTGGCATTGCAAGTGTAGCTGTTGCTGAGGCCTTTAATGCGGGCGTATTTACGTCTAATGATGACAATGCGAAATACGAATATCTTCCATCTGCTCCAAATTACAACCCGTGGTATTTTAGGTTTGAATTGAGTGTTCCTAATTATGGAGTAGGAAGCACGCTCATAGATATGTTGAAAGGTTTTAATGATCCTAGACTTGAAATGTACGCTGATACAGCTTTTAATCAGGATTTAGGCGGTGGATTTGTCGGTAATCCTGTTGGTTATGATCGAGCGGCAGGGAGCGCGATTAGTGATTTTGCCGTCTCTTGGCCAGATGCAGAAAATGTATTGGGGCAGACCACTCCTTTCACCATTATGACCTATTCTGAAGTGCTTTTTGTTTTGGCCGAAGCGGCCGAAAGGGGATGGATAACAGGAACGGTTAAGGATTATTACCAAATGGCTATTACTGCATCAATTGAGCAGTGGGGAGTCACAGATCCTACAACGATAGCTGATTATTTAGCTCAGCCTTCTGTAACATTAGATGCGACCAATCCAATTAAATCTATTGGAGATCAAAAGTATATAGCGCTATATATGCAGGGCGTTCAAACATGGTCAGAATGGCGAAGATTGGGTTATCCTGAATTAGAAATCGCAAGAGATGCTGTCATCGCTGGCATGCCAAGGAGAAGGGGTTATCCTCCAAGTGAAATTACGCTCAATAAAGACAACTATGATATAGCGGTCTCAAGACAAGGGGTTGATGATCTACTAACACGGATGTGGTGGGATTTGTAGTCAAAAATCATAAGAAATATGTAGGTCAGTAAACAGTAAAACATCTTATGAATTTAAGAAGCAATACAAGTAGGAGACGTTTTTTGAAAACCTCTTCAAGGTTGATTGAAAAAAGTAGTGTGGCATTTATGCCACCTGCTTTTTTTGAACTCAAATCCAAAGCAAACAAGTTTTATAAAACTGTCAACTCCAACAAGGACATTCAGTTTGCATC
Source organism: Cyclobacteriaceae bacterium (assembly GCA_047635055.1). Taxonomy (GTDB): domain Bacteria; phylum Bacteroidota; class Bacteroidia; order Cytophagales; family Cyclobacteriaceae; genus JAVJRN01. The sequence goes on along the minus strand of JBLIIJ010000024.1, from coordinate 27,973 downwards.
AGTAGTTCAATTGGCTCAGATGATTCGTGACAAAAAAGTGACTTCTGTGGAACTTGTTGAAATGATGTATGCTCGCATTGAGCAAGTCAACCCACAGATCAATGCTGTGGTTCTCAGATGCGATGAAAGAGCATTTTTTGAGGCGAAAAATGCAGATGCTATGCTTGCCAAAGGAAAGTTGATGGGGCCACTACATGGTGTTCCCATGACTATTAAAGACTCTTTAGATACTGAAGGAATCATTAGTACGGGAGGAACCATGGGAAGAAAAGATTTCATTCCTTCAAAGGATGCCACAGTGGTGGCAAGGTTGAGGGCCAGTGGAGCGATCCTATTAGGAAAAACTAATACACCTGAATTTACGCTTTCTGGTACTACCGCAAATCTCATCTACGGGATGACAAGTAATCCATACAAAGAAGGTTACTCACCAGGAGGAAGTAGTGGAGGTGCAGGAGCAATTGTAGCTGCCGGGGGTTCTCCATTTGATATTGGTTCAGATTTTGGCGGAAGTATTAGAGGTCCGGCTCATTTTAATGGGATTGCCGGTATTAAACCTACTACTGGCATGGTTCCTAGAACAGGTCACATTGTTGACTATGGAGGACTGTTTGATGCTTACCAAGTGCTTGGACCCTTGACACGATATGTTGAAGATCTTAAGTTGATCATGCCTATAATTATGGGGCCTGATCAAATTGATGCTGCCATTTATCCTGTTCCTTGGTACGATCCTGATACTGTAGATATAAAGAAACTGAGGTACGCTTGGTTCATTGATCATGGTAGCACGAAAGCGTGTTCACCAGAAACAATAACCGCAATAAATAGGGCGATTGCCCAAGTCTCAGGATTGGGTGTGCAAATCAAGCAAGATGCGCCTGTAAAGCAAATCCAGAAGGCAGAAGCTGTTCGCTATGAGCTGTTCAGCGCGGATGGAAGAGCATGGGTGAGCAGGTTGGCAGAGAAGTATAAAACCAAACAAACACACCCTTTGCTAAGGCTATCGAACAAGGCTGATGCTATTCCTTCTAAAGATTTTACAAAGTTGGTTGAAGCCTTGGATGAATCGAGAAGCGAAATGTTGCAGTGGATAGAGAATTATGATATTGTGATTTGTCCTGTCGACTTTGATGGCGCGGGTCCTAATCCTAAGACATTCGAACCATCAACTTGGGATTCGAAAGGATATGGCTACAAAGGCATCTTCAATCTCACAGGTTGGCCAGGAGTGGTTGTTCGTGGAGGTACAAGTAAAGAAGGGCTACCAATAGGAATCCAGATTCTTGGCCAACCATATCAGGACTATAAAGTGTTGGCAGTAGCCGAATTTCTCGAGAAGGAATTAGGAGGATGGGAGGCACCACCAATATGATCATGTCAACTAGAAAGGCTTAAATATCAGACTCTTTATAGATGTTAAATCACAAAAAATAACAGAATGAATGAAGTAATACCTTCTATAAATAAAGATAAATCCCGTAGAGGATTCTTAACTAAAATATCCTTAGGAGTAGCAGCGACAACACTTTTACCTGTGATTGTTAATGGCTCCAATAAAAAAATACTTGTCTCTGATTTTTCATATGCTCCCGAACCGGATGACTTGATATACAAGTCAGTAGTGGATTTGGCGAAAATGGTAAAAGATAAGCAGGTATCTGCGGTTGAGGTAGTACAGGCCTATATCAATAGAATCGATGATGTAAACGGTCAAATTAATGCTGTTGTCATGGATTGCTTCGAAAGGGCAATGGAAGAGGCAAGAAAGGCGGATTCAAGTTCACCCAAGGGCAAGCTTCATGGAGTACCAATGACGATCAAAGATTCTTTCATGGCGAAAGGAGTGGTGAGTACTGGAGGAACGATAGGTAAAATGAACTTTGTGCCCAATGAGGACGCCACAGTTGTAGCACGCCTCAGAAAAGAAGGAGCCATTCTTTTGGGAAAAACGAATACTCCTGAATTCACTTTGATTGGAGGTGTATTAGGAGTCAACTCTACCAACAACATTATTTATGGGATAAGTAAAAATCCATATGACATTAATAAGACCACTTCGGGAAGTAGTGGTGGTGCCGGAGCTATAGTCGCAGCTGGTGGAGCGGCTTTTGATGTAGGCACGGATTGGGGAGGAAGTGTGCGAGGGCCATCATGTACAAATGGTATTGCGGGTATTAAACCAACTTCAGTCAGGCTGCCAAGAACAGGTCATATCGTAGATTACGGAGGTTTATTTGATTCTTGGCAGCAACCAGGTCCGATGGCCAGATATGTCAAAGATTTGGACTATCTCACACCGATAATGGCGGGTCCTGATTTCAAAGATGCAGCCGTAATTCCAATGCCTTGGCCGGATTATAAGAAAGTAGACCTTAGCACCCTAAAAGTTGCCTATTTCCCTGAAAACGGAGTAGCAAGTACAAGTGAAGAAACGATCGCTACAGTTAAAAAAGCGGTAAGATGGCTTGACGATGTTGTACTTGATGTCATAGAAGATTGTCCAAAAGAGCTTTTGATAGAACTCGGAACAATACGCAGAGATTTGATTATAGGTGATGGATGGCAATGGTTAAAAAGAGCAACGGAAAGAGCAGGATCCAAAACCTATGGAGAAAGCTTAAGGGATCGACTCGCCGATGGCGGAAATCCAATTTCTACAGCCCAATACACACGACTTCTAGAGATGCAGGATGCTAATCGAAGCAAAATGCTGCAATGGTTTTCGAAATATGATGTGATTATTTGTCCTACTACTGCGAAACCTGCGGGTGATATCAATGCTGGTCATAATCCTGAATCCAAATACATGGACAATCCAGGAGAGAGCTACACCAAGCCATTCAATACATGCGGATGGCCCGGGGCAGTGGTCAGATGCGGTCAAAGTAAAGGAGGCTTACCAATAGGCGTGCAAATCGTAGCTCAACCTTGGCGAGAAGATGTGGCGTTGGCAGTAGCCAAATACCTGGAGTCCAAGTCTGGAGGTTGGAAACCGCCGACGATATAACAATATGCTTATCTGAACATCATAAAAATGAAGAAAAAAACCAATAATTATAGAAGAAATTTTATCTCTACACTTGGTCTGGGATCAATAGGAGCTGTTTTACCTACTTATGCACAAGTTCTGCCTGAAGGAATCGTTCCACCCGAACCACTCTTTGTTTCCAGTGACGAGACAGAGGAATTACTGTACATGTCTGCTACGAAAATCGCAGAAATGATTCGTAATAAGGAAATAACCAGTGTGGAAGTGTTAGAGGCATGTTTGGCCAGAATCAGAGAGGTAAATCCAAAAATCAATGCTGTCGTGCAACTGGCTGCTGAACGTGCTTTGTTGGAGGCCAAAGCCGCTGATATAGCAGTTAAGGAAGGCAAGCCATTAGGCGTGCTTCATGGCGTGCCCATGACCATAAAAGATTCATTCAACACCGCTGGAATAGTGTCAACAGCCGGTACGCTTGGTCGCAAAGACTACATGCCAGGAACAGATGCCACAGTTGTTGCACGTTTGCGTGAAGCCGGAGCAATTTTGATTGGTAAAACAAATACGCCTGAGTTCACAATGTCAGGTTTAACCTCTAATTTGATTTATGGCCAAACACTTAATCCCTACGATTTGTCAAGGCATCCTTCCGGAAGTAGTGGGGGGGCAGCCGCTATTATTTCCGCTGGAGGTTCCTTTTTTGATATTGGTACAGATTCAGGTGGAAGCGTACGGGCCCCTTCTCATGTGTGCGGACTTGCAGGTATTAAACCTACAAGTGGGAGAGTTCCGCAAACAGGTCATTTACCTGATTACGGAGATCGATTTGGTAGCTATCAGCAGCCCGGTCCGATCGCAAGGAGAGTTGAAGATCTTTATTTATTATTGAGTGTTATTGCCGGTCCGGACCAAATAGATTGTAGCATTAGTCCGGTTCCTCTTAATGATCCTGCTGATGTGAATATGTCAGAGCTAAGGATAGGCTATTATACAACCAATGACATTGCTGAGCCGATTCCTGAGATTAAGGAAATGGTGGTGAAATGCGCTGAAATGTTGAAATCATCAGTAAAAAGTGTCACTAAAGCGAGACCACCAATGCTCCAAGAACTAGCTGCAAAAAGAAGTGAACTGAATAGTGCTGACGGGAAGGCACATATCAAGCGATTAATCAAAGCCAATAACACCAAGGTGATTTCACCAAATCTCAATATTTCAGGGGAAGTTTTACCAGCAGCTGATTATACCAGACTTGTTGAAGAAATGGATTCTTTAAAAAGTCAAATGTTGCAGTTTATGGATGGCTATGATATTTTACTTTGCCCTGTTACCGCTTCTGCAGCGTTGGAAATAGGTACTGAACGCATACCTGGTCATTGGTATACTTCTGAATACAATGCCACAGGATGGCCAGCAGCAGTGGTTCGTGCAGGCACTTCCAACGAAGGACTTCCTTTGGGAATTCAAATAGTTGGAAAACCATGGACAGAGGATAAAGTATTGGCTGTAGCTGGCTACATAGAGAAACAAACAGGAGGTTACTCAAAGCCGACTGCTGTTTAATCTGTAAGCCAAATAGTAAGCATAAAACATTCAATGTCAAAGGTTTAAATCACTATTACGATGAATAAAAAAAATAATATAGATCAAAATGCCACTGCCGCTTCGAGAAGAAAATTTTTGGCAACAATAGGAATTGGAGGGGCAGCAGCCATGACACTTTCCACACGGCAGCTTTCAGCCGCAAGTTTTAGCAAGCCATCTACTCGGTATATGGTTTCCAAAGACAATACGGAGGATCTTGTCTTCATGTCAACGGTCAAGCTTGCGGAAATGATTCGAACAAAAAAGGTATCCTCCGTAGAGCTAACTCAAGCCTATATCGATCGTATCGAAGACGTCAATTATAAATTAAATGCGGTCGTCATGCAGTGCTATGATAGGGCATTGGAGGAGGCTAAAGCCGCAGATGTAGCTTTAAAAAGGAAACAGATAAAAGGGCCTCTTCACGGAGTGCCCATGACATTGAAAGACTCATTTGAGGCAGAAGGTGTAATTAGTACAGGAGGTACTTTGGGCAGACTAGATTACGTTGGTAAAAAGGATGCTACTGTATTGGCTAGAATGAGGGCTAATGGGGCTATTCTTATCGGAAAAACCAATACGCCAGAGTTTACGCTGGCAGGCGGAGGGATGAGAGGAGTGCGTACTACAGGGAATATTATCTACGGCTTAAGTAAGAATCCATACGACCTTAAAAGAGGTACATCGGGAAGTAGCGGTGGAGCAGGATCTATCATTGCTGCCGGAGGAACAGCTTTTGATATAGGAACAGATTGGGGTGGAAGTGTAAGGCTTCCAGCAAGTACTAACGGTATTGCTGGCATCAAGCCTACTTCTATCAGGTGTCCAAGAACAGGACATATAGTTGATTATGGAGGCGTTTTTGACTCATGGCAACAACCAGGTCCTATGGCCAGGAGGGTTGAGGATTTGATTATGCTTATGCCTTTGATGAGTGGGCCCGATGGTATAGATGCAGCTGTTGTGCCTATGCCATGGCCCGATCCCGCTGTGATAGATATCAAAAAGTTAAAAGTGGCTTACTATCCATCCAATCTTGTGGCAGACACCGCTGAGGATACGCAGCAAGCCGTGCGCAATGCGGCAAAATGGATGGAAGAAGCCGGTGCTGAGATTACAGAGGATATGCCCTTGGAAATATTTACTGAGTTAGGTGAAATACGACGAGAATTGGTTGGTGGAGATGGCTGGGCTTTCTTAAAGCGAGCTGGAGATTTTCATGGAAGTAAAACACTCAGTGAATCCATTCAAAATAGATTGGATACAGCAAAGCCAATCAGTGCAGACAGATATTCTGAACTGCTGTCTCTTCAAGACAAAAACAGAATAAAAATGCTGCAGTGGTTTCAAAAGTACGATGTGATTCTTTGTCCTACCACAGCCACACCTGCAGAAGAAATTGATAACGGATTGGGTAGCGACTGGACAAGAAGCAAACCTGCTGCTAGTTATTGTGGACCCTACAACACCACTGGCTGGCCTTCAACAGTTGTTAGATGTGGATCGAGCGGTAACCTACCTGTAGGAGTGCAATGTGTGGCGCATCCTTGGAGAGAGGATGTTTCTCTTGCAGTGGCTCAATACCTTGAAAGCCGCTCAGGTGGATGGAAAAAACCTATGATTTGAGAATGTGTATCAACATATCATTATCGTATTATCCCTATAACACTAGATAAAAAGCACACCAAATGAAAGAGATAAAAACAAAAGGCCGAAGGAAGTTTATTACAAACTCAGTAGGTACAGTATTAGCTATGTCTGCGGTTCCTAATCTATTAAAGGCGGGTGATCAATCAACCTTGGTTTTAAGTTCAACACCAAAATTTAGCAAAACACCTAAATCGGATGTAATTGTTCGCTCTTTTCCAGAAAATATGGTTTGGGGGTATTTTGGAGCAGACGTACCTCCAGTGGCCAAAGTAAAAGAAAAGCAGATCGTTGAAATTCATACGGTGAGTACTTCGGGTGTTCCTAGAGACAATCCAAAATCGTTCTACGAGAACAATAATCTGCCTTTTGATAAACATGCGAAGGAATTAGTCGATATCATTGAAAATGTCCCGCCAGAGCCTTCAGGCATACGAGGGCACATGCTCACCGGTCCTATTTATATAGAAGGAGCAGAACCAGGGGATAGTTTGGAAATTCGTATCCACGATGTATTGCTTCGAAGCGATTATGGTGTCAACCATGTTCGTCCCAATAGTGAAAGGAGAGATGACGTTCCTGATGTCATCAAAACTAGCCAAAGTTTCGTTTACAAATATGATAAAAACAGGACCACAGCAACCTTTGTTGAAGGTATAGAAATTCCTTTGAAGCCTTTTATGGGGGTGATGGCACTTTCACCACCAGCAGAAATGGGACGTGTAAGTTCAATTCCTCCAGGGTTTTTCGGAGGTAATTTTGATCTTAAGCATCTGGTGAAAGGTACCACACTTACACTTCCTGTATCCGTAAAAGGAGGTTTGTTTTCTACTGGCGATGCACATGGGGCGCAAGGCAATGGAGAGGTGAGTGGTACGGCTATAGAGACTTCTATGACGCTCGTTGCTGAGTTCATCATTCACAAAAAGACGCTCAAGATGCCAACTGCAGAAACCAAAGACCATTTTATTGTCTTTGGGCTTAATCCAGATCTGGATGATGCGATGAAGCAAGCTTTAAATGAATCCGTCTTGTTCATTCATGAAAAAATGGGATACACCTATGAAGAGGCCATGTCCATTGCTAGTACTGCCGTGGATTTTGAGATCACGCAGATTGTCGATCGGACCGAAGGCGTGCACGGCATGATTCCTAAATCTATTTTCGTCAATCAAAAATTTGATTACTGGTATTCCTAAAACCTAAAACCTAAGACATATGAAATTAACCAACCTAACCATAAAAACGATAGTCTACTCCTTCATTGGAGTGGGCTGTTTTTTTCTCCACCCATTACATGCTCAGGATAAACCTAAAATTGCAATATTTTCTGGCCCTACAGCGACTATACAGAATAGCCATCCACTAATTACAAGTAACAAAGCAAGAGTGGAGAAGAATCTTCCATTACTGAAAAATACTGCCGGAGAGCCTATGCCATTTGATAGACTTTACTATCAGAAAATAGCAGCTCCTGTAACTGTCTATATAGAAATGTTCACAGGACATCCACTGGAAAGTGATGTGGCTGAACTGTACAGTAAACCAGATGGCTATGTCAGTAAAAGTGGAAAATTCAGTAAGACTAAAAAATCTTCTGGTGACAAACCGGTGATGAAAGTTGTGCTCAAGCCTGAGGACGGACTTTACCCATTGCCTTATATGTCTTTGCAAGCGGATGGAAAACCTTGGGATGCTACCTATGCCTATCGAGGAGCTCCATTTTTAGCGTCCCGACAGACTTTTTATCCAAATGGATCACGGATACTAGAAGAAATAGAGCGCAATGGAGGAAATATCTATGGACTGGCCGAATATGACTTTTACAGACCTGCCCCAGCAGGAGGATATACTAAAGGATTGCCTGAAGCAGAACGAACAGACAAAGGAGAAGGAGACATTCTACCCGAAAAAATTGGGGAGGATTTCTTCACTTATGGGCCTTATGGTGCCTCTCAAAATAGGATGCAGTTGGCCAAAGCCACCAATATGGTTCAAAAAGTGATGTCCTCTGGTAAATATGATGGATCTATCTGGCTGGAGGGAAGTCCAAGTATTGAAAATACCTCTTACTGGATGGGATTGTTGATTGACTCCAAAGCACCTTTGGTATTCAATGCTGCACAGAGAATGAGAGGTCTGATAAGTGCAGATGGAGATCAGAATATCATAGACGGTATTAATTATATCATCTCAGATGTGTGGGCTGATGAGGAGGGGAAAACCAAGTTAGGTTCCGTCCTAATTCAAGCCCAGACTATTTACGCTACAAGAGAAGTACAAAAAGGAGATGCCAAGCCAGGCGGTTATGTAACCACGGGAGGGTTTGGAGGAATCGTTGGTACAATGGGGTATGGAGCCAAACTCACTTTCCTGCCTGTGAGAAAGCACACCCATACGTCTGAAGTGAATTTCACGAAAATACCTACTTCTGTGCCTGGAGTAATGATGGGAGAGGCGGGGACTGTGAAAATCGTGGTTGTAAAAGTTAAGGATGCTGAAGGTTACCTGATACCAGAAGTAATGCCGATGGTAAGTATATTCAAGAGCGCAAGATGGAAAACCGAAAATGATGGAAGCAATGATCCTTCTACCGAAATAGACATTTTGGCTCGGTTGGAGGACGACCTTTCCAAGTATAAATTGGCAGGTTTTGTTGGTGAAGGAATGGCGCCATATGGCTCCATGATTAGTCCGATGGATGCTGCCATGGAATTGGCTGCATTGAGCGGTTATCCTGTACTGAAAGCTGCCAGAGGAAATGCAAGCGGCTTTATGGAGACCAATCCAGATAACCTTTTTATCGAAGGAGATAATATTACCTCTACAAAAGGAAGAATGCTCTTGATGGCATGCATCCTGCGATTTGGCATGTATCCGCCAGCCAAAGATCCTAAGAATCCTACTGAGCAAGAGCTTAGGGCGATCAAGGAAAAAGTCAAGTTGTATCAGGAAGTTTTCCACACACACTAAAACCTAGACCATGTCCAAAATTCAATGTTTTTTTCAAAGTATCATTTTGCTGTTTGTCTTTGCTTCTTGTAAGCCAGAGGAGAAAAAATTTCCTTTAGCTGAAGCGACTATTGCCGAGATAGAATTGGCTATGGCAGAGGGTAAGGTCACCGCTGAATATCTTGTAGAGGGTTACCTGGCTAGAATAGAAGCTTACGATAAGCAAGGTCCTTCTATCAATGCTATTATCATGGTTAATCCGAAAGCGCTGGAACGGGCGAAATATTTGGATAGTATTTACGCTGCAAGTGGTCCTATTGGCCCTTTGCATGGGATTCCGATTATCATAAAGGACAACTATGATGCATATGGTATGCCAACAAGTAATGGGACATTGGCCTTAAAGGATTCCTATCCTCCCAATGATGCCTTTCAAGTTCGTAAGCTTTTGGAAGCAGGGGCTATTATTATTGCTAAATCCAATCTTGCGGAGTTTGCATCAAGTGGCGCATTTTCAGTGAGCTCAAGACTTCCTGGTTATTCAAGAAATCCTTATGATACGAGAAGAACCACGGCAGGTTCAAGTGGAGGAACAGGGGCCTCAATAGCTGCAGGACTGGCAGTCGTGGGATTGGGAACTGACACTGGAAGTTCTATTAGAGGACCTTCTTCACATCAAAACTTGTTTGGTATTCGCTCCACTATGGGACTTACGAGTAGAGATGGAATTGTGCCTCTAGCCCTTACAAACGATATAGGAGGACCGATGGCTCGCTCAATGGAAGATGCTGTTCGTGTTTTTGATGTGATTGCAGGCTATGATTCTGCAGACGCTATTACGTCCAAAAGTATTGGCATAAAAGAAGCCTCTTATATGCCGTTTCTGGATGATAAAGGATTAGAGGGAGTGAGAATTGGCGTGTTAAAGTATTTATTTCCAATCGATGATTCTGATACAAGTGTGTATACGGTGATGCTAAAAGCTTTGAGTGACTTGGAAAACGGAGGGGCAATCTTGGTTGATAGTGTGGAAGTTGTAGGTATGGATTCTCTAAATAAATCACGATCAAGAATCAGACAGTTGAAAAGGGATTACAACGCTTACTTAGCGAGTCTGGGGGATAGTTCTAAGTTTAAAACGCTTCAAGATATTATTGATTCTAAGGATTATCATCCCTATTTGGAGAAAAGACTTTTGGACGCTCAAAGTGAAGTGGATATTCCCGAAGAACATCCTGATTGGGGTAAGAACCAAGCATTGAGGCAAGAACTGAGAGATCGCATATTGGGAGTCATGGATAGCTTAAACCTTGACGTTTTGATTTACCCATCTTTTACTTATCCACCTAGGTTGATTGGAGATTTGAACGGACCAAGAGGAGACACAAGCGGTAAACTTTCACCGCCGACTGGCTTCCCGGCTGTAGCTGTTCCAATGGGGTTTTCCTACGGAAAGTATCCCGCTGGTTTTCAATTACTTGGGCGACCATTTAGCGAAGGCACCTTATTTAAAATCGCCTATGCATACGAGCAAAAAACAAAGCATAGAAGAGCTCCCGTCGGCTTTGAAGAACTCTGATCAACTGTGACTAAAAGATCTTTTATTGCTTTTGTTTATATTTTAGTGTGGTTGACGTTGATACCTGTCATGTCAACCGCACAAGATTTTCCAGCTCCGCGCCTTCATATTCAGCAAGCGCAGGGAGAAATGCTGTTGGATGGGATATTGAATGAACCAGACTGGGATTTGGCAGAGCCAACGAGTCACTTCTACCAGATATTCCCAACTGATACGGCAATGGCGCTTTCCAACACTGTTGTAAAGCTCACTTATGATGAGGAGTTTTTATATGTGGGTATTGCGGGTTACGATCTTGAACCAGGTGATTATACAATTCAGTCTTATAAAAGAGATTTTTTTGGCTCTCAGAATGATGTCGTCAATATTGTTATTGATCCATACTCAGATCAGACTAACGCTTTCTTATTTGGATTAAGCCCATTTGGGGTAATGAGAGAAGCATTTCTCAACTCTCAAGCGGAGAGCAGCCGGGATGCATATTCCTGGGACAACAAATGGTACGCGAAGGCAAAAATCCATGATGGTTACTGGACTGGCGAAATGGCCATTCCTTTCAAAACATTGAGATACAAACCCGGTGTAGAGAAATGGAAGGTTAATTTCTATCGGCTGGATACTAAGCAGAATGAGCGCAGTAGTTGGAATCGAATACCGAGGGGATATGGACTTACTTCACTGGCCTTTACAGGTGATTTGATTTGGGATAAACCGTTAAAAAAAAGGAGTGGAGGAAATATATCCCTCATTCCTTATGTTGCTGGTGGTGTTCAAAGAGACTATGAAGCTGGGACACCAAGAAACTATACGTCAGGTATTGGTGGGGATGTTAAGGTGGGGTTAACTCCATCTCTGAATTTGGATATGACCATCAATCCTGATTTTTCTCAAGTAGAGGTAGATGAGCAAGTAACTAACCTTAGCCGATTTGAAATATTCTTTCCCGAGAAGCGACAATTTTTTCTCGAAAATGCTGATCTCTTTGATAATTTTGGAAGCTCGGATGCTTTGCCATTTTTTTCCCGAAGGATAGGGATCGCCTATGATTCTGCGTTGGAGCAAAACGTTCAGAGCAGGGTGCTTTTTGGTGCTCGGTTAAGTGGGAAACTGAATGCTAATTGGAGAATAGGGTTGTTGTCTGCTCAAATGGAAAGGCAAAGCGATATTGAACTGCCAGCAATCAATTATGCTGTTGGGGTTATTCAAAGGAGGTTGTTCAAGACATCAAATATCTCCGCCATATTTACTAATAAGGATGGTTTATCAGTAGAAAGTGAAAACGCCAAAGTCGATTACAACCGAATTATAGGTGCCGATTATAACTTAAACTCGGCTGATGGTATATGGAAAGGAAAGGCTTTTTATCATCAATCAATGACCCCCGAGAACCTAGAAAATCAAAATACCCACGGTGGATTTTTAGAGTACCGGGTGTCACGTGTAAGGCTAAGCTTGGATTACTTATCAGTAGGGGAAAATTACACGGCTGATATTGGGTTTATTCCGAGGGTAGGTTTTAGGAGGTTTGCGCCAGAAGCAGATTTCAATATTTACCCGAAAGGATCAATCATTAACCGGCATACTTTTAAGTTAAGTGGTAGGCGAGTTTGGAATGAAAGAAATGAAATTACAGACAAAAGACTTAAAACAGGATACGAGTTATATTTTAGTAATAATTATCGCTTACAACTTGATGTTAATTCGGGTTGGATACGCTTATTATCCGCCTTTGACCCAACAAATTCGGGTGGTGAAAAGCTTCAGGAGGGGTCTTCGTACAACTACCTTCTTTACTCATTGACCATAAGAAGCAATACGCTCAAACCTTTTTCTGTTGAACTTACCAACAAGGGAGGAAAGTATTATAATGGTAGACGATTTGGTAATTCTGGAAAACTGAATTATCGATTATCCCCGATAGGTATTTTCTCAATGACCTATTCTTATGATTACCTGAAATTACCTGAACCTTATGCACAGGAGAGAATATTGTTGCTGGGATCAAACATAGAGGTTGCCCTCAATAAAAAAGTTTTTTTCAATGCACTCGTTCAGTACAATAATCAGATTGATAACTTTAATATCAACGCAAGGATGCAATGGAGATTTAAGCCAGCTTCCGACTTTTTCTTAGTTTACACAGACAATTACTTACCTGAAAATTTTGAAATCAAAAATAGATCGATAGTTGCAAAACTAACCTATTGGTTTAGCCTCTAGTAAACCAGAGATTCTTTAAAGGGATGCTGTCTGAATGGGCGTTAAACAGGTATAATGTTGAAGTATTTTGTATTGATTTTTCCACTTCCTTAAATTCATCTTACCATCTTTAATAAACTCCTCAATTTGAAGCTGGCATGCTAATGACAGGTGAGGCACCACTTGTTTTGTGAAATCTTTGATCAACATGGCCGTTTGTCCTTTAGTGCTAAAATAATAATCGTAACCGATAGCTTCAACTGGATTTGATGACAGATTGCGTGCAAGAGTAGCCCCTCGTTCCGATTGCGAAACTTGTTCGATAATTATTTTTTTCTCTTTCCTTAAGATCATGACATCTGCAACAATCACCATTTCTAAAAAATCCTTGTTTTTAAAATTACTTAGTCGCGTTCTACGACTTTCCTCTACAATGCTTGTGAATATTCTATTTAGCGCGTGTTCTTGATCATAAAATTGGAATAACTTCACTTGTTGTGCTGAATAGGTGAGCGTTTTTTCCTCCCGCTTAACAGTCACGAGCGCGTGTTGCTGAGCGTATCCAATTTCTCCGAAAAGTACAGTCTCATCATTCAGTATGATGACACCTTTGCCTGTGTAATCATAAGGGATGTTGTTAGTATAGGCTGCCAAAGAGATCAGCGATATCAATAAGGATAATATGATCTTCATAATGAGGGTATCTTGGATACTGTTACTTTATAAAAATAGCAAAATAGCTACATAGGGAGGGTTGATAATTGTAATATTAATATATTTTTAGCTAATTGCTGTAAAAAGCGTAATAATTTTGCATAGTCTTTTGATGCTGACTGGGATGCTTGAGGAATCACGACCTTTGAAAAGTGCTTTTCTAACACGAATTATTTATAGGCGACCATTTACTTTTGGGCAAAAAAATGGTTGATAGGGGTTTATGATGTGATTCTTTAGGTATTTCGCCCCTCAATCCACGGAGTGAATTTTTCAATGATTGTGAAGCAATTGCCACTCAGTCAATACGTTGCATGTTTTCTGTTAATAATTCCAGCAATGCGCGGACCAAAAATTATTGAATATGTTTGAGTCGGGTTTTTTGAGCTTTTTAATTGGGAACACACATTTCAAAAAAAGTCATACTATCTTAAAATGCTATTTGGAAAAGTGACAAGACTTTCAAACCCTTCTTCTCCAACAGACGCTACGCCAAAAAGGTAATTGTCAATGACGATACCATCAAGTGTAAATTCGGTGGTGTCTCCAACGTATCTGCTATGATCCCATGTCGGAGAGGTGGTATCACGCCAATAGATTTTGTAGCCTTTAGCGCCTTTAACTTTATTCCATTTTAGTACAGCAGACGGGGCTACAATACCACCGATTGAAACCATATTAGGAGCCAAGGGGGCTGTCGCCAGACTAGCAAGATTTATAGCATTGACAGCCGTAAGTTTTTTGCAGAACTCAAAGTTTACATGTTGAATTACATCACCATACTTGATGCCGTTTTCTTCACGGATATCTTGATGTTGTTGGGTATAATTTTCATGTGCCTCCATTATTCTTATACCAGCAAACCCGACATCATTAAATGGACGATGGTGTCCACCTCTGCCGAAACGATCCAGACGATAGATCATTTTTGGATTCATTTCAGGCATATATATTTTGGTCGTTGAGTAAATATATCGGGCAAGTTGTCTGGATATTCCATCAATTTCTCCACCGTAAAATCGGCGTTTCTTTCTTTCCTCCTCTGACTCATTGGCTGGGACTGGCTCTGAAAATATACGGAAAGATCGATTGTCTACGACTCCATCAACTCCTTCAATATTGCCGATCATATCATTATTAATGACCCCTATGATATCCCATTGTTGTTCTTGGGTATATTTTACCATTCCTATTCCTCCGAAAAGACCTTGTTCTTCCCCAGAAAGGCCTACATAAACAATGCTATTTTCAAATTGAAACTTTGATAAAACCCTAGCGGCCTCTATTGTTCCAGCCATACCCGATGCATTATCATTTGCGCCGGGCGAAGTAGACTCAAAGTCATTCGAATCTGATACGCGAGAATCAATGTCACCACTCATGATGATATATGAATCGGGGTTCCTCGTTCCTCGCTGAATGGCTACTACATTGTTGATCCAGACATCTCTGATGATCCTTTTGCCGGAACCTTGTTCGAAATAGTTTTTCTGATAAAAAACTTCTAAACAATTATTGCAATCGTTAGAAATTTCATCAAATTCTTGTTTTATCCACCTTCTTGCTGCCCCAATTCCCCGAATGTCAGAAACGGTATCGCTGAGCGTGTGCCTTGTGCCAAAGTCAACCAAAATCTGCACATCATTCATGATTCGTTCTGCTGATACATGGTTTATGATATCGTAAATTTTTTGACTTGTTTGAGCTTCTGAAAGGTTGGAGAGAAGCAGAAGGAGTGCGAGGATAATGGTATGGCGCATCACAGACTATTTTATTGAATAGGTAAGATAAATCACTTTTGGCTTTATTGGGGGACATTTCAATATCTATAAATTTAAAGTGTCAGAGGTACTTATAAGTTTATAGTCAAGGAGCTTGATTGTAAAAAAAACAGTTTCGATGATCACATTTGCAGATAAAACCATTCTTATTTATTGATTTTTCATCAGCTGTAATAAAAATGGTTTTTTCGGTTTGATAACAGATTGGAATTATTCCTCTCTTTACGGGTATCTCAAAAAAGTAATACTACAAATAGGAATTTATAACCAAAATTGTTTTTATTCGTAATACTACAAATAGGAATTAATTAGTTTTACTATGAAAAAATTTCAGCTTGGTGAATTTGAAGAAGTAGTCATGCTTACAGTCGCCATTCTCTATGAAAACGCATATGGTGTTTCCGTAAAAAGAGAGATAGAAAGCAGGCTTGGAAGAGGCGTAAGCGTGGGCGCTTTACAGTCGGCCTTAAAACGTCTGGAAGAAAAAGATTACCTCAAATCTCATGAGGGAGAAGCGACACAAGAACGCGCTGGTCGACCAAAGCGTTTTTTTAAAATAACGTCATTAGGTAAGCAAGCATTGCAACATACAAAAGAAACTAGAAATGCCCTTTGGGATGCGATACCGTTAGTTTCCTTTGACGTGAAGTTCGCAAGAACTCAAATACCTTCGATCTAATCAATCCAACCTGACATTAACACTGGCTATGAAAAGAAGAAAATTCGTTCGAAATTCAACCTTGTTCTCCATGGGGGGATTACTCATTCCAGGAGTTTTTATGTCTTCATGTAAAGAAGATACTTTATTTATGAGCGTTGATTTTCAAGGAAAAGTACTCATTATCGGAGCAGGTGTTGCCGGGCTTTATGCCGGTTATCTTTTAAAAGAAAATGGGATCAATTTTCAAATCTTAGAAGCGTCTTCGAATCATGGAGGACGAGTAGGTAAGCTTTCCACTTTTGCGGATTTCCCTATCGACTTAGGTGCGCAGTGGCTACATGGCAATAATAATATATTGGGCGATCTTATAAAAAAATCTAAGACTAAAACGTCATTAGACGACAGTGCGCTGCAGTATTGGTTTAATGGCGAGTTGGTGCCCAAGCTGCCACAGGATATCAATATTTTTGAAGGAGACGATTTGCCGGATGTTTCCTTTCAAGATTATGCCACTCAAAAAGGATTTACGGAAGAGTATAAATATGTGGTGGAAACCATCGCAGGAGATCAGGGAGCATCTGCTTCTCGCTTGTCGGTTCTCAATAATAACCTAGAGGAAGAGAACTGGAGCTCAGGGGAAGAGGACTATAAGTTTGAAGAGACTTTTTTTGATTTGATTGATAGGGAGATTGCCAGCAAAGTAAAAGATGAAATGCTGCTGGATACGGTCGTTGATAAGATAGATTATTCACAGTCAGTGATTGTTGTTACGGATAAAAAGGGCGACAGGTATGAGGTTGATAAAGTAATCATTACGGTTCCTATCACCATTTTGAAAGATGGCGATATCAACTTTGTGCCAGTCTTACCAAGCAATAAAATCAATGCGTTTTCCAAGATTGGTATGGACGCTGGAATGAAGGTTTTTTTAAAATTTCATTCAAAATTTTATGATCAAAATATCAGTGGAGGCCGTGTGAGTGCAGCTTATGCCGATGATAGTGTTGGTAAGCTTGGTGCTGACCATGTGCTTCTTGCTTTTGTGATGGGCGATCAGGCAGAGGTATTAACAGGTTTGGGGAATGATGAGGCCATTACAAATGCTTTATTAGAAGAGCTAGATACCATGTATGAAGGTCAAGCAACGGCGACTTTCGTCTCTTCACATGTAGAAAATTGGACGACTAATCCTTTTGTGAGAGGTGCATACTCTTACAGTCTGGTGGGCATTGGTGATGCGCGTAAAGTGGCAGCAGAATCTATTGATGATAAAATTTACTTTGCAGGAGAAGCCATGAATGTAAATGGTCATCATCAAACGGTGCATGGAGCGGTGGAAACGGGATATAGGGAAGTCATCAACATTTTAAATAGTGTGAAGAAATGAGGTTTTTTTTAATGATAACAGCGCTTTTTTTAACCTTCCTTCAGAGCAATGCACAGGAAATAAGGTTTGATTTGGGCTATAATTATCTTTCAGCACCTGAATGGGACAATGCTATCCAAACCTATAATTTTAGCCGGCCATTTTTAGAAAACAATCAGCCATTATTGATGCATGGTTTGAGCACTTCTGGTTCATATTTGTTTCGTTCATCAAGTCGAATGAGTCATGGGGTTGGTCTTTCTTATTCTTATTTTAGAAGCGCCGCAAAGAATGAGAATTTGGCGGTTTCATTGAATCTTAGCCTAATCAAAATGTCCTATATCCTTCACTTAAAAACATCGAAAAAGGAACCGAAATATTATTTTGATTTGGTTGTTTCAAGTGTTGCCGCAGGGCTCTTTAGGTCGGTGGAGCCTTATAGTTCAGATGATTCGGAAGCAAGAGCTTTTGGAATAGGAGGCGAGGTTGCGGTAAAAGCAGGCTACATGATATTATCGAATGGGCAAATGACATTATCACCGTTTATATCTCTGGGATATGTTCCGTATTTTTTTTCGCCTGATGCGGAAGCTTCGCTCAATCAAACAAAAGGCTTAACAAGTAAAAGATGGACAAATATGCTAACAGGGGAAATAGGCTTGGCTATGAGTATTAGTAAAGCAAGGGCTAGGTAGGTTCTGAATTATTTATCACGAATAAAAGGATAACCATGAGTATTTTTTTTCAAACAATATGTAAGTATTTTATTTCACTAAAATTTTCTGATCATCCTCAAAGTTGGTTTTTAGTTCCCGTTTATGACTTTTATGCTCCGGAGCTTGTTTTGACTAAACGCCAATTTGCCAATTTTATACCTCTTGAACTTCCTCCGAGGTTCTTGAATTATTGTGGAAATCATGATAAATGAGATTAAGCCTCCTAAAATATTTCATCGATTCTTTCGATGGTTCTGTCATCCCAAACTTCAAAAGTCTATCGAAGGTGACCTATTGGAACTGTATGAAGAGGCAGTACGGGAATCAGGAAAGCGAAAAGCAAATTTAAGGTTTGTAAGAGATGTTATGCTCTTATTCAGACCAAGTATAATCAAGCCATCGGACGGCACGTATAGATTAAATAATTATGGTATGATCAAGAATTATATGAAAGTGAGCGTTAGAAATATTGCTCGAAATAAAACTTTTTCAACGTTGAATATCATTGGATTAAGCATTGGTATGGCAGCCTGTGTGCTCATCTCCATTTTTGTAAAAAATGAGCTGTCTTACGATACCTACAATAGTCAATATGACAATATTTATCGGGTGCTCATTCATTATGGATTCGAGCGAGATGTGGAGGCTGATGCATATATTCCGATTGACGAATATCAGGTGTGGGGAAGTGCACCAGTTGGGCCTGCTATTCAAGAGTATTTTCCAGAAATTGAATCCGTATTTCGTTTCACAAGTCCAAACGCTTGGTTGGTCGAGTATCAGGAGAAGAGGTTTCAGGAAAACAATATCATTTTTGGAGATTCCACCGCTTTTGATATTTTTGATTGGCCGGTCATTGCTGGAAACCCGAATACGGCATTGATAAGGCCAAACACCATTGTATTGACGCAAGAAATGGCTAAAAAGTATTTTGGTGATGCTAATCCTATCGGGGAAATG
Source organism: Cyclobacteriaceae bacterium (assembly GCA_047635055.1). Taxonomy (GTDB): domain Bacteria; phylum Bacteroidota; class Bacteroidia; order Cytophagales; family Cyclobacteriaceae; genus JAVJRN01. The sequence goes on along the minus strand of JBLIIJ010000024.1, from coordinate 8,825 downwards.
CTGATCATGGACAGTGTGGATCCATTCGAAGTAACAGCGGTGATTGAGCTTCCGTCAAATACCCATTTTGAGTTTGACGCGATGATATCTATGTCCACTTTCCGAATGCGTCGGGCATCCATTTTTGATCAGTGGGGTTATGTAGATTTCTACACTTATTTTATGGTGAACCCACATGCCAACATGTCTAACATGAAGCAAAAAATAAAGGGTTTGTTGCAGAAATATGGGCAATATGAATCTGGGATAACCATTACTTTTGAGCCTTTGGCCGATGCTTATTTAAACTCAGCTGCCGGAAGGCAACCCGGCACAACTGGCAGTCTGAGTAATATTTATGTTTTTGGATCAATAGCCGTTTTTATACTCCTTATTGCATGCATCAATTTTATGAATTTGTCCACTGCAAGATCGGTAGAGAGAGCAAAGGAAGTTGCGATTCGCAAAACGATAGGTTCCTATCGACGATCATTGATTGCGCAGTTTTTAATGGAAGCAGTCATTATTACTTTTATTGCGGCAATCTTGGCAGGCGTAATGATCTTGCTTGGACATAGCTACTTGGAATATTTGTCAGATAAAGCGCTCCCAATTGACTGGCTTTTTAGCATTAAAAATAGCTTTATTGCTGTAGTTTTTATTTTGTTGATCGGAGGTTTGGCTGGTCTTTATCCTGCCATTGTCCTTTCAGGATTCAAGCCAATAAAAGTGCTCAAAGGCGCTTATAAGAATTCGAGTCAAGGTGTGTGGTTGCGTAAGTCGTTGGTCATCCTGCAATTTAGTTTGAGTATCATATTATTGGTGGGTACTTCTGTCATCTACAGTCAACTAAAGCATTTGCGAAACCACGAACTAGGCTTTGATGCAGACCAAGTACTGGTTATAGATTTTGGATGGGATTTTAGAGTTCAAAACAAGCTTAGGTATATTAAGGAGCAGCTTTCAAATCACCCAGAAGTGTCAATAGTATCTGCTTCGAGAGCCACTCCAGGAGATTTTTTCCCGAATGGGGGAACACAGATTACTCAACCGAATGGAGAAATAATAAGTAAGAGTCCAGCTGTATATGAGATAGATGAGGACTTTACGGCTACATACAAAATGAAGATCGTTGCTGGCAGAAGTTTTTCTAACAAATTTCCTTTGGACTCCAGTAATTCTTTAATGTTAAATGAATCAGCTGCAGCTTTATTTGGCTACCCCAACCCTGAAGATATCATAGGAAAAAGCTTTGAGCAGTGGGGCAGAGAAGGTAAAGTCATTGGCGTAGTTGGAGATTTTAATTATGTTTCGTTACATAATACCGTGGAGCCATTATCCCTCAGGTATGCGACAAGCGGGAATACATCGATGCTTTCACTCAGTATAACGTCCACCAACTACGGGAAAACCTTGCGTGAAATCAAGGATATCTGGAGCACAGTGGTGCCTTATCACCCATTTATAGGGCGTTTCAAAAGTCAAAGTTTTAATGAGCAATACCAAGCGGATGAGCGTTTTGGTGTGATAGTCACTACTTTCTCAGGCTTGGCTATTTTCGTGGCTTGTTTGGGTTTGTTTGGACTAACGATTTATAGTACTACCCAGAAAGCGAAGGAGATAGGAATTAGAAAAGTACTTGGTGCATCTACTGGACATATTGTCGGTATCCTGTCGAAAGATTTTGTCATCTTGTATGCCATTTCATTGTTGTTTGCGATACCAATATCTTGGTATGCTATGTCGAGTTGGCTAGATGATTTTGCTTACCGCATATCGATGGGTTGGGAATTATTCTTCATCTCTTCGCTCATTACTTTTTTGATAGCTATGCTGACTATGAGCGGACGCACCGTGATGACAGCCTTGTCAAATCCAGTTAAATCGCTTAGAAGTGAGTAGGCTATTTACAAGAATACTCCTCAAGTTTTTCAGATGGTTTTGTCATCCTGATCTTCAAGCTTCCATTGAAGGAGACTTGATGGAGCTCTATGATGGGCGAGTCGCTGAGATTGGGAAAAGGAAAGCAGATTTATTTTTATTGAGAGATGTTACGTTACTTTTTAGACCTTCAATTATTAAGCCTGTATCAGGCACTTATCGAATGAACGCGTATGGTATGTTAAAAAACATGTTTAAAATCTCCTGGCGTAATGCCTTGCGCCAAAGACAATTCACAGTACTTAACGTACTAGGATTGACTATTGGAATTGCGGCCACAATTATCATTGGACTATTTGTTTATCAGGAAAATACCTTTGATAATTTTCATATAAATAATGCAAAAATATTTCGTGTAAACCAATCAGATATTTGGGGAGATTGGACAGATCAAATTTCTACTACAGGGCCGAATGTAGGCACGGCGCTGAAGGAAGACATCCCTGAATTAGAAGGAGTTACGAGGGTACTTAGTTTGGGCGACCAAACAGTCAAACTGGAGGATAGCGAAGGCAAATGGACGTCATTCAGACAAAAGAAATTCTACGCTATTGAAGAGAATTTTTTCCAGTTTTTCTCTTTTCCATTCGTCGTTAAAACGGATGAAAATATGTTGGTTGAACCTTTCTCCATGATTTTGACAGAATCTTCTCTTAAGAAATATTTTGGTAAGGAAATCGAGCCCGCAGATGCACTCGAACAAGTTGTCGAGGTAAAAGATTGGGATGGCACCTGGCAGACATTTATAGTCAGAGGAGTGGTGAAGGATTCGCCACAGAACTCACACATGGACTTTGATATCTTGGTGTCATTGGAGAGCTATGATGAGCTAATGGAAATTCATGGGTGGAAATGGATTTGGAATGCATTCACGACGTATGTAATGATACAGGATGATGTCAATATGGCTTATCTCCATGAGAAAATACAAGAGCTCCCAGCTAAGTGGGCAGCTCCAACTACAGAGCGAATTTTTAATCAAACGGTAGAGGAGTTTACTGGAGGGTTTCCATGGAAGCTAGCCCTGCAGCCACTCGATGAAATTCATACCTCTGGTTTTCCGGCAAATCAGTTAGGGCCTACTGGGAATCCTCTTTTTATAAAAATATTTGCCGCGATTGGTCTACTCGTTTTAATTTTATCGGCCATCAATTTTATGAATCTTTCGACCGCAAAATCTACACGCAGGTCAAAAGAAGTGGGTATACGCAAGGTTATGGGCTCGCAGAGACATTTGATTTTCAGTCAGTTTATTCTTGAATCAATCATGTACGTGTTTTTTAGTGCTGTGCTCGCTATTGTCCTTGTGACTTTTGTGTTACCGTATTTTAATTCCCTGACTGATAGCGATTTGGAATTTGTGAGTTATTTGAGCAACCCACAATTCTATTTAATGGGGATTCTTTTCGTTTTAGTCTTAGGTTTTCTGTCTGGGAGTTATCCTGCCATTTACCTCTCCTCTTTTCAGCCTATTCAAAGCCTCAAAGGAGTCACTGGAAATAAACTAAAAGGAAATTTCATTCGAAATGGATTGGTGGTTTTTCAGTTTACCATATCTATCGCCTTGATAGTTTGTACCATCTTTGTGCAAAAGCAGGTCAGCTATGCGTCCAACTTGGATGTTGGGTTTGCGAAAGACAATATTTTGCAAATCCATAATATTGAGCAAATGGGATTTGATACAGAAGTGCTAAAAAGTAAGCTATCATCAAACCCTGCTTTTTCTGAGGTGGCTAAGTCTTTTGGAATACCTCCAAATGTTTTTTCAGGAGATAGATACAAAACGCTGAAAGATGACAATGTTGTGCAATTACGAAACATCCGAGTGGATGATGATTACCTCAACTTGCTCGGTCTTGACTTTGTTGCTGGGCGAAATTTTGACAAGCAGATCACTACAGATAAGTACAAAGTGATCATCAATGTGGAGGCTGTAAAACTACTTGGATGGTCGCTAAATGGTGACCAAAGTCCAATTGGACAAAATATCAAAATGGCATCAGGCGATGAAAACGCGTTTGAAGTGATAGGCGTGGTACAAGACTTCAACTTTAATAGTTTGAAAGAAGGGATATTGCCCTTGATCATCATTCATCACCTCAATGACGAAGTGTGGGATTATGGATTCGGGTTATCTTATTACTCTATGCGTTTAAACCCATCGAGCGTCAGCAGTGGAAGTGAACTTCGAGCCATTATTGAAGAAGTGAAAAATGATATTCATTCCATTGATGCATCCATTCCATTTGAATATAGTTTCATGGATCAGGAGTTTGATAAGACTTTTCGTTTTGAACAAAATGCTGCCGTTCAGATGAATATATTCACGCTAATGGCGATGGTTATCGCATGTCTTGGTTTATTTGGTTTGGCGGCATTCTCTGCAGAACAGCGAACCAAGGAGTTGGGGATTCGCAAAGTGCTGGGCGCAAAGGTTTTCCAGATAGTGGTTAATTTCTCTTCAGAGTTTGCTAAACTGATACTCGTTTCCTCATTAATAGCCTGTCCGTTGGCGTATTTTTTAGTCCGTAGTTGGCTCAGCGATTTTGAGTACCAAACACCTATCGATCTTTTGGTATTTATATTAACCGCAGCAGGAGCTTTGACGATTGCCTTATTAACGATTAGTTTTCAATCTGTTTCATTGGCTAATCAAAACCCGGTTAAAGCATTGCGGAGTGAGTAGGTTTTTTAGTAAAAAATCCCTCCTGGAATTACTAACTTTCTGTAATAAAGACCAAATACTAAGGATAATATGCTGTATGCCAAAGAGCTAAAGAAAATCAATAAGGAACTCGTACAATTGCAACAATGGGTCAAGCAGGAAGGACTCAAGGTTGTTGTTGTTTTTGAAGGGCGGGATGCCGCTGGCAAAGGAGGCGTAATCAAAAGAATTACCGAGCCATTGAATCCACGTGTTTGTGATGTCGTAGCGCTCGGCGTTCCAACCGAAAAAGAAAAATCACAATGGTATTTTCAGCGGTATATAAAACACCTGCCAAGTGCTGGTCAAATGGTGCTATTTGATAGAAGTTGGTATAATCGGGCAGGGGTAGAGAAGGTGATGGGATTCTGTACGGAGGAAGAATACGAAGAGTTTTTGAGGTCTTGTCCTGAGTTTGAAAAGATGTTGATCCGTTCGGGTATTACGCTCATTAAATACTGGTTTTCTGTAAGCGAAGAAGTGCAGGAATCAAGGTTTTTAGAACGAATCTCAAGACCAGAAAAACGATGGAAGTTCAGCGAGATGGATTTGAAATCACGTGCCAAATGGCTGGAGTTTTCAAAAGCAAAAGATACCATGTTTGCCCATACAGACACCAAACAGTCTCCGTGGTTTGTGGTCAATGGTGACGATAAAAAGAAAGCGAGACTCAATTGTATCCACCACTTACTTTCCCAAATCCCATATCAGCCGATCAACCAAAAAGCAATTGAATTGCCCTCATTGCCAGAAAAGCATAAATACGTGAGACCACCGATGGATTATCAGAATTTTATTCCTGAGAAGTATTAAACTCTCAAAAAGGAGCTATTTCTATATGATTTCTTTTACAAATCATATAGAAATAATCTTTGCAACTTAGGTTGAACAATAGCTTGTCAGATCGTTTTTCTAGAATTTTCTGCCTTATGAAATGGCCATACGAAACTTAGAACAAGGACACTTGGGATTGTAGGTAAGGAGAGATGGTCTTATCTTCTTACTTCGTTTAGAATTATTTAAAAACTCACTACCCGATCACAATCATCATAGCTCAGGGTGCTATTGATATTATCTAGATATTCGATAATAGTTTCAGCGGTCGTTAAATCTTGAATGTCAGCTTTTTCCAAAGGAAAATATTGATCGTAAACTGCGGGGATATAGTCGTTGATGCCGATTGTCAAAATATCATTATCATCTAACACATGACCATTTTCATCAAAAACCTTGAGGCCATTTTGAGTTTGTTCCATACTGATTCCAGAAACATGTAACCGAGCGCCGGTTTCACTGAAAAAGGCGCTTATTTCTCCGGCCGTCATAGTGAATATGACGCTTTGGTTATTAAATGGATCCATGTTGTAGATTTCTAACGCTGTGATATCCCCCTCATCAATATCGGCCCTAATTCCTCCTGTATTTTGAAAGGAGGCATCCACTTGCATGTACTCTTTGAGTGCAGTGGTATAAAAGCAACCAATCTCAGTTCTGTCATGATATGAATCCGCAAAACCGACTATGCGATCAAAAGAAGGTTCGTCATTGTATACGTCGATGATCGCTTGTAGATCTTCATCGCGATCATTGTAACTGCTTAGGTTAATGAACTCAACGGATGATTCGACGATACTTTTATCCTCAATTTTCAAGGTCATTTTCCCTAATCTGGAGAGGTTTGAGCCTGCTTGTACTACGGGTGTGCTGCCGACGAGCTCATTCACAATTTGATGTGAATGTCCTCCGATAACAACATCTATGAATGAGTTATTTTCAGCCAATGACATATCGGAACCAGTTCCTAAATGTGTCAAGGCAATGAAGAGGTCTGAGTTTTCATTTTCTTTGACCTGCTGATACTCATCAATAACATCATAGAATTTTTCAAATTCAAGATCAGAAACTCTCCAAGGGTGAGTCGAAGGAATGGTCGCGCCTTGCTTTCCATTAGTTTCTACTAGTCCCAAAAAGGTAATCTTCAAACCGCCAATAACCATAGATATGAAAGCGTTTGGTTGAGGAACGCCACTTAATTTCATATCGACATTTGCACACACCCAGGCAAATTCAGCTTGGTTCATTCTGTCTTTGAGTATTTCAATGCCATAATCAAACTCGTGATTGCCAAGAACAGAAACGTCAAATCCAGTTTTATTCATCAAGTCTATCATCGGGAATCCTTTCTTCTCGTATTGATCGACGATAGGGTTTCCAGAAAAAATATCCCCAGCACAAACGAGCAGTGTGTTCGTTTCTGCACGCGATTGATCAACGATATGTTTAATCTTAGAAAAGTTGTTGATTGAGCCATGTTGATCGTTTACAAAAAAGATCGTTAAAACTTCACCCTGAGTTTGGATTACTGAGTCTTCCATCTCTTCGGCCATCTCTTCACGCTCAGGATTGATGCTTTCTGCATCATCTTTTGTACAAGAGATAATGAACACAAGGAATGCTAAGACGAAAAATTTGTTTAATACCTTCATTTATAATTGTGGATTTATACTGACTATTAATATAAGGCGAAAATACGTATCGTTCGATAAATAATTGGACGCTGTGATGATTGGAAAGTGAAGTTATTGTTATGGTCAAGCTTCATGTCGCAGGTTCTATTTTAAAGGAGGTATTTGGTCAGATAATCAATGAGCATAAAGTTAGGTAGGTCTTAAATCATAAAAATATTTTATACTATTCATATAAAATATAAATGAAAATATATGGAAGGCCTGATACATATTTGCAATCAGAACTATTTGGTCATGAAAATTAAACTTATCCTCTGCGTTATTTCATTAGTAGTGTCTATCACACTTTTAAACAGTGTGAATCCCGTTTATGCCGAAGCAGGTAAAGCGGTAATGGTACTTTCAATATTAGGGTTTTATGCGACTGCTCGATTAAAAGAGGTTGTAGAAGAGGAAGAACACTTTGAAAAGACTATTGAAAAGAAAATGCCTTCCATAAAAAAGAAAAGTGTATCGAATAAAAGGGTGGCTTAAAAAGCACAAATAAAAAACAGCAAGTGTATTTTGTTTAGTGGGATCATAAATTTTAACTAATTGCAAAAATATGCTCACCCTTTCGGTCCGTAGAGCTACTGAAAGTATCTCTTTCCAAGGAATATTTCAATTTGAACCAGCTGAGTGCAAATTATCGTGTTGTTCTCCTGAGATTTTTTTTGTAATGTAAAGCTCTTACTGATTTTTTTTCAATGTTTAGGGGCTGTAATAAAGTGAAAGAGCCTATCTGGCGTTCATGATTACACCATCAATAATGGGTTCACCATACCAACACTTCATTATACAATCAGAGAAGTTTTCAAATTTTTCAAAGTATCAGTAGGGGACGACTATCAGCATGGGTTTGTTGTTCTTTCTGAGTTTTCAATACATTTTTCAACTGCTTTATGGAAGGATTTCAGCGTGATCGGTTTTGAAAGAAAGTCTATGATGTCAATATCATAGTCCACAAAAGAGTTTTTGTCAATCCCGCTAGTGATTATAATTTGTGGTTTGTGATCTAAGAGTGAGATCATTTCTGGTCCGTCTAGACCTGAAATGTTGATGTCTAAAAACACGACATCTGGTTTTTGACGCTGTATGTTGAGAGAAGCCATGAGTGAATCAGGATGGGTGCCTATGTGATGAAGTCCGTCAGCAGACTCAATATACTGTTCCAGTAAACCGGCCGCCATTGGATCATCTTCTACGATTATGCATTTCAATATTTTTTTCATACTTCTTATTTCTTGTTTTATTAACCATAAATATCAACCTACTAAGCTGAGGTTTTTAAGACCTTTCGACCATTGGCAGGGATTATACTTTTTTGGGTAAGAAAAGAGGGATAAGCATTATTACTTGATTGCCAGCTTCATTGAAATTTGATTGTTAGAAATAGCTACTCTATTTTGAAGCCAAGATTAAAGTCATTTTCGGTGTTCATAGAATTATATTCAGGCAAACTGAGGCTTATTTTAATTACGTTATTTTGTTCAAGTTGCTATGCTCAAGACAAATATTGTGTTTTGCGAATTTTATTTCTATGGAAAAAGAAGAGGAAAAAAAAGGGAGTAAATTCCACTTTGCAGGTTTCATTCCGGATGCTTTTAACGAATAAAAAGCAATTATCCGCCTTCATCTCGCGAGCTTGCTTCTTCGAGGTTCTTGATTTTTCAATGATTACATTTTCCAAGTAT
>JBLIIJ010000023.1:0-45424 GCA_047635055.1 Cyclobacteriaceae bacterium | reverse complement strand
AGGCACGACTGTTGGTTTTTTTGCTTTTTCCGCTTTTGAGTTCGTTCTTTGACTGATTTAATTTGTCTTGTGAGTAGGAGTGAAGAGGGTTATTAAAGAGGAAAAATATTAAAAGAACGTTAAGGATAGTTTTCATAATGTGGCGGGTATTGTGAAAAGGTTTTTATTTAGTTGAGTTGCGTGAAAGGCAAGAACTGAACCAGAATTTCTGAATTGATATATTATTTAATATTGTCCTGCCTTGATTCGTGTCCTGACGAACGCATCTTCCTCCCTTGATTCCTCTCCTGACGAACTCATGTTAAAGAATCCCCTTGCTACAAGAAAACCTGTTTCTGCGGATTTCTGTCAGGATCTTTTTAGACGGTGAAAAGCCCTCCAAGGGCTTCAAACTAATGGAGTGCTGCTAAAAGATGCTTTTCATGGATGTTTTTTACACTTTCATTTTAAGAGTTATCGATTAAAAAGAGCCAATTCATAAATTTATGGTTTCAGTGTTCTAGCCAAAGGCCGCTTCAACCCGAGACGTTGCGAGCACGCTTTTTTTGGAGGATTCTTTGAGTTTCTTAATAATACTGAGTTTCATCTCAGGCGTCAACCCTTGTAGGAGTCCGAGGTAGTTATTCAAAATCTTCTGTTCAGTAGTTCTCATATAATAGCGTTACGAAACTTTGGTTTTGGTTTTATTCGTTATCGATCGTTCCAAGTCTAACCACAATCATTGAGGTACAATTCACCCCCCCTATTTTATACCGCAAATCTTTTTTACCTTGGGAAAAATTAACCCAATATGGAATCTAATATTTCTACAGCGCTTACACTTTTAGTGATTGGCATGCTTACCGTCTTTGTTGTGCTCACCTTGGTGGTCTTCACAGGCAAGCTCTTGATCGCGCTAGTTAATAGGTTTTCGGTGGAGGCTATTGTACCATTAACCGTCAATAAGCAAGGAATTGGAAGTAGTAAAATTGCTGCGATAACGGCAGCAGTAGAGGGTTTTACCCAAGGGAAAGCAAGGATTCAAAAAATCGAAAAACTTTAATTATGGCTAAAGAAATTGGACTCGGTTTAATCTATCGAGATATGTGGCAATCCTCTGGCAAGTACATGCCAAGAGTCGATCAGCTCGTGCGCGTCGCAGCACCGATTATAGATATGGGCTGCTTCCAGCGTGTAGAAACGAATGGTGGAGGCTTTGAGCAAATAAACCTACTGTACGGAGAAAACCCCAACACTTCCGTACGCCAATGGACCCAGCCATTCAACGATGCGGGTATTCAGACACATATGCTAGAGCGTGGTTTGAATGGCATTAGAATGTATCCTGTGCCCAAGGATGTTAGAAAGTTGATGTTTGCTTTGAAGAAAAAGCAAGGCACGGATATTTCCCGATCGTTTGACGGCTTGAACGATACGCGAAATTTGCAGCTCTCCATCGACTATGCGAAAGAAGGCGGCATGATTGCGCAAGCATGCTTGTGTATTACGCATTCGGAGCTTCACACGGTCGCCTATTATTTAAAAATGGCGGAAACGCTCATCGATATGGGTGCGGAGGAAATCTGCATCAAGGACATGGCCGGTATCGGTCGACCTGCTTCTATGGGCAAGTTGGTCAAAGGCATCAAAGACATTAACAAAAATATTCTCGTTACTTATCATGGTCATTCTGGGCCAGGTTTCTCGGTGACTTCTTCCTTAGAGGCCGCCCGAGGAGGTGCCGACTTTATTGATGTCGGTATGGAGCCACTTTCTTTTGGTACAGGTCACGCCGATCTATTGACTGTGCACGCCATGTTGCGAGATGCTGGTTTTAGCCTGCCGGATATCAACATGAAGGCCTACATGCAAGCCCGATCGCTGACGCAGGAGTTTATCGATGATTTCCTCGGTTATTACATCAATCCGAAAAACCGATTGATGAATGCGCTTTTGATTGGTCCGGGTTTACCTGGTGGCATGATGGGCAGTCTCATGTCTGACTTGGAAAATAATCTGAAAAGCCTGAATAAGTGGAAGGAGAAAAACGGTAAACCATTATTGACGCAAGATGATTTGTTGATCAAGCTTTTTGACGAAGTAGAGCTGGTTTGGCCGATGCTAGGGTATCCGCCATTGGTCACGCCATTTAGCCAATATGTAAAAAATGCGGCGTTGACGAATGTCATGCAAATGGAGAAAGGCAAGGAAAGATGGTCGCTGCTTGATGATAATACGTGGGATATGGTGCTCGGCAAATCAGGTCGCGTACCAGGTAAGATCTCCGAGGAATTAAAGGCTTTGGCTAAAGATCAAAATCGGGAATTTTTTACGGGTGATCCACAGGATTTAGTCGCAGATGCGCTCGATGGTGCAAGAAAAGAAATGGCGGAAAAAGGTTGGGAAACTGGACAAGACGATGAAGAATTGTTTGAGTACGCAATGCATCCACAGCAATATGAAGCCTATAAAAGCGGAAAAGCGAAAGCTGATTTTGAGGCTGACTTAGCGAAGAAAAAGGCACCTAAACAAGAAGAAGTGACGGTTGCTGCGCCAATGATGGCACAGCCAAAAACATTGAATGTAGATGTGAACGGCGAGAAATTTCGTGTATCGATCTCCTATGATGGACAAGAGGAGGCTCCAGCCTACGCGACGCAAAACGCGTCACCATCGGTAGCGCCACCAGCAGCATCTGGCCCGTCCAATAATATTTTAGCGCCTTTGGAAGGAAAGGTTTATATGACCAAAGATGCTGGGGAAAAGGAAATCAAAGTAGGGGATAAAATCAGCAAGGGCGATATCGTTCTGTATATAGAAGCGATGAAAGTCACCAATGCGATAAAGTCTGAGTTTGACGGAGTGATTACCGAAATTCTCGTCAAGGAAGGTGATGATGTGTATGATGACGATGTAATTGTAAAGCTGTCTTAACGTGGAATTATTAGAAAAACTGTACCAAATGACGGCCATCCAAGATATCGTGGATCAGCCGCAAACGCTCTTGATGATTGCCATTGCTTTTTTCTTGTTGTACTTAGGGATAAAAAAGCAATACGAGCCATTATTACTTGTTCCCATTGCTTTTGGCATGTTGCTCGCCAACTTTCCTGGCGGACAAATGGGCGTGGTGAAAATCGATGAGACTTTGACGCTTTATCAAATAGCGAAGGAGCATGGCATCATGAATTTTCTCTATTATTCCTTGATCAAAACAGGTTTTCTGCCACCAATCATATTTCTGGGTGTAGGTGCTTTGACGGACTTTGGTCCGATGCTCAGAAACTTGAGATTGGCATTTTTTGGAGCAGCCGCTCAAATAGGCATTTTTACCGTTTTGATTTCTGCGGTAGCTTTTGGGTTTACCTTAAAAGAAGCAGCAGCCTTGGGTATCATTGGTGGAGCAGATGGCCCGACGGCTATTTATACTACAATCAAGCTCGCGCCACATTTACTTGGCCCGATCGCTATTGCTGCTTATTCTTATATGGCGCTTGTGCCGGTAATTATTCCTTTTATCGTCAAACTGACCATGACCAAAAAGGAATTGCAAATAAACATGAAGAAGCAAGACAAGCTCTTTCCTTCGGCAAAACCGATCAAGAACTTACAGACTTTGAAAATCATATTTCCCATTGCTGTAGGTACGGTTGTTTCCTTGTTGGTGCCGAGCTCTGTGCCATTGTTGGGACTTTTGATGTTTGGAAATTTGATCAAAGAAATTGGCGTTTCCACGGGAAGACTGCACAAAGCTGCTTCCGACACAATCTTGAATACAGCCACAATTTTCCTTGGTTTGACGGTAGGCGGCACCATGACGGTCAAAGCCTTTCTCAATATGGAAACCATAATGATTATCGTTGGTGGGTTCATTGCTTTTGCTATTTCTATTGCTGGTGGAATATTTGCTGTGAAAGTTTTCAACCTTTTTGCGAAAAAGAAAATCAATCCTCTGATAGGAGCGACTGGACTAAGCGCTGTACCGATGGCCTCCAGAGTAGCGAATGAGATTGCTTTGAAACATGATCCAAGTAATCACTTGCTACAATACGCCATGGCCAGTAACATTTCAGGGGTGATCGGATCGGCAGTAGCAGCAGGCGTATTGATTTCGTTCTTGGGAGGAAATTAATCACGGCTATTGGATGGTATGCTAAACGGAAAGGCTATTTTGGTTGAGTCTGCAGGTGACGTCATGGCACTCAGGAGTTAAGGGAATAAATAATTGGCTTGAAAAGGGTTGTAAATACAACATTTGGCGGTTTCCCATTCAATGTCTGTCCATAATACTCGAGTGCTGCGTTACACTTGTTTTCAAATGAATCATTTACTTGACGTAATGTTCCATAGCAGCTTCATCTTTACCAAGCTACGCATGTGTCGATTTCGGACATTTTGAATTAAACCCATGCTTTATGGATAGACGCTCATGACTAAACGATTATTGGATTCAAGCAAAGAGCTCTACCTTGTGGAATATTGGAGGATTATCCAGTGTTTTATGCTTGTGTAATTCTCTAAATGACCGCATGTAATATTTGCTTAAAAAAGCTCTTTTTTAAAATCAGAATGGATAAACAGAAACTTATTCTGTTCTTGATTAATGAGACCAATTTATTCTATGAAAACTATTGTCATTACAGGAGGTACCTCCGGAATCGGGGAAGTAGTAGTAAAAACATTGCTGGATGCCGGTTGGGAAGTACATATGCTTGCCAGAAATGAAAAAAAAGCCATTGCGCTTCAGAAAAGACCCAAAGGGGAAAACTTGCACTTTTATGCCTGTGATGTCTCTGATTTGACTCAAGTTCAGATGGTTTCTAAGCAGTTATTAAATCGAATTGATCACCTAGATGTGTTGATGAACAATGCTGGAGCGATCATTCAGAGCAGAGAATTGTCTGCGCAAGGTCATGAAATGTCGTTTGCTTTGAATCATTTAGGTCATTTTTTACTCACTCAAAGTTTGTTATCGAGTTTAATTAAATCAAAAACGCGTGTGATTAATGTAAGTTCTGAGGCACATCGTGCAGCGGAAATCAACTTTGACGATCTAAACTGGAAAAAAAGAAAGTACAGTGCGATTAAGACCTATGGTTTTGGTAAGCTGTGTAATATTTATTTTGCTCAACAGCTCCACGAAAGATATAATAATGATGGGTTAACGGCATTTTCCTTACATCCAGGAGTGGTTAATACCAATTTTGCAGGTAACACGAGCGGCGTTTTTAAATTCATGAAAAACATCATGTCCCCTTTTATGATTACGCCAGAGCAAGGCGCCCAAACCCAAATGCATTTAGCGACTGCCCCATATATCGAAAAGCATTCTGGAAGGTACTTTGATAAGAGGAGGCCTAAACACCCAGCCACAATTGGCTTGGACAAAAAAGCGGCTAAGAAACTTTGGGAAATAAGTGAGGAATTGGTGAAGGATTTTTATTAGCGGTTTCTTGGGCGATTAGATTGAACCTGAATTTGGCCTTCTAAAAACGTGTTCGTGTTGGCTGTTTTGCAATTAATCCTCCAAAAGTGGATTTGAGAGATGATAAATAAAGGGTCACTTTTTGTCGCGAAAAAAACTTTTGGAGGACTTTACTCCAAACTCAGCATGCTAATTAATAGAATCCTTTACAATGACATATTGATAGTCATCAATATTCCAATCAATGACCATTCCTTTTCCGACTCCTTTGGCAACATCATTACCGTAGAGTAAAGAAACGAGGTACATGGAAGGGTCAAGGGATCTTGCTTCTCCAGCTGTGGTCATCAATTTTCTGTCAAGAACAAAACTAACACCTTCATGATCCGTCAAGTTTGGGCATCTCATTTTGTACAATTCAATGTCTGAAGGAAACGTGTTGTAGTGATAACCTGCAACCAGCCCAGCTTTCGCCAGTACTAACGCTCCGACACAAAAGGATATTACGTATTTTGCTTGATTTCCTTTTGCTCTGACAAAACGGATTAAGCGTTCATTTCCAAAATCTGAATCTAAGCTCTGCTCCGTGCTAGGAACTGTGAGAATATCTATCTGTGCTAAGTCAGCGCTTTCAAACCCGTAATCTGGCAATATTCGAATGCCTTCAAAAGTGGTCATTACATCTTTTGTTGGAGCAATGGTAAATACTTGGATTCCCTTTTGCGCATGGAAGATAGTATGATGAGGATAGTCAAAAGGAGCGGTTAATTCTGAGTTATAGACACCATCAACAATTAAAAAAGCAGCACGATAGTCGTACTGCTTTTCCATTTTATTATTCACTTCAGTCTTTTCATATTCACATCCAAAGATGAATAGAATAGAAACGATGATTAATGGGTATTTAATGTGTTCAAGTTTGCCAGTATAAACGCTTTGTCACCAAAGTGTGATCACGACATTTAGCATTGCTCCATGATTTTGGGAGCATAAGGCTCATTTTACAAGCTAAATGCGGCTTTTACTTGATCTTGAAAATCTAGCTTTTCCCAAGTAAAGGTTTCAAATTCCATTGTTTTGCTAGTTCCAGAACCATCTTTAAAAGTTCGGGTTACTTTTTCGGAGGTGCGACCCATGTGTCCATAAGCAGCGGCATCTTGGTACATTGGCATTCTTAAATTGAGCCTTGTTTCGATACCATAGGGCGTCATATCAAAAATGGATTCTACTTTTTTAGCAATCTCTCCGTCTGTTAAATTCACTTTAGAGGTGCCATAGGTGCTGATATAAATACCCATAGGTTCAACCACGCCAATGGCATAAGAAACTTGCACGAGCACTTCAGAGCAAACTCCAGCAGCAACCAAGTTTTTGGCAATATGTCGAGTAGCATAAGCTGCAGATCTATCCACTTTTGAAGGATCTTTTCCAGAAAATGCACCTCCACCATGCGCACCTTTACCACCATAAGTATCTACTATAATCTTTCTTCCTGTAAGTCCAGCATCTCCATGTGGCCCGCCAATGACGAATTTTCCTGTTGGGTTAATATGATATTTGATATCATCATTGAAAAGCAATTGTAACTCGTCCTTGAGCTGCATTTTTACTCTTGGAATTAAGATTGCAACAATGTCTTTTTTGATTTTGTCGAGCATCACGCGCTCCTCATCAAAGTCATCATGTTGGGTTGAGACGACAATACTATCTATTCTAACTGGCTTGTTGTCATCAGAATATTCGATAGTTACTTGTGACTTTGCGTCAGGTCTCAAATAAGTAATATCTGCATTTTCTCTCCTCAGCGCCGCTAGCTCAATCAAAATTTTATGTGAAAGATCGAGCGCCAAAGGCATATAATTATCGGTTTCATTGGTTGCATAACCGAACATCATTCCTTGATCACCTGCGCCCTGTAGTTTTGGGTCTTGACGATCTACACCTTGATTGATGTCAGGAGATTGTTCGTGTATCGCTGAAAGTATTCCACACGATTTCGCCTCAAACATATATTCGGACTTGGTATAGCCAATTCTCTCTATTACATCTCTGGCGAGTTGCTGAACATCCAAATACGTATTTGATTTGACTTCTCCTGCTAATACAACTTGACCAGTGGTCACAAGCGTTTCGCAGGCCACTTTTGATTGTGGATCAAATGCTAGAAAATGATCGACAAGACTGTCTGAGATCTGATCTGCAATTTTATCTGGATGTCCTTCTGATACTGACTCAGAAGTAAATAAATATGACATATTAACTCGGAGATTTTAAATGAGTGGCAAATTTATGATTTTAAGTCAAAGGGAAAAGTCTATGATACAAATTGACCAATACAAAAGACTGCTGGAATTTTATGAATTTCAGGGAGTTTCTTCGACCATTCGGTAATGGTTTTGGTGGCGGTGAGCTCTTTAGAGCCAAAACAATCCGCACATATATGCAATAATGTATCTCCCGGAGTGTGATCAACCAGTGATTTGAGTAAAGATAAATTTCTGAAAGGTGTCTCCATGAAGACTTGTGTATAACCTGTGCTTTTCAATTGTGCGTGTAATTCGATGATTGTTTTTCGCCTTTCTGTACCCTCTATGGGTAGATAACCATGAAATGTAAATTGCTGCCCGTTAAACCCGGAAGTAGTTATTGCTGTCTGAATGGCGGAAGCTCCAGGTAGTGGGATGACTTTTATTCCATCCCTATGTGCTTTTGCAACAGCAAGTCCTCCAGGATCTGCAAGTCCTGGTAGTCCCGCCTCTGATATTACGCCAATATCTTTTCCTTTTTGTATCAAATCAAAAGATTCATTCAAAGATTGCTCTGACGATTTTTTATCAAGCACCGAAAATTGTAATGTTGATATGTCAAGGCCGAGCTTGAGATCACTTATGAACCTCCTAGCCGTGCGAACATTCTCAACAAGAAAATGCTCTGTGTTGGATATTATATCTTTCACTAACGGTGAAATAAAGGATTGATCGTTGCTTTCTGATAAAAAGCTCGGTATCAGAAATAAATTACCTTTCACGATAAAAAGCTTAACACACTATTCATAAGTTCTTTTGGTTTTTCTGCGTGCACCCAATGCCCTGCACCTTCAATCATTTCAACATGACTTTTAGGAAAATGATGTTTTATCAAAGGATGATCTTCAATATCAATATAGTCACTTTTTTTTCCCCCAATAAAAAGTGCTTCTCCTTCAAAAAGAGCGTCCTTATCCAGGGGTTTCCCTATTTCCGAGACATTTTTCTCAATGTAATCGAGGTTTATTCTCCAT
This sequence comes from Cyclobacteriaceae bacterium, assembly GCA_047635055.1. Classification (GTDB taxonomy): domain Bacteria; phylum Bacteroidota; class Bacteroidia; order Cytophagales; family Cyclobacteriaceae; genus JAVJRN01. Next base: position 36,740 of record JBLIIJ010000023.1, on the reverse strand, counting down.
TCAAAGCTATCACCATTTCTGTTCAAGTTTTTTAGCATGAACTGGCGAATACCAAAATCGGATACTTCTTTTGATAGCTGCTCATCTGCTTCTTTTCTGCTTTTAACACCTAACAAGTCTACAGAGCGGAATCCTTTGAAAATCTGGCCGTGATGGGGCGGGTACGATTTGGGACCTATGTCGACAATTATTAGTTTCTTCACAAGATGAGGAAAACGTGCAGCAAAAGTCATCGCCGTTTTACCTCCCATGCTATGACCTAGAATATGCACTGCGTTTAAATGCTGGTCTTCTATAAACTCTTTCAAGTCATCAGACATGGCATTATAGTCCATGCAGTCATCGTGTGGCGACAAACCATGATTCCGTTGATCAATTAAATAACATGAGTACTTATCCGCGAGTCCCCTAGCGACGGTTTGCCAATTGTCAGATGACCCAAAAAGGCCATGTAAAATTAGCAAGGGTTCTCCTGTTCCTACTTTGCGAAAGTTTAACTTCATAACTTATTTAATTGACTTTTATACATCTGAATTGTTCTTTCAAGACCATAACACAGTGCATCTGTTATAAGTGCATGTCCAATGGAAACTTCTGCAAGTCGCGTAATGGAAGCTTTGAAAAATGCCAAATTGTGAAGGTCAAGATCGTGTCCTGCATTGATACCAAGTCCAAGCTCTGATGCAACTATTGCAGATTCGACGTATGCTTTTATAGCGGCTTCTTTATTGAGACCATACATTTTGGCATAAGGCTCGGTGAAAAGCTCAATCCTATCGGCACCAATTCTCTTGGCTCCCTCGACCATTTTCGGATCGGGATCAACAAAAACCGAGACTCTCGTGCCTTGTTTTTTTAATTCGGCAATTATTTCCGTCAACATCGTCTCGTGAGTGAGCGTGTCCCAACCAGCATTTGACGTGATGGCATCCGGAGCATCTGGCACAAGCGTGGCTTGGGTGGGGTTAATATCCGCAATAATTTTCATAAATCTTTCATCGGGATAACCTTCGATATTAAACTCTGTTTTAACTACGTTCTTTAAATCGTAGACATCCTTTAGCGTGATATGACGCTCATCAGGTCTCGGATGGACAGTAATTCCCTCTGCCCCAAACTTTTCACAATCAATGGCTGTTCTAACCACATTTGGGTTGTCTGCTCCTCGAGCATTTCGAAGAGTTGCAATTTTGTTGATGTTTACACTAAGTTTGGTCATTACATACAAGATTAACTTTGATAATAATTAAGAAATTATGAGCCTTAAGACGGATATAGAAGCGCAAATAAAGCAAGCAATGTTGAAAAAAGAAAAAACAAGGCTTACAGCTCTGAGAGCAATTAAAGCTTTGATATTGCTAGCGGAGACAGAAAAGGGTGCGAAAGAGGAGCTTACGAAAGAGCTAGAATTAAAGCTTTTGACGAAGGCAGCTAAGCAAAGAAAAGACTCTTTCCAGATTTATAAGGAACAAAACAGAGAGGATCTGGCGGAGGTGGAAAGTGCCGAATTAATAGTTATAGAAGAATTTTTACCAAAGCAATTGACTGACGATGAGGTCATGGCTGAGGTAAAAGAAATTATTGAAGAAACAGGAGCATCTGGTCCTCAGGACATGGGTAAGGTCATGGGCATGGCGACTAAAAAGCTATCAGGAAAGGCTGATGGTAAATTGATTTCACAATTGGCTCGACAATTGCTAAATTAATCGGGGTGAGTTATTTCGATATATTTCTGGGAGTTATATTTCTGTTAGGAGCGGTAAAAGGCTATATCAAAGGTCTCGTTGTTGAAATATTTTCTTTTCTGGCCTTTTTTGTTGGGTTGTTTGTTTCAATTGAGTTGACCATTCCGATTTCAAAAATAATTTTTGAGGGGACGGCTTATTCACAAGTATTAACAGTCGGGGTATTTATTGCCCTTTTTATTGTTGTTATTGTAATTATAAACCTTGCAGCAAAGATTTTAAAAAAAGCATTAGATCTAACATTTATTGGCTTTTTTGACAATATACTTGGATCGATAGCTGCTATATTCAAATGGGCCTTTATGGTTAGTATGGTAATTTGGGTAATGGATTCTGTTGGCTTTAGTTTGCCACAAACCTGGATTCAAGGCTCAATTTTTTATGCTCACGTACAGGGTATTGGACCGGTTGTATTTAATTGGTTAGCAGAGATGCTGCCTTTTATTAAAGATATGATAGACTCACTTGAAAATATTGGCGATAACAAAATTGAGTCTTACACCTTTTTAAACTAGATTTTAGTTTCTTTGAATAATATGGAAGTTAAACAGTCAGGAGATTTTTCGTACATAGATGAGGGTGAAGGCGAAATACTGCTTTTGCTTCATGGATTGTTTGGTGCATTGAGTAATTGGGATAGAGTGGTGAATAAGTTCTCTCAAAACTACAGAGTTGTTATTCCTCTTCTTCCAATTTATACCATGCCTGTAAAAACCGCAGGGTTGGACTCACTAAATAAGTTTGTTGAAGAGTTTTTGGACCACATGGGAATGAATAAATTCCATCTTATTGGTAATTCACTTGGAGGACATGTAGGCTTAATCTACACTTTAAAAAACCCGTCAAATGTAAACTCACTTATATTGACTGGAAGTAGCGGACTATTTGAAAATGCAATGGGGGGGTCATTTCCTAGAAGAGGAAGCTATGAATATGTTTCGGAAAGAGTTGCCTATACCTTTTATGATCCAAAAACAGCCACTAAAGATCTGATTGATGAGGTTTTCGAAACGACCAAATCGATACCAAAAGCATTAAGAATTGTTGCGATAGCCAAGTCTGCTCAGAGACACAACATGACTGAGGACGTGAAAGAGATAAAAGTGCCAACATTGTTAATATGGGGACTTAATGATACGATTACTCCGCCGAGGGTGGCCCATGAATTCGACGCATTAATCCCAAATACAACATTAAGGTTTATCGATCATTGCGGTCATGCTCCTATGATGGAGCGACCAGATGAATTTAATCTTTTGGTTGAAGAATTCTTAACTAAAACTATTCCTGGATGATAGCTAAAGACATTATCAATTATATGATTCCTCCATTAAAGCCTTCAGATAAGGCTAAAAAGGCCAGAGAGTGGATGTCAGAATTGAGAGTTACTGAACTTCCTGTAATTGCTGATGGTCAGTTTTTGGGCTTTATTGACGAAGAGATGTTGCTCGAAGATGGTATCACTTGGGAAAATGTTGGAGACTTTCCTTTATTAGGGCAGCAATGCTTCATTGATGAGAGAGTGCATTATTATGATGTGCTAAAAGTGGCTAACGCCGAAGGTTACAAGGTTATTGCCGTTTTAGATAGTGAGAATAAGTATATCGGCGCAATCTCTATTCAGGATATCGTTGAGGTTTTTGCCAAAAGCTCTTCGGTTAATCTCCCAGGGGCAATTTTAGGAATCGCATTAACGATAAGTGACTACTCACTGGCTGAAATAAGTTACATAGTTGAATCAAATGATGCTAAAATCTTAAGTAGCTTTTTGAGTCCTGAAAATAATAACCCGAGCAATTATTTTTTAACATTAAAAGTCAATGTTGAAGATGTTACTCATATTGTTGCCTCATTGCAAAATAGAGGATTTAATGTCGAGACCTCATTTAATACTACGGATGATCAACAAAGTGACTTAGATAGGATAGATATGCTCATGAAGTATATTAAAATCTAATGGAATCCATTGCAATACATGGCAGGGGTTTAACAGCCACCTCACTTCCCTATATAAAAAAGATCACTTCAATTATCGATCAAAGGGGATTAGATGTGTTTGTTTCGGAGACACTAAAAAAGGACTTACCAGGAATTTTCGATCATTACGGATCGTTTCGTCATGCAGATGAAATTAAAAATTGCATGGCCATTCTAAGTCTTGGCGGGGATGGTACGCTGTTAGACACGCTTACCCTTGTTGGGGTCTTACAATTACCTATTTTAGGGATTAATCTTGGTCGACTTGGTTTTTTAGCAACTATTTCCAAAGAGCAAGTTGAACAAGCGCTGATTTGTTTTTTCAATGGAGACTTTGAAATAGAAACGAGAAGTCTGGTGCAGGTAGTTGGTTCAGATGATCTACTCATCGAAAAAAACTATGCGTTAAACGAATTTGCCATACTTCGAAAGGATACATCCTCTATGATTGTAGTGAAATCATACCTCAATGGTGAATTTTTGAACACTTATTGGGCAGATGGTCTGATGGTTGCGACACCAACAGGGTCTACAGGTTATAGTCTGAGCTGCGGAGGTCCTGTTTTGATGCCAAACACATCTAACCTCGTAATAACCCCGGTTAGCCCGCATAATCTAAATGTGAGACCCCTTGTTATACCAGATAACGCGAAATTAAAATTTGAAGTTGAGACAAGAGATTTATCTTTTCTCATATCGTTGGATTCAAGGTCACATAGCATTGATAATCAAATTCACACTTTTGAGATTCAGAAAGCAGATTTTTTTGCCAATTTGGTGAAAATAAAAGGAGATACTTTTATTGATACGCTTAGGACGAAATTGACTTGGGGGTTGGATAAAAGAAATTATTTTTAGAAGCACTGTCGCTTTACTATATTTACATTTTACAATACAATGAAATTCAAGGCCCTATTATCATTTTCCTTAATACTATTCATTCTGGCAACTGCTTTCGATGCAGATGCCCAAAGAAGAAGAAAAAAGAAGTATAAAAAAAGACGAAATAATAGTCGTAGTTTTTCAAAATACAAGGGAGCCTCAAGAGGAGGCCGATTCAGAGCATACAACTATGTCAACTTCAGTGTAAATGCACTAAACTATTACGGAGATTTGGCACCTGTAAACAAAGCGGCCAGTACCGATGTATCTTTTACTAGGCCGGGTTTTGGTATAGATCTTGGACATAAATTTAATGCTTATTCAGCCATTCGGCTTGGTTTCAACTACGGTAGGTTAATAGGAGATGATCAGTCTTCCTACCAGTCTTCTGAAACACCTGTAAAATGGCAGCCGAGATACGCCAGAGGTCTTAGTGTTCGTAATGATATTAAAGAATTAAACTTGGGTTTTGAATTCCAGTTTTTACCAAATTACGGTGGACCGACCTCTCGACAGGTCTTAAATGCCTATTTTTTTATTGGGGGAGCTATTTTTCACCATGAGCCCAAAGGTTTAGTGCCTGATTTTGATTATCAAGTAGACGCTACCACTCCTGTACCAGAGGCTGGTAAATGGGTTAAATTACGAACACTTGGGACAGAAGGTCAGAAGCTTGATGATTCACAAGGGGAAACCTATCTACCCATTTCTTTTGCGATTCCAATAGCTTTAGGAATAAGGATGCGTCTTCCAGGACCTTTCGAAGCAGCGCTAGAGCTTGGTTATAGGTTTGTATTCACAGATTATTTAGATGACGTAAGCACAAATTATGTAAGTTTAGATCGATTTGAGAATGATCTTAGCAGAATCATGTCAGATAGAAGTGCTGAGCCAATTTCGGCTTGGACAGGTGAAGAAAGAGATTTATCTATTGGACAAGTTGTGCAAAAAAAGCTAAACGGACAAGCCTACAATACTTCCTCCTTGGTAGGAGCAGGATATGAAGGATCTATTCGCGGGAACCCCGATAATAATGATATGTATTTCGTTACATCCATAAAGCTTCGAATGATTTTGACAGGAAAAACTCGAAGTACAGCTAAATTTAGATAAACAGATTTGCGACAATTCATATTTGTCATTCTTTTTTCACCATTTTTATTAATGGCCCAATTTATTGAATTTGGAGGTGGAATTGGTATATCCAATTATACTGGAGATTTGAATAGAGTGCCTATTTTCTCTAAATCCAAGCCCGCTGTACAGGCAATATATAGAATGAACTTTTCGGAGTTTATTAGTTTAAAATTCACAGGAACTTTTGCCAAACTATCAGGGGATGACACTAGGCCAATAGACGCACTAGGTGTAGCTCGTGATTATTCTTTTGATCATAATATTATCGAGTTTGGGACTTCCTTCGAGTATCATTTTTTGAATTATCGAACTCAGGGAGCACAGCACAGATGGTCTCCGTTTATTAGCCTAGGTTTCGCGTTCACCAAGATCAGTAATGTAGATCCTACTTTCGAAGAGTTCAATCCCATTCAGACTGTGATTCCTATGGGAGGAGGCGCAAAATTCTTGTTAGGAAAAAGGTTTAGCCTTTCGGTAGAGTCGGGTGCTCGGAAAACCTTTTTTGATTATTTAGACGGAGTTTCTGACGGAGATATCTTTATAAAAGACTATCAGTTTGGAAACCCAAATGATAACGACTGGTATTTTTATACTGGCGTGAGCCTTACATATATCATTTACAAAATCCCTTGTCCTTTCCCATATGTTCCGAATAAATCCATTTTCAATAGAATAAAGGCGTACTAGCGTTAAAAAATGTTTAAAAATTTCCCATGTGGCAAAAAAGACACAACTTTGTGATCCTTGCTTAAAAATGGAAGGATTCAAGAATGGAGCTAATCAATAAAGAGAATTTGCCTAGGCATATTGCCGTAATCATGGACGGGAATGGACGTTGGGCAAAAACGAAAGGTGCTGCTCGTATTTTTGGACATAGAAATGCGATTAAGGCAGTAAGAGAAGTAACCGAAACTTGTGCTGAAATTGGAATCCAGTATTTAACATTGTATGCATTCTCGACGGAAAACTGGAATAGACCGAAGATTGAGGTGCAGGCGTTGATGGCTCTTTTGGTATCTACGATAAAAAATGAGATCAAGACGCTAATGGATAATAATGTGAAACTTGAAGCTATTGGTGATATATCTAAACTGCCAAAAGAAGCAAGAGGAAATCTTGAAGAGGCAAAATTGAAAACCAGAGAGAATACTGGCTTAACATTGATTTTGGCTTTGAACTACAGTGGGAGATGGGACATTACTCAAGCAGTTAAAAAAATCATTGAAGATCAATCAGAAGAGGAAGTTACCAACGAGCTCGTTGATAAATTTCTATCAACTGCGGGGATACCAGATCCAGAACTGTTAATAAGGACAAGCGGAGAGATGCGCATTAGTAACTTTTTACTTTGGCAAATGGCTTATACAGAATTGTTTTTTACTGACGTGCTATGGCCTGATTTCAGAAAAGAGCATCTAAATGAAGCCATTCTAGCTTACCAAAGAAGAGAAAGAAGGTTCGGTAAAACAAGTGAACAAATAATAGAAGAGAAATAGTGTTGATAAGGAATTTGTTGGTAGCAGTTGTACTGCTTTATTCATTTGGTTCACAAGCTCAAATCGTTTTTGGTAAAAACAAATCTGATCAAGCGGGACTCAATATAAATTATTCAAGCCCACAAGAGTTTGAAATTGCGGAAATCACAGTTGAGGGGGTAGAATTCTTAGACAATAATGCCTTGATCTCTTTATCAGGCTTACGAGTTGGAGACAAAATTAAAATCCCTGGAGACGAAATTTCATCGGCGATAAAAAAGCTATGGAAGCAAGGAATAATTGGAGATATTTCAATTTTTGCAAACAAAGTTGAAAATGGACAGGTCTTTTTAACTATTAATTTGAGTGAAAGACCAAGACTCACCAAGTATAAGTTCAAAGGAGTGAACAGAACCTTCGAAGGTGAATTAAAAGATAAAGTTGAGTTAGTTCGTGGAAAGATATTGACCAATACAGTGATTAAGAATACCGAATTGGCTGTAAAAAGATTCATGGAGGGCAAGGGTTATTTAAATGCGGAAGTAAATGTTCTGCAGTTGAAGGATACCCTGGTTGGTAATAGTGTCGAAATTATTATTGACATTGAAAAGAATCAAAAAGTAAAAGTGAAAAATATCAATTTTATTGATAGGGAGCATTTTACATCGGCCAAACTAAGGAGTAAAATAAAAGATGTAGGAGAGACACCACGAATTAGACTGCCAAAAGATATCCTAGCTAAGACGATTAACCTTTTGAATCCAGCAAATTTTTATCATTTTTTAACTCATAGAGATAGTACCTCTGCATTAGAAATGCGCGAGTATCTTGGCGAAATGGTTAAGGTGAACGTATTCAAATCCGCGAAATTTGTTCGTGAAGATTACGAAGAGGGTAAAAAAAATATTATATCCTTTTACAATTCGAAAGGGTTTCGTGATGCGGAAATATCATATGATTCGGTTTATAACGTGAATAATAAATACCTCAATATTGATGTTAAAGTTGATAACGGGAAAAAATATTATTTTAAAGATATCATTTGGACAGGGAATTACATTTATACTGCGGCGCAATTGGATAAGATTCTCGGGATTGCAAAAGGAGATGTTTACGATTTAGAACTAGTAAACAAAAAGCTTAATTATAATCCAACAGGTACTGACATCAGCTCTTTGTATATGGATGATGGATATTTGTTTTTCACTGTAAGTCCAGTTGAAGTGGGTGTAGAGGATGATAGTATAAGTTTGGAGATGAGAATTTTCGAAGGCGTACAAGCGACAATCAATGAAATTACGATTAGTGGCAATGACAAGACTAATGATCATGTTATACTTAGAGAGCTTAGAACTCTTCCTGGACAGAAGTTTAGCCGAGCTGACTTGATACGAACACAGCGTGAGCTGTCTCAACTAGGTTATTTTGACCCGGAACAGGTCAACCCTATTCCAAAGCCAAACCCTGTTGATGAAACGGTGGATATTGAGTGGCAGTTAGTCGAAAGACCAAATGATCAAGTAGAACTTTCCGGTGGGTGGGGTGGTGCTTTTGGTTTTGTGGGAACTCTAGGTGTTAGTTTCAATAATTTTTCTCTGAGAAACATACCCCACCTAGATAAATGGAGACCTTTACCGATGGGTGATGGACAAAGATTTTCAGTAAGGTTACAGGCTAATGGGCGAAGATTCCAAAGCTATACAGTGAGCTTTTCAGAACCTTGGTTGGGAGGAAGAAAGCCGAATAATTTTGGTGTTAACTTCAGTCACTCTGTACAAAGACAAATTGATAGGTTTACAAATGAAACGCTTGGTTCATTAAAGGTGACAGGAATTACTATATCACTTGGGCGTAGACTACAATGGCCTGATGATTACTTTACTCTGAGTAATTCTATCGGATTTCAAAAATACGATTTGTTCCAGTTTGGCAACTCTTTAGGGTTTTCAACAGGAGACGCAAATAGCTTCACTTTTAATACGACTTTAGCAAGAAGCTCTGTAGATAACCCGATGTATCCGAGGACAGGGTCTTCTGTTTCATTGAGTGCTTCCATCACACCTCCATACTCGTTATGGAGTGATCTTGATTATGATAATGTGGATAATGCGACAAAGTATCAATGGTTGGAGTATCACAAATGGAATCTTGATTTAAATTATTATTTAAAATTAGTTGGGAACCTTGTGTTAGCTCCTCGATTCCACTTTGGATATATTGGTACCTACACAGATCGCGTCGGCGTTGGTCCTTTTGAAAGGTTTCAACTTGGTGGTGATGGTTTGACTGGACAGAATTTCCTTCTAGGAACAGATGTAATTGGTTTAAGAGGGTATGAAAATAATATCATTTCTCCGGAAGATCCGGTTAATAATATTCGTGGGGGTACGATGTTTACAAAGTTTGTTATGGAGTTACGTTATCCAATTTCGTTGAATCCATCAGCAACTATTTATTTCCTAACATTTTTTGACGGAGGAAATAATTGGGATGATTTTGAGGATTTTAATCCTTACAATTTATATAGATCTGCTGGTATAGGCGTAAGACTATTTATGCCTGCTTTCGGATTACTTGGATTAGACTGGGGTTATGGATTAGATCCCGCACCAGGTCAATTGGAAGTGAGTGGGCCTCAATTTCACTTCTCTATTGGACAACAAATAAGATAAATATGACTAAGCTGTATGTTTTATTTGGGCTTTTATTCCTAATAAATATTTCTACTTTTGCGCAGAAGTTTGGCTATGTTGACACGCAGTATGTGCTTGGACGAATGTCAGAATATAGTGAGGCACAAGGCGAGATACAAAAGTTGGCACAATCTTGGGAGAAAGAAATCCAAACGAAGTATCAAGTTTTGGAAGAAATGGAAGCTTCATTAAAAGCGGAGGAGGTTCTTTTGACAGAGGAGTTGAAGGACGAAAGGAGAACAGAAATAGATAGGAATTGGAAAGAGGTCAAGGAATACCAAAAGCAAGTATTCGGCTTTGAAGGTTTGTATTTTTTGAAGAAAAAAGAATTGATTAAACCTGTGCAAGATCAAGTATTCGAAGCTGTGGAGAGAGTAGCTAAGAACAACAGGCTACAAATAGTATTTGATAAGTCCGGTGACTTGGTAATGATCTACACTGATCCAATTCATGATTATACAGATTTTGTTCTCGATGAGTTAGGACTTGGCGAGAATGAAGAAGAAGAGAACTAATAGTGAAATTAACTTAATATGAAAGCGAAAATTATAGTACTAGCATTGACGATAACAGCTATGTCATTCATGGCCAATGCACAAGCAGGATTGAAAATCGGATATACAAATGCAGATTATGTGTTAAGCTTATTACCGGAAGCTAAGCAAATCGATGCTGAACTTAAAGCTTACGAAAAGCAATTGCAAAATCAGCTTCAGGCGAAATATAAAGATTTACAGGCTAAGGTGGCGGATTATGAAACTAATGTAAACTCATATGATGAGTTGATTAGAGCGGATAAAGAACAGGAGATTACTACTTTACAGCAGAATATTCAAAAATTTAGTCAAGATGCGGAGACCTCTATGGGAAATAAAAGGAATCAACTTTTAGCTCCTGCTTATGAGAAAATTGGTACAGCGATTGAAACTACAGCGAAGGAAAACGGATATTCACATGTTTTCAGTGCTGGAGCACCTGGATTTGATGTTTTATTATATGCACGAGAAGAAGATAATATTTCCAACCTTGTATTAAAGCAATTAGGTATTACTCCTCCAATTGCTGAATAAGCAACGGAAGTTAAGTGAATAAAAAAGGCTCGATATTCGAGCCTTTTTTATTGTAATATAATCCCAACTAGTAGTCCGCCAAGTATTATAAAAGGTGTGGGTATTTTAGTGAAAAAGAGTAAAAAAGCCGTTCCAATCATAAGGACATAATTAATTGTTATGGGTTCTATAGGCTCAAGCAAGAGAAATGTCGCAGCGATCACCATTCCCGAGCTAACCGCATTGATTCCTTCCAAAGAAGCTTTTACCATTCTATATTTCTTAAGATCTTCCCAAAATCGTATTACAAAAAAAATTAGAAATGTACCCGGAAGGAATACACCTGCTGCCGCCATAAAGCCTCCGAAGATCTGACTCAGAATATTGCCGTCTCGCATGCTTATGGTGCCAACAAAAGCACTGAAAGAGAAGACTGGTCCTGGTAATGCCTGCACGAGCCCATATCCTGATAGAAATTCATCCGAAGTTAAATATTCCTTGAATTCGACAAATTCTGTATGGAGTAAAGGAACTAAGACCTGCCCACCACCGAAAATAAGACTTCCATTACGATAAAAATTTTCAAACAATAAAATCGGCCTATACTGCGTAAAATGACCAAGAATGGCGGCAAAAAGTAAGACACCCAACCAAAGTAAGAAATTGGACCAGTTTATCTTAATTCGATTCTTTTCTTCTACTTCTAACTGTTTAAACTTAAAGGCCGTTGCAAACCCTCCAACCAGCAACATTATGGGAAACGCCCAGGGTGTTCTGAATAGAAAGGCTGTAAAAGTCGATATGATCATAAGAAAGAAGCCCGTTCGAGTCGAAACAACACTACTTGAGATTCGATAGGCTGAATACGCAACTACACCAATGGCAATAGGCTGAACAAATTTCAGGAACTCCAATGAGATGTTCATTTCTTGGAAGATAATCATAAAGATTCCACAAATGATCATAATGGAAACTGCTGGTAGCATCCATACCAAGAGGGTGAGGTAAGCCAAGTTGGGTCCACCAATCCTAAACCCTATAGACGTTATGGTTTGAGTGGAAGTCGGACCTGGTAAGATTTGGCAAAGTGCGTGTAGCTCGATGAGATCGGACTCACTTAGATAAGACCTTCGCTTAACTAACATGTCTAGAAATAATGCAAAGTGAGCCTGCGGGCCACCAAAAGCGGTCAGGGACAAGAGAAGAACATCCCTTAAGAAAAACAGATATCTGACCCGCTTAAAGGACATTACGCTTTAAGTCCGATCTCTTTTAATCTTTGGTCAAGAAAGTCACCAGCATAAATATCGTCGTATTGCTTAGGGCGCTTATCAGTAACACATGAGCTTAGGCAAGTTAGATCCATTGAAGACATGGGATGCATGAAGAATGGGATGCTAAAACGCGAAGTTCCCATAAGCTCCTTTGGAGGATTGACTACTCTGTGAATAGTGGATTTTAGTTTGTTGTTAGTGAGTCTTGAGAGCATATCTCCAACGTTCACGATGATTTGATCAGGTAGTGCTGTAATCGGAATCCATCTTCCGTCTCTCCTTAGTACCTGTAGTCCATCAGCACTCGCACCCATGAGTAGTGTAATAAGATTAATATCACCGTGTTCGGCAGCACGAACTGCATCATCAGGTATTTCCTCCGGATTCGTGATTGGGAAGTAATGTATTTGTCTCAATATGCTATTTCCCTTTCCTACCTTTTCATCAAAGTAGTTTTCATTTAACCCTAAGTGGATGGCTATTGCGCGAAGCATCTGTATGCCTGCTTTCTCTAAGGTGTAGAATGCTTCTTGAGTGTACTCTTGGAAATTTAGTACTTCGCTAGGCCAAATATTACTTGGATACTCATCAGTTTTATTTGTGTCTGGCTGACCTACATGATAAAATTCTTTTAAGTCGCCAGTATTTCTACCTTTTGCTTTTTCTTTTCCCTTGCTTATATATCCTCTTTGACCTGCTATTTCGGGAACTTCATATTTTCTTTTAGCATCGTCATTCAAGGAGAAAAAATCTTTCACACTATCATAAAGTTTTGTGGTCAGATTATCTGGAAGCCCGTGATTTTTAATCGCAACAAAACCTATGTTCTCGTACGCCTTGCCAAGGTCGCTAACAAACTGTTGTTTGGCTTTTACATCACCTAGTGTAAAGTCATTTAGATCCAGAGAGGGTATTTCTTCGTATAGTTTGTCGCTCATCATTTTTTAGATTAAGTGTATTCAAAAATAATCATGAATTATTAATTAATTGAAGACCTGCTTAAGGACCTTCAAAGATTTGACTTCACCCACATTTATTCCGTGATGTTTATAATAGGTCAGGAGTAGTTGAATCGACTCACTTCTTATTGTACCACTGTATAAATTTAATGATTCAAAATCTTCTCTAAATATACAGTCAAGATAATTGGATACGTCCTTTTGATGTTCCAAAGGCTCAATTTCCATGCTTGTTAATAAATCTGCTGTTGTTTCCATTCCAAAACCGAGATAGGCACAAAGTTGGAGTAATACTTCAATATGAAAATTTTCAATATCTTTTTTAATTATGTTTAGCCTAATGACTGATTTTACTAAGAAATCATAAAGGTTGTCTTGTTGATTTTCTTCCCCAATGAGCACCTTGCTTAGCACTTCAGAAAGAAATATTGCTATTGTTGTTTTATAAATATCAACAGAGATATTATGGGTGTGATACGCAAATTGGTATTCGGAAAGACGCTGAATAGCTCTGTCTGATTTATAATACAGGACTATATCCAGAATTGAAAATGGTTGGAAAAAACCGATACTTCGCTTCGATTTTGCACTTCTTATTCCATTGACTATAACGGATATAAGTCCATAGTCTCTTGTATAAATCTTTACTATGATGCTACTATCATGATATTTGAAGTAATTGATAACAATACCTTGGGTTTTCTTGAGCATTAATTGACCACAGCGACTTTACCGACTAAAGATTCAGAGCCGTCAAGGTTTGATAAAAATACTAGATATACACCTGTTGTAATTTTTTTTCCATTCAGGTCGCGAAGATCCCATGACGCTGTTCCTCCATCAGAAATTAATTCAGAAATCAATTTGCCATTTATATTGGTGATTTTAACTGTGGCGTTTTTGATTAAGTTTTTAAAACCAACCAATCCGTCATAGCCAGGTAGAATGGGATTTGGGAAAATTTCAACATCATTGAATAAAGGTCGACTGGATGACGATGAACTTCTAAAAGACACTAGTCCTTGATCTGTAGAAATAAATAACTCCCCATTGCTTGGGTTGTAAGTCAAATGTTGAATGTTGTTAGAGGGAAGTGGGCTATTCGAAGTGTTAAACTGATGAATAAGTGTGGAAATACTTTTGTCGAATAGCCAAAGCCCAAGTGAAGTGGCTGCCCAAATCCTGTTCCCTCCATCATTTACTACGGAGGTAACCTCTGTATTATCAAAGAGTAATTGGCCTCCAAAGACTGGAACGATGACTTGAAAGGGATCGAACGCATAAGAAGCTTCAGGAAAATTTCCAATTCCTCGGCTAGTTCCTATCCATACTTCGTCATTGCTATTTATTTCAAACGAATTCACGCTGTTAGATGGAAGCCCATCTCCCGTGTCAATGTTAGTTGTTAGTTTTTGTTCCGCATCGAAAACGATCAGTCCATTTTGATTACTTCCTTTAATCCAAACTAAACCTCGATCGCTTAATTGTAGTTTTGTAGGAAGTGAGGTGCTGATCTCGAAATCCGTGTATGTAATCCAATGGGCACCATCGAATTGAAGTAATGGAAGGTCATTGTCATAATTGGCAACCCAAAGGTTCTTTTTTGTGCCTACGATAGAAGAGATTTCAAAGCTTGCCTTCGTGTTACTGGGTAGAAATTGAGCCTCTTGATCTGAAATGTTTAAACTATCGGAAACTCGAAAGATACCTGACGTAGCAGAAGCTAAAAATTGATCATTATCAAAATAGGCGATATCTGAGATTCGAGGAAACTGGTTTATATCTTTATAACTCCAGCTATAGCCATCAAAGAGGCTAAAGCCATTCAATGTTGAATCGGACTGTTCTACGGAATTATAGAATCCGTAAACTTGACTTTTAAGAATTTTGATATTTAGAAAAGAGTCGCTCATTGGTCCATTCAGAATAATTGATTCATCATTCGGGTTAATTACACCTCGAAAATCATCTGCAACCCAAAGGCCATCCTTAAACAAGATATCATTGGTATGACGACCTTCAATATTTTTATATAATGTGCTTAGATTATTTTCTAAGCTAAAAATATCATTTGACTCTTGGAAATGGAAAATGCCATTGTTGGAGGTCAACTGAGATAAAGAACCGGTAGATTGATAGATGTTATTTATGCCATTAAGTTTTATTTCCACTATGGCTTCATCATTTGAGAGGGCGAAAAGTCGGCTATCGTTTGATGTTAATTCAGAATATTGATCGATTTCATTATTTTGAAAAAATGACCATTGGGTAAAATCTAGTAGGTTATTGGATAGACTTCCTTTCTGGACACCTTCCTCTGTTATAACATATAATTCTTCATTTAAAATTTCTATTTCCTTAACAGTGACGTTTGCGCCCCCAGCGCCTATTGATCTGTAATTTTCCTTGATGGTTCCATCCATAAGGTTAACCACAATTACACCAAAATTAGTCGCGAAATAAGTGAGTTCTCCATCACGAACGACATCATTAATACGTTTATTTCCTACTAGGTTGGATTTTTTTAATTCTAAAATATTGATAATTTGATCTTCGGTAACAATATCTATTTCACCTGTCTCATAACCAATAAATAGGTACTCTTCATCACCTCCAAGACAGGTGATTTGTGCTCCACTAAGCCCATTTGCTTTTGAGAGTGCACTTATACTGTTATCGTTTAATATTTGAATGATGCCATGATTGGATGCACCAAAAACACCCCAGCTGGTTGCAGATAAAAAATTAATTTTGCTATAATTGAAATGAGAGCGCCAAGTTCCAAGAGGAATATCCTGAGCAAAGCTTACCCATCCCGATAAGACGAACAGAAAACTAATGGTCCATTTTCTCATAAAAGCATGATCTACATAAAGCTTCATAAATATCCTTTTCTCCAATAACTACCTTTTGATTGGACTTGGTTCTCCTATGTGAATAAGAGGCTATATTTCCACAATCCATGCAGATGGCATGTACCTTAGTAATGTATTCGGCGATCGACATTATTTCGTCCATAGGTTTGAATGGCCTACCCATGAAATCCATATCTAACCCAGCAACGATTACTCTTTTGCCATTATTGGCTAATTTATTAACTACTGCAACGATTTCGTGATCGAAAAACTGCGCCTCATCCAAACCTATTACATCACAATTGCCCACTTGGAGTAAAATATCATTAGCAAAGTTTACTGGCTTACTGTTTATGGCGTTTTCATTATGTGAGACCACTTTTTCTTTTGAGTATCGCTGATCCACCTTTGGTTTGAAAATTTCCACTTTTAACTGTGCAATAGATGCACGCCTCAATCTTCTTATAAGCTCCTCGGTTTTACCTGAAAACATGGAACCACATATCACCTCGATCCAGCCTGATCGCTTAATATTTCTGCTTCTATTTGGTTCAACAAACATATTTTAAGAATATTTTAAATGGGGTAGCTGATATGTTTTGGGTGTTTTAATTTCAACATCTCCTTCAACCAAACATTGGCAGCTAAGCCTCATATTAGCGGTAATTTTACCTAGTTTTTGGTACTTCAATTCAACGTCCGTCAAGGTACTTAAATTCTCTTGGCCAGTGATAATAACAGCAGAACACGTTGTACATCTACCTTTGCCACCGCAACTATGCATCCAATCAGTTTCTGAAAGCAGAATATCCAGAAGCCTTTTCGTTTTAAGATGACAATCAATAGTTTTACTATGAAGGTTTAGTACTGTAACTTTCGGCATAGATCTCATTAATTAGTTATGCAAAGAAAATCAAACGATCAATTTATTCAGGCATATAGTGAGGAGTTTTCTGAGAAAGTAACTTTGGACTTTTTCGACGAACACGACGAAATAACTGGGAAAGATCTACTCACGATAACCCCATCTAAGCAAATTAACTTTTTCATTCTTAAAATTTTGTTTAAAAAATGGCAAGAAGAAATAAAGCATTTAGAAAGTCCATACTTCGATTATAAAAATAATGATGTGCGTAGAGCAATGGTTCAGTTCATGAACACGCTTTCACAGCATATTGTGATGGGTGAAACGGAACTTCAGCAATTAATGAGTGAAGCAGTTCAAGAAACATTTCGATTGTCTATTTCTGCTTCAGAATATTTAATAAATGAATTTGAAGAGAAAAGGTTTGAATCGCTCTCGGATAAAGTATCAAAGCCTTTTTTGAAGTATTTAAAAATCAGAAAGGAAGAATTTTCTGATTTTTTAGAATTAATGAACGGTGCGTCTCTGGAAGAGGTCTTATCAAGTGCTGAGGACAACCTATCCAATGACTTGATAGATTCTGAAATAGACATAATGAATGAGGTGATTCCAATTTCATGGGAAGAAATATTCTATGAAGAACAAGAAGATGACATTATTCAACCAATTATAGAAGAAGAGGATCTTCGAAATGAGATCGTAGATTTAGGGGGCCAAGATGATTCTCGACGACTAGACTCGCTTTATGCGGAAGCATCGAGTCAAAATTCAGAGATCTCCGAAATAGGTGATTCTGCAGATGAAGACGCGGAAATTTATGCGGATAATCCGATGGAACCGGAAGTAACAGCAGAAATTCCTGAACCAAAAATCAGGAAACCCGTCCTAACAGAGCCAACAGAGCCAACAGAGCCAACTGAGGCGCATGAGAAGGAACCAGACAGTTCCTTTTTTGATACCAAAGAGCCAGAGCGTACAAGCCAGTCAACTCAAATTCAAGACCTCAAAGTCGATAAAAGCGGCTCTGACGAATTGCTTAGGGGCAAGAGGAGCAACATTGATGACGAGTCTAAAACGAAGCAAGATGATATATCGGAACCAGAGATAGAGCGGACACAACAAAAAGAGGATAGAAAGATAAATCTGAATATCGAAGTAGCTGAAGCCTCAGATAGGCCCACGCTTAACGATAGATTTCAAAAGGAGGAAAGCTCCTCCTTGGCGGAAAAGCATAACCAAAATAGAGTAGACTCTATCCTCAACGCAATTTCTGTAAACCACAGATATATGTTTACCAAAGAGCTTTTCGATGGAGATAGAGACGCTTTCCATGAAGCAATCTCTAAAATTGAAAAACGTAATTCCTTTGATGATGCTGTGGAGATGATTGTGCAATCTTATGCTCAAGACTTGTCTTGGGACATGAATAGTGAAGAAGTAAAAGAACTTTTAAAGGTCGTTTTTCGAAAATTTAGATAAATGAATGTCGGCTATTCACACCAAATTAAAGTAATAAGGGAGTACTTTTCAGCTATGCCCTTTGTAAAACTTGCATTCTGTGGGCGTCTAGTTTTAGAAAAATAAATAGTAAAACGGTAAAGCCCCAAAGGGAGGATCCACCGTAGCTAAAAAAGGGAAGAGGAATGCCGATTACAGGAAATAATCCGATCGTCATCGCAATGTTTACAGCAAAGTGAAAAAATAAGATGCAGGTAACACCATAACCATATATTCTTGTAAAAATTGATTTTTGTCTTTCCGCAAGAAAGATTAAACGTAAAAATAAAGTCGTAAAAAGCACGACTAATAGTAAGCTTCCAATCCAGCCCTGTTCTTCTCCGATAGTACAAAAGATAAAATCGGTAGTTTGTTCTGGAACGAAATCAAACTTGGTTTGCGTCCCTTCTAGATAGCCTTTTCCCGAAAATCCCCCTGAGCCAATAGCAATTTTCGACTGCATTACATTCCAACCTATTCCAAGAGGATCGGCATTTGGGTTGATCAAAGAATAAACTCTTTTTTGCTGATGAGGCTTAAGTACTTCATTTAAAATGAAGTCAACACTTAACACGAAAGCAATGGCAACTATTGTAGACGTAATGGCTAAGGTGATTTTGGAAACATTTTTAGCAAATAGACCAACCAAAACGAGCCCAATTGCGGAGATTGAGATGAGTAGAATTGTTTGATTAATAAGCAGGGTTGAAAAAAACAGGATTATTGCGCCTAGACCGATAAAAAAGATCACAGGGTGCATGCCTTCTCTAAACATGACCAATATCAAACTGCCAAAAACCATGGCTGAACCAAGGTCTCCTTGAAGGATTATTAATAACATAGGTAAAATAAAAATCAACGAGCCAACGATTTGCGCATTCAAGGATTCTGTGCTTTTATTCGTCCCACTCAAGTACTTCGCTAACCCTAAAGCGGCTGCAAATTTGGTGAACTCTGATGGTTGTAATTTGAAACTGCCAAGCTCAAACCATGATCGTGAACCAGCTACTTCACGTCCAAATAATAAGACAGCAATAAGCATCAGAATCAATGTGCCATACACAGGATAGGCCAGTACACTGTACGCTTTAAAGTCGACCAACATAATTACACCTATTAAAATCAAAGAAGTACCTATCCAGATTAACTGTCGTCCAGCGCTAGTGCTCATACTAAACATGCTAGCGTCCAATTCAGCGTTATATTCAGCGGCATAAATATTTAGCCAACCTGCGAAAATAAGAACGAAGTAAATCAATATGGCAAGCCAATCGAGTCGGTATACCAGTAAATTATTCCGCATTTATTCCAACGTCTACAGGTTCTTTTACAAGAGATTTAGGCTTAGGTTTAGGCTTTGGATCTGTGAAATCTCCTTTCAATACGTAGTTTTCGATCCAAGTACGTTTAGAATAACCTCTGAGGTATTTTTCAATCACCAAACTACCGGTACTTGCTGCAGCTCTGGCACCCCATCCAGCGTTTTCTACATACACGGCGACAGCAATTTTCGGATTGCTTCGAGGGGCAAAGGCCATGAAGCCAGAATGATCTTCTCCATGTGGGTTTTCAACAGTACTTGTTTTTCCACAAACGTCTATATCTGGAATTCTAGCTCTAAAAGCTGATTTTTTTACCATCAATTCCATTCCATCTAGCACACTTTTAAAATGGGAAGTATCAATGCCTGTCTCGACTTTTTCAAATGAAACATCATAATTTTCTCCTATTGATTTTATGATATGAGGAGTATAATAAAAACCTTTATTCGCTAATAATGCACCTAAGTTGGCCATTTGAAGGGGGGTGACTAAAAGTTCACCTTGACCGATACTAAGCGAGTAGATATTAGAAAACTTCCAGCGGTTTTTACCATAAACTCTATCATAAAAGCCTATATCGGGAACATGGCCTTTTTTTTCTCCTATGAGGTCAACGCCCAACCTCCTACCTAGTCCGAATCTCGCGATATAGTCGTTCCAAGTAGATAGACCGATCCTAGAATCCAAATATGCACTCTCATTGTCTCCTTGTTGAATGATTCGTTTAAAGACTTTATAAAAGTAATTATTAGATGAAAATTGAATGGCACGTTCCACATTATATATTCCAGGTGGGGCGTGATCGCCAATCAAATTTCCTTCACACCGAATTTTTTCTGTAGCGTATATAACCTCTTCTTGCATGGCAATTAGAGATTGTACTGTTTTAAACATGGAACCAGGAGGATACATTGCTTGAATCGGTCGGTTAAAGATAGGTTTCAAACTATCTTGCAACATCTTCTGAAAGTTGGCACCTAAATCTCTTCCTGAAAGTAAATTGGGATCATATGATGGAGCACTTACAAAAGCTAAAATCTCTCCGGTAGATGGCTCTATCGCGACGAGACTCCCAACTTTTCCTTCCATTAGTTTTTCAGCATATTCCTGAAGGTCTTGGTCTATCGTTAGTTGGATGCTCTGGCCTGGAATGGACACAGTATCGTAGTTGCCTTCATTAAAGGCGCCTTTTACGACTCCTTGAACGTCAACTAATTTATATCTTATTCCCCTTTTTCCACGTAAATAGTGCTCGTATGTCTTTTCTACGCCGGTTATACCGACATAATCGCCCGATCTGTAATAATTTGTTGTGTCTCTTCTCAACTGGCGACCGTTTATTTCACCCACATACCCAAGTGCATTTGAAAGCGACTTATTAGGATATTCTCTTACGGTCCGTGGCAGTACATAAACACCGTCAATAGAAACTAGGACGTCTTGTAACATTGCGAATTCTTTATTAGGAATTTGCTCTGTAAACTTGGAAGCGAGTATTCGAGAGTACCGTCTCGCCTTTGTGTATTTGGTTTCAAACTCAGCGTGATTGAAACCGAGTAAAGACATTAATTTGGAAGAGTCGCTCAGATTAAACTCTTTTGGCACCATCATCAAATCAAATACTGGAGTATTTGCGACGAGTAACTTTTTATCTCGGTCATATATTAGCCCTCGATAAGGATACTCTATAATCTTTTGGATGATATTGTTTTGGGCGGCTTTCTTATATTCATCATTGATCACTTGAATTGAAAAGAGTCTTATTGAAAAGATCAATGCAACCAAGATGATAAAAAATTGGATTATAAGACTTCTGCTCATTTTCTCTGTGTTTTTGGCGCTACCAAGTAAGAGATGCTAATAATTAAGACTAATGAGTAGAGTGCACTCAAAGTACTTTTTACAAACACAGAGCCGAACGAAATAAATCCACCATTCTCAATAATAAATAACATGATGTGATGAACCCATATGAGTGGGAGGGCATATTTCAAGAGACCCCAAAGACTAACATTATCGAACCCAAGATTAATTTCATCCTCAGGATCACCTACGCTTGCTAAAAACCAATAATCTTTTATAAAAACAGTAAGCACACAGGCACTTGCGTGTATACCAGGCGTGCTCGAAAAAACGTCAATAATCAACCCTACAAAAAAGGCGATTATCATCGAAAAACTACGGCTCACTCCAAAGGGTATAAAAAGTAAAAAACCGACATAAAAGAAGGCAAAGGCTTGATTGAATAATACTGATTTATTCAGAAAAGCTATTTGAATGAGCACAAATACAGTGAAATTTATCGCTTGTCGTAGGTAGTTGATTCTTACCATTCAAAAATTACTTGCTACAGTTAAACTATCTATTTCAATTTCCGAAGTGTTGTCGATTACATAAACAAAATTAAGAGATGAAAAATCTGTAGCTAATTTTATTGTAGCAGCATAGAAGGGGTCTTGTACTTCGAGGCTAACAAAATTAACTACACCAACAGAGATGTCAGGAGGAAAAACAGCGTTGTAACCTGAAGTGACGATGGTATCTCCTATGTTCAACTCAATATGTCTTGGAATGTATTTAAGATCAGCTTCGTTGAAAGATTTGGAGCCCCATTGCACGGTGCATAATGCCCCTGATGTCTTCAAGGAGCTTGATATGAGCAGCTTTGGATGCAGTATAGATGTAATCGTAGCAAAATTATTCGAGACTGCTTTAACCTGACCAACTACTCCAAAGTCAGAAATAACTCCCATGCCTGGTTGAAGGCCATCGGAAATTCCTGCATCTAGTGTAATGTAATTTGCTGCTTTAAGAAATGTAGAATTTAAAACAGAAGCTTCGATTACTCGATATCTGTTTTCAAATGAATCAAGTGATACTTTCTTAAGATTTGTGTTTGCAAGTTGGGCACGCAGCAAGCTGTTTTCCTTCATCAAAGCATCATTTACCTCTCTTAGATCAATGAAGCGTGAGGTATTTGTAGAAAGCCGCGTAATGTTACCGGCAAGAGCATTAGAAGAATTAAGAAAAGAGGCGTTGTAATATTGATTATAACTAATAATTAGCCACGCACAGATTACCTCCAAAATAAGAAAAAGTCCAAATGTTCGAAACCTGTATAGGAAGTCAAGTAAGTTCTGCATTCAACTTTTAAGTCATCAATACGGGCTTATAGCTATCTAAGTTTTTGAGCGCAAGGCCTGTTCCTCTTACCACAGCTCTTAAAGGATCCTCTGCAATGTGGATCGGTAACTTGGTTTTTATAGCCAGTCGCTTGTCCAGTCCTCTTAGCAAAGCGCCACCACCTGTAAGGTAAATTCCATTATCATAAATATCAGCGGATAATTCGGGTGGCGATATTTCAAGTGCTTTTAAAACAGCTTCCTCTATTTTGGATACGGACTTGTCGATAGCAAATGCTATTTCCGAATACGAAATTTTGATAACCTTAGGAATACCTGTCATCAAGTCTCTTCCCCTGATTTCAAAGTCATCTGGCGCATCTTCTAACTCAGTTTGTGCTGAACCAACTTCTATCTTAACCTTTTCAGCAGTCCTTTCGCCAATCAATAAGTTATGTTGACGTCTCATATAGTCAAGAATGTCTTTGTTAAAAGAATCTCCTGCAACTCTAATAGACTGATCACATACGATACCACTCAATGCGATAACGGCGATTTCAGTAGTTCCACCTCCAATATCAACAATCATGGATCCTATAGGCTGTTGGATTTTGATACCAATACCAATGGCTGCAGCTATTGGTTCGTGAATCATGTAAACTTCTTTTGCTCCAGCATGTTCGGCGGAATCACGCACAGCTCTTTTTTCTACTTCCGTAATTCCTGAAGGAATACAAATGACCATTCTATGGGATGATGGTAGGAATTTACCTTTACCCGTATCGATCATTTTTATCATACCTCTGATCATGTGTTCAGCAGCGTGGAAATCGGCAATAACACCATCTTTCAATGGTCTAATTGTTTTTATATTTTCGTGGGTTTTTTCATGCATTTGCATTGCTTCACGCCCAATAGCCAGCACCTTGTTGGTGCTTTTATCAATAGCGATGATAGACGGTTCATCAACCACTATTTTATCCTTGCTAATGATCAGCGTGTTTGCAGTACCCAAGTCAATGGCAATATCACTGTTGAAAAAATCGAAAAAACCCATTTTAAGCTTGCTGGTTTAAATTTGTTTAGAACGTTTGATCATTTATAAATACTGTTTTCCGGGCGGAGCAGAAGATTAAATTTATTAGAGTGATCTTATTTCTTTGAAAGTTACAAAGATGCTCACTAATTGCTTGGTAAGCTAATGTTTAAAATGCCTTGTTCCCGTGAAAACCATAGACATTTCATTTTCATTACAATAATCAATAGAAAGTTGATCTTTTACTGAGCCGCCTGGTTGGATAACAGTGCTAACGCCGGCTTTTTTAGCGATTTCCACACAATCTGGGAAAGGAAAAAATGCATCTGAGGCCATCGCTGCATTCTTTAAATCAAACCCGAATTTTTTTGCTTTGTCAATAGCCTGTTCCAAAGAATCAACACGCGAAGTTTGGCCTACCCCACTAGAAAATAACTGACCATTCTTGGCTAGCACGATAGTGTTTGATTTGGAGTGCTTGCAGACTTTGGAAGCAAAAAGCAGGTTTTCAACTTCTTCCTCACTTGGTGAAATTTTGGTCACTACTTGAAGGTCTGCTTTAGCATCTGTTTTACTATCGTAATCCTGAACCAAGGTGCCATTAAGCATGCTTTTGAAAACTTTACCATGATCCCAATTTCTGATTTGAGTTAATAAAATTCTATTCTTTTTAGTCCGTAAAATTTCTAAAGCATCATCTTCAAATGAAGGAGCAATCAGAATTTCAAAGAAAAGACTATGCATTTCTTCTGCAGCTATTTTATCAATAGGCTTATTGCATATGAGCACACCACCGAAAGCTGAAACAGTGTCAGCAGCGAATGCTCTTAAATAGGCTTCTTTTACATTTTCACCTGTAGCAATTCCACATGCATTATTATGTTTCAGAATAGCGAATGCAGTACCCTCAAATTCTCCAATCAATTGTATGGCAGCTTCGATATCTACAAGATTATTGTAAGAGATTTCCTTTCCATGTATTTGCATAAAATACGGGTCAGATTGTTCGAAAAATTCTCCTTTTTGATGAGGATTTTCACCGTATCTTAAGGTACGTCCATTTTGGGCGGAGACCTTAAACGCGGTAACGTCAGACTCTTTGTTCAGGTAGTCAAATATTGCTGAATCGTAATGTGAGCTGGTATCGAATGCTTTTGTGGCGAAGAGTTTCCTTTCTACAAGGGAGGTCATTCCATCATTGCTGTTAAGTAAATCAAGAAACTGTGAATAATCGTTACGAGAACTAACAATAGCGACATCTTTAAAGTTTTTGGCTGCTGCCCGGATAAGGGAAATGCCTCCAATATCAATTTTCTCAATGATATCAGCTTCACTAGCGCCGCTAGCTACGGTCTCTTCAAACGGATATAAATCAACAATCACTAAATCAATTGCAGGAATTTCGAATAAGTCTCTTTCTTTTTCGTCTCCTTCATGTCCTCTTCTGTGAAGAATTCCTCCGAAAACTTTTGGATGTAGGGTTTTTACTCTCCCACCAAAAATGGAGGGATAGTCAGTGACATCTTCTACCGCAGTAACGGGAATATTTAAATCTTCAATGAAGGACTGTGTACCACCTGTAGAGTAAAGTTTAACACCAAGGCCGTGAAGTTTTTCTACGATTGGCTTTAAGCCATCCTTGGAGAAAACAGAAATTAATGCTGACTGTATTTTGATTTCGCTCATTCTTGGAAAAATAAGCTGCAAAGCTAACCATTAATACTATTTTAGAGAAGTGTATCTCTCATGTAATCTTCGACTACTTTAGGGAAATATTTTTGTTCTAATAGGTGAATTTTAGATGCTAGGATCGAGGCATCATCTTTATTTTCAATGTCACAACTGGCTTGGAATAAGATTTTTCCTTCGTCATAATATTCATTTACTAAATGAATAGATATTCCTGAATTCTTTTCGCCATTCGCAATGACAGCTCGGTGTACATGTTCACCATACATGCCCTTTCCTCCATATTTTGGAAGTAATGATGGGTGAATGTTGATAATCCTGTTTGGGAATAAAGAAATTAGTTCGCTTGGAATTTTAGCGAGAAAGCCTGCTAAAATGATCAGATCTATTCCCGCTAATTCAAGGTGAAAATCAGGGCTTGACAGATCTTTATTTCCAATCGTCTTAGATTTTATATGGAGGTTTTTTGCTCTTTGTAAAACAAAAGCATCTTTCTTGTTACTGTAAACAATGGATATCTGGGCAGCATCGCCTTTTGAGAAATGTCTGATCAGGTTCTCGGCGTTGGATCCGCTTCCTGAAGCAAAGATTGCAATTTTCACCATTGCCTTATCATTAGCATACTTATTAAGCCAGTCAAAATAATCACATTTGTAAAGTTGTGAAGTAAAGTAAAATGAGCCTTTCTATCGGCTTGATAAAGTTTAAATGTAAACCATACAAATAGTGGGAATAAACCAATAAAATAATATCTGACTTGCCAATTGTCTATTCTTATTAAAAAAGTAAGCAAAAAGGAAATGCTTCCTACAATGATGATGTAGATAAATACTTTAGCTGATCTAATCCCCCAGAGGACAGGAATGGACTGAACTCCGTAGGCAGAGTCGCCCTTAAAATCTTCCATGTCTTTTATTACTTCACGAATTAAAACGATAGCAAAAGCAAATGCTGAGTAGATATAAATCAATATTTCACTGCGCTGTATGAATAAGGCAACTATAAGCATTGTAAGACTGGTCAGAGAGCTAATTACCAAGTTTCCAACGAGTGGCAGTCTGCGTAAAAAATTGGAATAATACCAAAGGCAAAAAGCAGAGAAGACATGAATAACGCCAATTTTTAAATCGATGTAAAATCCTAGACCAATTCCTAAAAGACTCAATACTAAATGGGACAATATTGCAAGCCTACGCCTTATTTTTGTACCAACTACAACTTTATTGGGGCGGTTGATTAAGTCTATTTTTTGATCATAATAATCATTAATAATGTAACCCCCGGCAGAAATTAGAGCGGTACTTACAACCATTAAAAAAAAGTCCAAGGATAAAATGATTTCTTTTTTTCTAGGAAATGAATAGGTCAGAAAAATTAAAGTCAAATACTGAGTAGATCCGATAATGAAAAGGTTGGGAATACGGCTGGCTTGCAGAAATCCAATTAGATCATATCTAATAAGGCGTTTCATTGAGTTTTAGCCTGAATGAGCTCCGTGAAAAGAGAGTACAACCGTTTCAAATTGGGGTTGCTGTTTAGCATTTCAAGATGTTTTGTAATAATGGTTTGATCCCTTCTTATCGCTGGCCCTGTTTGGGAATCTTCAAAAGCCAGCTCAAAAGCCTTGGCAAAGGTTTCGTTTACAAGTGGCTTTAAATCAGACTTATCCAAACCATTCGCTTTTATCAAACCGAAGGCTTCTGATATCAGGTGATTTGTGAAGTTATTAATGATTACCCCAGTTAAGTGAAGGTTAGCCCGAGAAGTTGAGTCTAATGATTTAACCCTGTCACTTAGTATTTTCGCTACATTTAAAATGCGGTCAGAAGTATGGGAGTTCGAACCTTCGATGAAGAAAGGGATTTCACTGACGTTGAGTTCTCTTTTTTTACTAAAAGTTTGAAAAGGGTAAAGCACTCCATAATTATTAAAGTGAAAAGAGAAGGCATCAGTACCTACACTACCTGAGGTATGAACAATCACACAATTTTCAGGTACTGTCAATTTCCTTATGACCTCTCCAACTTTGGAGTCCCTCACACAAATGATCAGAAACGTGAAGTCATAATACTTTAAATCATAACCTTCAATAACTACCGTTTTTGGAGAAATTTCATCTGTCAGTCCGAGACCTTTGTTTCTTTTTCTTGAGATCAAATATTTAATAGGCCGACCATTAAGATTGAATGAACGTACTAAATGGTAGGCTACATTTCCAGAACCCAATATGGCGATTTGTTCAGGCATGATTCAAAGCTAATCACTCCATATCTTTATCCCTCATTTTTTTAAAATCGGAATATCTTCTTTTTATGGCTACAGAAAATCCAAAAACCAACAGAAGCGTTCCGGTCCAAAGGATATTAATCCATGGTTTTTCGACGGCCTCTATGATAATCCAATCTTTTTGAGTGGTACTCAACCCAAACACGAAGCTGTTTTCTTCAGGTAGAATCGACTCAATGGTAAGTTTGGCACCTAATTCATTGACAATGTATGGCACTTTTCCAGCCATATTATTTTTAATAATATAGATTGGCTTAGCAGGATAATTTTGATACTCGCCTTGTATGATTATTTCTGCCTGTATTGCCAAATCTCCAGGTTCCAATTTCACCCCTTCCACTTCGGTCAGTGTCACCATTTCTTTAAACTCAGCGACATAATCATTTATATAAAAGGTATCTCCAGGGGCGACTTTTAATTCTTTCAACTCAGTCCACGTCGTTTCTTGATCTGGGTCTGGTATGGTTCTTACATGAGTATAAAGATCAGCCCTCAATGTCCGATTTATGTCCGGTGAATACACAATCATATCCATTATTTCGTTGATCTGTATTCTTGGAAACAAAGTGAACTGCTGGCCATCTAGCTTGGCATATTCTACTTCAAAATAGGAATTTTCCATATTTACAACTTCAGTAGTGTCTCCCGGTAAAAAAGTTTTGTTTTCCGTTGTAGTGGTTTCTTTACCAAAAATTAGCCGAAGGGGGCCGTCAGTACTGGAAACCGCATTTACGTCAACAAAACCATAGTCTTTAGTTAGCTTCCTAATGCCTTTATATACCATTGAATAGTCGGCCATTTGGCGAGGCTCATTCAGGAATAGTAAAAGGTTATCCTGGTTTACTTCATCTGGGAACTCCTTACTCCAAAGCAACCCAGTATTATTTTTTGATAGAATTTTTGAATAACCGGATGAAAATAAAATACCAATCAACATCATAGCAATACCAATATGAGCGATAGACCCACCTGACAAGCTGAAATTTTTCCGAATCAGACCAGAAAGTATTTTCAAATTTGCCACTATAGAGTAGATAGATACAACCAGCAAGACAATGTAAAGAGGATCCGTTATTTTGGCGATAGAAAAAATAACGGTGCTGATCACTAATGATATAATGATCGGCGGAGTGATATTATTTTTTAATGATTTCCTGTCAATTTTATCCCACCAAAAGAACTGTCCTGTTCCTGACAGGAAGGCCACCACAATAGCAAAGTAAAGTTGAAATTTGGTATAAAATTCTACTTGGTCAGCAGGCGGGGCAAGATTGGAATTACCTCCAAAAATATCTATTATTTCATTCCAGACAGGAATTGAAGTTGGAATAATTACCTGAAAGCCCATCATGGCCAGGGTAGTGGCGCCTATAAAGATCCAAAACTCTCGACTGTATGCGGACAATTCTTTCTCGCTTGTTGGTATTTGTTTCCACCTCCAAACACAAAGCCCGATTGATAACCCTAAGAACACCAACAGGTAGATCAATAATTGACCAGAAAGGCCAAGATCAGTGAAAGAGTGGACGGATGAATTTCCCAAAATTCCGCTTCTTGTTAAAAAAGTTGAATAAACGATAAGAACATAAGCAGATAAAATCATTATAAATGAGGCCTTAAGCGCTGCGCCGCTTTTCTTGTAGGCAATCATCGTATGGATACCGGCTACAAGAATAAGCCAAGGCACATAAATAGCATTTTCAACTGGATCCCAATTCCAGTAACCCCCAAAATTTAAAGTTTCATAAGCCCAATAAGCACCCATTAGAATACCAACGCCCAAGACAGCTGCAGAGAATTGCGCCCATGGTAAAGCGGGACGAATCCATTCTTTTAGTCGTCCTGTTAAAAGCCCAGCAACAGCATAGGCAAATGGGATCACAGTCGTTGCAAAACCGAGAAACAACGTCGGAGGATGGATCACCATCCAATAATTTTGAAGAAGAGGATTTAGCCCGCGACCATCTTCAGGGACGAACTCTGGATTGATTTTAAAGATAGGATCGTTGATCACATCGCGCAATAATAAAAAGGGCGAGCTACCAATCTTAATATCACCGAAAACTGCTCCTAGAATCATACTTACTAGGAATACTTGGGTGACACTAAAAACAAACATCATTGGTCCTAACCAATTTTTATTTGTGTTCATGAGAATGATGCCAAGTATGATGTTCCAAAACATCCACAGCAGAAAAGAACCCTCTTGGCCATTCCAAAAGCTAGATATTTGATAATAAACAGGCAGAATGGCTGAGGTATAATTATAAGCGTAGTGATACTCAAAATAATGATTACTTATAATTAAATAGAGCGTAACTACTACACCAAGAATGGCCGCAGCATGTAAGTAAAAGGTCGCTTTTGCGAAAACTTTCCATCTTTCGCCATCTTTTCCAAAACCTACTTGATAGAAAGAATAAGAGGTAATTAGAGCAGAAATTAAGGCTAAAATCACGAGGAAATGACCAATATTTCCTATTCCTGTATGAATCATTTATTATGTTTTTATTCCTTCTTCCTGGTATTTAGAAGGACATTTTAATAAGATTTTATCTGCAACAAAACGATTGTTTTGATAGGACCCAATAACAACTACTTGTTCTGATCTTAAAAAATCAGTAGGCATAGGGTTTGGATGAAAAACTTGTTCCACTCGATTATTTTCATCTACCATTTGAAAAGAAAATGACATCATGTCAGGGCTCTTTTGAATGCCGTAAATTTCTCCTTCTGTACTTTTGGGCAGCTTCCCAACAACATGAATTTTATTAGCATTACCCGATTCTGCCATTTCTTGGGCATCTTCAAATGCGACATACGCACTTGCATCACCAGCGGTAGTCATAATAACACCAATGGCTATGGCGATAACTAATATTCCTATTATGTGTGTCTTTTTCATTCCTTCTCCTCTATTCTCTCCTCTAATTTTTTTAGTCCTCGTTCTATTCTAAAGAGGTAAACAATTAATCCAATCAAAATGATTAAAATAACTGCAATAACTACGTAAATTTTTCCGTCTGATCGAAAACTGTCCGCCATTGGAATTTGAAGAATAATTGCGAGTAATGTAAATAAGCTATGCATCTATCTTTATTTCAATTAATCCTTTTCTGATTTTTAAAGTGGCTATCCAATACCCAAGTAACGTCCATCCAATAACTGCTGGATAGAAGATGGCTCTGAGGCTGCTATCAAGATCGTAGGCATTGAAACCAGGATTTCCGCCATTACCGGGATGAAGACTATCTGTCATCCTTGGCAATATGAATAACAAAGGAATCAATGCCACGAAGGCAAATATGTTATAGACCGCAGATATTCTTGCTTTTTGCTGTTCATCAGTAATAGACCCTCTCAGGAAGAAATAGGCAAAGTATATTAGGAGACCGACTGCTGAAGCATTTTGTTTGGGATCACTGCTCCATGGTTCCCCCCAAGTGAAGGTGGCCCAAAACATACCAGTAAGAATTCCTAAAATCCCAAAAATGGTTCCAATTTTAGCTAACTCACATGAAATGAGGTCGTTCCTGTCCGAGGGATTTCCGAGCTGTTTTATGGAATAAATGACCGAACCCAAAAAAAGAAAAATCATTCCAAACCACATAGGGACATGAAAATGAAGCACTCTGATGGTTTCGTTTAAAATGGGAAGCCTTGGCACATCCGATAATAAGCCCCAAGTCGAGACATAAACTAGGAGGCAAACGCAGATATATTTCCACCAATTATATTTGATAAGTTTTTTCATCAAATGGTTTTAACTCTTTTTAAATCAAATTTAAATATCGCAATTTATGATCTCCATGAGTAAGGAAAAAGTATATATGCGAGTGCAATGATAACAAGATCAACGCTGAATAAAGTCATTAAATTGTCTGAAATATCAGTGATTGAACCACCGAGCAGTAGGATATTTGAATTCGATGACCCTAATATAATAATAGGTAAAATTACAGGAAAACCGAGAATTACCATCATTACGCCAGCGCTATTAGTTTTGGACGAAAGTGCTGAAATCATGGTAAAAGCTGATGAAATACCTAAACAACCGAGGAGGAGATTGACCCAAAACCAAAATTGATTATTTCCTGGGTAACCCAATAGAATGGAAAAAAGCCCGAAACTAATAACGCAGAGCGTACAAAGAAAACAGAATGAATAAATTAATTTGGAAGTTAAAATAGCCAGAGGAGAGGAAATAAAGTAATAATATAAGTTCCTGTTAGTTTCTTGAATAAAACTTTTAGCAATGGCATTTGTCGCAACAAACAGCACAGTGATCCAGAGTAATGAATTCCATATTTCAGTTTTAAGACCTAGAGAGAATGAATAGTATAATAGGAAGACAACTGAAAAAAGGTATAAAATCAAACCAATAAATGGGTACTTTAGACGAAAGTCTAATTGGAAATCTTTCTTGAGAAGATGGATCACATTATTCATTAGTACAGCCACACATTCATATTTAGAATGTAAATCTAACTTTTAATAGCTATTTAAATTCTAGAAAAAACATTCAATCAACCGATCTTGCCCGCTTAAAAATCGTGGTTTTTCAACCATTTAACTTTTAACAAGTATGACGTTGTAGTAGGTTTTATAGATTTGCATGAAAATAAGGTAACGTAATAATTAGCGCTAACTCAATCCTATTTTGACTAGAGCATTTAGTTTTATAATCACAACCTGTTGAAGAAATGAAAAACATATTGATTACTGGAGGAGCAGGGTTTATTGGATCTCATGTAGTGAGAAGGTTTGTTGAATCATACCCTGATTACAACATTATTAATCTAGATAAACTTACTTATGCTGGGAATTTAAAAAACCTAACAGACATTGAAAATCATTCCAATTATACTTTCGTAAAAGAAGATATCTGTGATGCAGACGGGATTACTTTAATCTTGGAAAAATTTAAAATAGACGGAATAATTCATTTGGCTGCCGAATCGCATGTAGATCGATCGATTACAAATCCAATGGAATTTGTGAAAACCAATGTAATTGGAACTGTAACGCTTTTGAATTGCGCGAAAGATTATTGGAAAGATTTTACTGATAAAAAATTCTATCACGTTTCGACAGATGAGGTCTATGGATCACTAGGCGAAACTGGGTTTTTCTTAGAAGATACTTCTTATGACCCGCAGAGTCCATATTCTGCATCAAAGGCGTCATCGGATCATTTTGTTAGGGCATACGGGAACACGTATGGCTTACCTGTAGTGATTTCTAATTGTTCGAATAATTACGGTCCCAATCATTTTCCGGAAAAGCTTATACCTCTAACTATCAATAATATTAAAAACGAACGACCGATTCCTGTTTATGGGAAGGGAGAAAATATTAGAGATTGGTTATTTGTTATAGATCACGCCAGAGCTATTGATGTTATTTTCCACGAGGGAAAGCTTGGATCAACTTATAATGTTGGAGGTTTTAACGAATGGACAAACCTTGAGCTGGTTAAGTTAATGTGCCATATAATGGATAAGAAATTAGGAAGGAAAGAAGGAACTTCTGAAAGGCTTATCACTTTTGTTACGGACAGAGCAGGCCATGATATGAGATACGCCATAGACGCAACAAAACTTAAAAACGAACTAGGTTGGGAGCCAAGCCTACAATTTGAGGAAGGTATTGAAAAAACCATCGATTGGTATTTGGAGAATAATAAATGGTTGGAAGAAGTGACCTCAGGAGATTATCAGAACTATTACAAAGAACAATATAAATCAGACTAACATGAAAGGAATTATTCTGGCAGGAGGGTCTGGAACAAGACTTCATCCTCTGACAATAGCGGTGAGTAAGCAGATACTTCCTGTTTATGATAAACCAATGATTTATTACCCACTTTCAGTGCTGATGTTGGCTGGAATAAGGGAAATATTGATTATTTCCACACCGAGAGATCTGCCGGTTTTTAAGGAATTGCTTGGAGATGGGTCTCAACTGGGTTGCGAATTTCAATACGCAGTTCAACCTAACCCCGAAGGTCTAGCACAGGCATTTTTAATCGGCGAGGAGTTTATAGGTAATAATGCATGTGCTCTTGTCTTGGGAGATAACATATTTTATGCTTCAGGTCTCTCACAAAAACTTCAATCATCTATTGATCCAGATGGAGGAGTTGTATTTGCTTATCATGTTCAAGACCCGGAGAGGTATGGTGTTGTAGAATTCGACACCAGCGGGAAAGCTTTATCAATAGAGGAAAAACCATCAAATCCAAAATCAAATTTCGCAGTTCCGGGACTTTATTTCTACGATAACAATGTAGTTAAAATAGCCAAAGAAATTAAGCCGAGTGATCGAGGAGAACTTGAAATAACTTCGGTTAATAATGTCTATTTAAGTCAAGGGAAGTTAAAAGTCCAGAAATTAGATAGGGGGACTGCTTGGTTAGACACAGGAACATTAGACTCGCTTTTGGAGGCTGGCCAATTTGTTCATGCTATTGAAAAAAGGCAAGGATTAAAAGTGAGTTGCATCGAGGAAATTGCATTTAGAATGGGGTTCATTGATGGCAATCAACTCGAAAATTTAGCTGGACCTTTGGTTAAAAGTGGTTATGGAAAATATCTCATGAATATATTGAAATGGAAGTAATAGATACGCCTTTATTGGACTGCAAAGTAATTAAAAATACATCTTTTGGTGACGAGAGAGGATTTTTCATGGAGTCTTTCAATCAACAAAAATTCGATGAATCGGGGTTGAATTTTGAGGTTTGTCAAATGAACCTGGCACGATCTGAAAAAAATGTATTGAGGGGGTTACATTATCAAAAAGGAAGCTCTGCCCAAGCAAAGCTAGTTGGAGTAATATCGGGATCAGTTTTGGATGTTGTTGTGGATATCAGGCCAGATTCAGCGACGTTTAAGAAATATTTTAAATTTAAACTTCAAAACATAAACGATCTTATATTTGTACCAAGAGGCTGTGCGCATGGTTATCTAAGCCTAGAAGATGATACGACATTTTATTATCTCGTGGATAACCAATACGACCCTAAAAATGAGGCGGGTATAAGATACAATGATCCGGAATTGAATATCGACTGGTCATTGACAAGTGACCCAATTGTATCAGTTAAAGATCAGGAGCAGCCATTGTTTAATAGTATATAAATCCAGTATTAAAATTAAAAGTCACAAAATATGAAAATTGCAGTTGTAGGAACTGGTTATGTAGGCCTAGTGTCAGGAACTTGTTTTGCCGAAACAGGAAACCACGTAACATGTGTGGACATTGATGAGAGAAAGGTGAATATGCTTAAAAAAAAGCAGATTACCATTTACGAACCTGGTCTTGAGGTTCTTTTTGAAAGAAATATTAAACAAGGTAGATTAGACTTCACTACCAACTTAGCGGAAGGCATCAAAGGCGCACAAATTATATTTTTGGCATTGCCTACTCCTCCGGGAGAGGATGGATCAGCAGATTTGCAATATGTCCTTAAAGTTGCAGAAGATTTAGGCCCATTATTAGAAGATTATACTGTAATAGTTGATAAAAGTACGGTACCAGTAGGAACGGCCGAAAAGGTTCACGCTAAAATTGTTAAAAATGCCAAAGTAGCATTTGATGTTGTTTCAAATCCGGAATTTCTAAGAGAAGGAGTAGCTGTCGAGGATTTCATGAAACCAGATAGAGTGGTTGTCGGTACAGAATCGCCAAAGGCAAAAGTTGTCATGGACAAATTGTACGCTCCATTCGTAAGACAAGGAAACCCAGTTATTTTCATGGATATCCGTTCCGCCGAGTTAACCAAATATGCGGCCAATTCATTTTTAGCAACTAAAATCACGTTCATGAACGAAATCGCAAATCTTTGCGAATTGATGGGTGCAGATGTGGACATGGTGAGAAAGGGTATGGGAACAGATGCTAGAATTGGCAAGAGATTCTTATTTGCAGGTATTGGATATGGAGGAAGTTGCTTTCCTAAGGATGTTCAAGCATTGGCTAAGTCAGCGTCGGATGTAGATTATGATTTCAAAATCTTGAACTCAGTGATGGAAATCAATCAAAAGCAAAAAGAAAAAATGATTGAGCCATTAAAAAATTACTTTGATGGTGATTTGAAAGGAAAAACCATTGCTATTTGGGGGTTAGCTTTTAAGCCATATACAGATGACATTAGAGAGGCACCAGCTCTTGAGAACATAACTAAATTACTGTCATTAGGTGCTAAGGTCAAAGCGTATGATCCAGAGGCTATGGAGAATGTCAAAGAAATCTTTGGTGACAAGATATATTTTGCTCAAGGCGAATACGATGCAGTGGCAGATGCTGACGCTTTAATGATTATGACAGAATGGCCAGTATTCAGAACGCCCGAATTCGACAAACTCGCTCAGTTGTTAAAAAACAAAGTCATTTTCGATGGTAGAAATTTATACGATTTAAAACAAATGGAAGACGAAGGCTTTACATACCACAGTGTTGGAAGAAAAATTATAAAAGCATGAGTAAACCTAAAGTATTGATAACTGGTGGGGCTGGATTTCTTGGTTCCCATCTTTGTGATAGGTTTTTATCAGAAGGCTACTATGTTATAGCCATGGATAATTTGATTACTGGTGACATTGAAAATATCAGTCACCTAATGGGGAATAAAGATTTTGAATTTCAACATCACGATGTTTCTAAGTATGTTCATGTCAGTGGAGATTTAAAATACATACTCCATTTTGCTTCACCTGCTAGTCCAATTGATTATTTAAAAATGCCTATTCAGACAATGAAGGTAGGCTCGCTAGGGACATTGAATTGCTTGGGATTAGCCAAGGCCAAAGGAGCAAGAATGCTTATTGCATCAACATCAGAGGTGTACGGGGATCCTTTGGTTCATCCTCAAAC
>JBLIIJ010000022.1:0-45800 GCA_047635055.1 Cyclobacteriaceae bacterium | reverse complement strand
CAATATCAAGCGCATCTTGTACGTACTTCGACAAGGCCAAATTCGATTGACGAGTAGCTAGAGAGCGCATATATACACGATCATTAAAAATCGCATTCATTCTTATTCTATCGCCAAGTAGTGCCCCACCTGTTTTTCGTTTTGAAGGATCTACCGATATCACGGCAATTTTTTTATCTTCAAAATCAACCAAAAATCTCCTTACTAGCTCATCAACAAGAGAAGACTTTCCTGACCCTCCTGTACCAGTGATACCAAGAACTGGCACATCACTTTTGGATACTTTGATTTTTTTTAAAGCTTGAAGGACAGTGTTGTTTTCTTCTGGATAATTTTCAGCTCCAGAAATGACTCTAGCGATAGCATTAAAGTCTTGCTTGGAGACGTTTTTATCTTGTCCATTGAGACTATGACCAATTGAAAAATCAGCAGTTCTCACCAAATCATTTATCATCCCCTGCAAGCCCATTGCCCTTCCATCATCTGGCGAGTAAATTCTTGTTATGCCATACTCATGCAATTCGGAGATTTCCGTAGGCAATATGGTTCCACCACCTCCTCCAAATATTTTAATATGACTTGCATTATTTTCTTGTAACAAATCATACATGTATTTAAAGAACTCTACATGACCTCCTTGGTAAGAAGTGATCGCAATAGCCTGTACATCCTCTTGAATGGCACAATTCACAATTTCCTGAACGGATCTATTATGACCGAGGTGAATCACTTCGCATCCTGTCGACTGGATAATTCGTCGCATTATGTTGATAGCCGCATCATGACCATCGAATAATGAGGCTGAAGTGACTATTCTAACGTGATTCTGTGGTTTATATGGTAATGATTCTACGTGAGACATGCTTTAGAATTTTTGGGCTTTCTTATTAATTGTCTAAGGGGTTACACTCACAAAATTAATCATTTTAATGGTGCTCAATGACCATTTTGAGATTCACTAATTTTATCAAAAAGTTGAATGGAAAATTGAAAAAATTCAATGAATAAATATGCCGTTTAATGAATTAATCGAAAGTATATTTTGATCGAATAATCTTTATTGATAAGGTCGTCGAATATTTTTGGATAATTACTGAAACACATTAAACTGCTTAACTATGGACATCATTTTTTATTTCAAAAGAAAAGAAATAGCCAAATAGTTTTTAAAATCTCGAAGGTGATATGTGAAAAATGGATCAATTTTAAACGCAATGGCACAAAACCAAAAACCTCGGTGCAAGCAAGGTATGAAGGTGAATAATTGCTTTCTCTTCGATGCAGGCATTGGGGAATAGTATCTAAAGGGTTGGTTTAATGAAACAGGGAATCCAGTTTCAAAAGTGCGTTTTGATTGCTTGATTGTGAAATATTATCTATTATATTTTTCTTCTCCCGAGTAGTCAAATGCCAACTTAGCGATGCACGCTCCATACGCTTTCGCTCCAAGGCTTTCGCCGCTATAAGATAACTTTGATCAATGTAGGAGTCAGTATTGTATTCTAAAGAAATCAAGTCTATCGGGTTATCAAACAATAGCTTCAGCGCTTGAATTTGATCGTCGTTGTTTATATCCTGAATATTACCCAAGTTATTGTAAACATTAGAAATTGGATTAGTAAGCCTATCTGTTAAAGATGGGCTCGAAGGAGCGTCAATAGGTGCATTTTTTCTGGAATCGCGAATGATAAGTAAAGTGATTCCGGTCGTATTCTGCTCAAACCATTCTCTAAAGTGCATTATAAACCTGACAGCATCCGAGATTCCATAATTATCTGCTATTCCGGCATCCATAACTTCAATCTTAGGTTCGGTCGGTAAGCTAATCGTTGGCGTGATGTATGGAAATGACGCGGACATCCTCAATGCTGTTAAAAAACTTAGATCATCAGCCCCATGTTCACTAAGTAATTGGGACAGACCAATACCTTTTATTTTAGACTCTTGCACATTAGATTGGTAACCGCCTATATTCATGTATGACATTGGCGTACTAGATACATACAAGGTTCTTCCATCATTGGCGATGACTGGAGACATGAGCAAAAGTGGAATCTCGGCCTTTAATTCGGAATCTCGGTAGTCTGAAACCTTAGTACTAAATACAAAT
Source organism: Cyclobacteriaceae bacterium (assembly GCA_047635055.1). GTDB lineage: Bacteria > Bacteroidota > Bacteroidia > Cytophagales > Cyclobacteriaceae > JAVJRN01. The sequence continues at coordinate 43,690 of JBLIIJ010000022.1, read as the reverse complement.
TCAAGGTTTTTATTCAAGTTGTTTTCAAAAGTATAACCTCTATCTTTTTTGTAGGTCATACCTTCATATTCAAACCTTCGTATTCTAAAAAATGCATCATTTGCCAAAAGTCCAAATATGATGGAATTCAAATTATCCTTTGAAATATTACTAAGTATCCGTTTTGGATCTTTCTTCAACCCAAGTTTATATAACTCTCTGAAATAAGCAGCGCCTATCATTCCGCCTGAAGCGCCAGTGATCATTACCGATTTATTCATCAGCCTGCCTTTAAGCACACTATCCGACTTCAAAAGGCCATTGACCGTCCACAAAGCTGCTCGTTGGCCACCTCCACTAACACAAATAAAAATGGGTCTAAAAATAGAATCGGTTTGATGCTTTTTCCATGAATTGAGTAAACTTATGCCTGAAATGGAATCTTTCCGAATCACCCCTTTTGAATTTAAATCCATCAGGTTATCAATACTATATTGTGCAGGAGCTATATCATACCTCAACCCTTTGGCCTCATAAACTCCCTGAAGTAAACCAATTTGAAAAAGAAAATTGGTAACTAAAAAGAAAACAATGACAACCAAAGAACTCCAACCTTTAAACCAATAGGTAACCGCACCTATAGTCATGACTATGATGGCCATAAATAACAACACACTAGCTGCTGCTGGTATCTGAAAATAAGTGTTCTCCATAAAATAGCCTAAGGCTAATATGACAAGGATAAAAATCAGTTCGATAATGACAGAATTGAGATGATTCTGATCAAATACTTTTATTAAGGAGGACTTATCATAAAAATCTTGAAGGCCTTGGCAGTTTCTTAGCTTTAGCTTCAAATCAAAATAATATTTCACATCATACTGCTGCTTACTCTCTTTCAATCGCGACATAACCCTACTACGGTTAATTTTTGATTTTCTAAGGGTCTTATCCACACTACCTGTGAGGTACTTAAAAATGTCCTTATTAGTTAATTTGAAATACCAAAAATAGACGAGTAAAATGATTGATATGCCTGAAAATAACCCAGCTATATTAAATATAATATCTGCGCCACTGGAGTATTCATTCTGTAATTGAAATCTTACAATGAACACTAAATAAGTGATAAAAGACAATAAAGGAATAAGACTGTTATTAATAGAAAACTTTGTAAACGGTCGCTCCAAGACACCAATGAACGAAAATCGATGAACATCCAATATGTAGCATGTTATATTAAAAGCAACCACAAGGTTACTGTAACAAATACCAACGATAAAGAAGCTCAAAAATCCTACTTGATCTATATATTCAGGATCTAGAAACAAGAAATTTACACCATAGATTCTACCAAAATTGCCTGAAATGATGGCTATAAATAATGCCCATAGCAAAAGCAATGCTAAATTTCTTCTAATATGTACGAGCACAAGTTGTACAGGAAATGAGTACAAAAGCTTTTCTAAAAATTGTCGCATCAATTATATTAAGACTAATGTTATAATTTCTATAAATTAGTCCTAAAGCATTGAATAATGAACAAGACTTCAGATCATTTTTTATCACGTGATGGATTAAAAATATTTTATCGTCATTGGAAAATTGACAATCCAGAAAAGATTTTTTGTATTGTTCATGGATTAGGCGAACATAGTGGAAGGTATGATCATGTAGCCGAGGCATTAGCCAAGTCTTCAATAACCACTTTTGCCTTAGACCTAAGGGGTCATGGACAGTCCGAGGGTAAACGAGGGCATGCCAAAAATCTTGATATCCTTTTGGCTGATATCGAGGAGTTAATGAAAGTCGCCCGTGTTAATTACAACAACATACCTATGATCTTATTTGGTCATAGCATGGGAGGAAATTTAGTAGCCAGTCTCGTAGCGAAAAAGCCAACAAATGAAATTTCAGCGTTCATACTCTCCGCTCCTTGGATGAAGTTAGCTTTTGAACCCCCAAAATGGAAAACATCAATTGGTGGTTTTATAGCCAATCTCTTACCCAGTTTTACTCAACCAAATGATCTTGACACCAATTCGCTATCCAAAGATCCAATAGAAGTGCAGAAATATGAGGAAGACCCATTGGTCCATAGTCAAATCTCCGCTGGACTGTTCAAAGAAATTAGCGAAAGTGGAATTACACTTCAACGGACAGAAGGCATTGAAATCAAAGGTCTATGCTATCATGGGTTAGCGGATAAAATTATTGATCCAAATGCATCAAAGCAATTTGCTCTAAAAAACAACCTCGCCTGGATAGGTCTTGAAAACGTCTATCATGAACCTCACAACGACACGGAAAGGGACATTGTAATTAAAAATATTCTTGATTGGTTAGAGACGGTAGAATAAGCCATTAAAAGAAGCGTCTTTGGACTTGAGCCTTGTCTTCTTTTAAGGTTCTTACCTGGAAAATAAAGCGCATGCGCTAATCTTTAAATTGGTAATTTTAAAATAACCGTCGTACCCTTTTGATCAATACTATCGATAAAAATTCTTCCGTTGTGCTCTTCCATTATTTTATATGAAATAGATAGTCCTAAGCCAGTCCCTTCACCTACATCTTTAGTTGTATAAAATGGATTAAAAACATTGGGGAGATTCTCCTTTGTAATACCATGTCCACTATCCAAGATTTGGATTATTAATTGAGCTTTCTCCGTTGATACGGATATATTAATTTCCCCTTTTCCTGCAATGGACTGAATGGAATTATTGAGCACATTTAGTATTACTTGCTTGATGCTAGCCAAGTTAACATTCACAGCTGGTAAATGGTCATCATAGCTCAGTTCAATCGATATTCGATCTTTGATTTGATAACTTATGAGGTTTATAGTGGATTGTATAGGTTCCAAAATACTTCTAATCGTCCTTTCCCCTTTACTCTTAGATGAAAAATTACTCAAGTCTGACATTAACCCTTTTACTCGACCCGAGCCTTCATCAACAGCATTGATTAATTCTGACAACTCTACAAAAGTCTCTTCAATATGATCAGGAATATTAGCATTTGACTTTCTTATATAAGTCTTAATTTCCTCTAGGTCATTCTTTATTGGCGCAATATTTCCAGAGACATAATTCATTGGGTTATTGATCTCATGTGCCAAGCCGGCCATCAAGTGACCTATAGAAGCCATTTTTTCAGATTCGACAAGTCTTACCTGAGTGACTTCCAGATCTTGTAGGGTTTTCTGAAGTCTTTTATTTGTTTTTTGAAGTCTCTCTTCTGTTTGTTTCAAAAATGTGATATCATATTGAACACCTAGAACAAAATATTCATTGTCCAACTCAATTCTTTTTTTAGTTAAAAAATACCATTTATCTGCACTGTCAGGATACCTCTGGAAATTTTCCTCTTCGACAACTTGACCTGTTTCAAGAATCATTAAATCCTGCTTTACATGAATATTGGCCTCTTTTGGATCCTTATGAGCTTCACTAATCTTTTTCCCAATTAAGTAATCTGTTTTGAAGCCAAAAGATTTAGCCACCACTTTATTCGCCATCACATATTCTCCTTTCCTATTTCGGACGAAAACCAAAAAAGGAACTTGGTCAATGATATTCTGAAAGAAATCTTTTTGAGAAGCCAATTCTCTTGTTCTTGCCTCAACTAACTCTTCCAACTGATATCGGTATTTTTCTAGTTCTTGTTCCGCTTTTATCTTTTCCGTTACTTCAAAAATATTTCCAGTCAAACCAATAATTTCGCTTTTGTTACCCACTCGAGAATACACCGGATTATAAACCTGAGAAAAATATTTATTCCGGTACATTGACGTTATTGTGAAGTGCTCTCCATTCAAGGCCCTTCTCAAGTTTTCTTCAAAACGCTGTACCATTTTATCAGGAATTAAAGGGAATATTTCTGCGCCCTTCTCAACTTTAGCTTTGAAAATTTCCAACATCTCCTTTTCATGTAGGGAATTAAAGCCTGTGTACCTAAAATCCCTATCCAACGAAAAAATACTTACTGAGCCAGGATTTTCAATAAAAGATATTAGTTGGGCATTGGATTCTTGAAGTTGGTTTAGAACGACCGTTTTCTCCGTTTCTTTTTTGGTGTATTTAAACGACGCAAAGCCTATAAAGCCCAGAATCAAAATAATACAGACGGTCGTTAGGAATAATATGACGCTACTTACATCCTCAAAATCATCGTAAAAAAAGACATCCGGCACGTTGAGTACTAATACAACAAATTGAGATTCCGTAATATTTATTAAGGTCATAAACCTTAATAACTTTCCATCTTCGACCAAATCATTATAAATATTATTCCCTACCTCGGCCAGATTTAGATTCTCGACATGGGCAAGTATTTTTCTCTTGTCCAAACTATCTGTATTAGCGATAAAAACGCCCTTATCTGAAAGTAAGTATGCGCTTCCATCAAGAGGATCAGTGATTTGCCTTAGAGTCTGAATAATAAAATTATTGTCGAAGAGAACCGCTTTATGAGGAAATTTGATGTTGTGGAAAGCTAGCGAAACTGCACTATCCTTCTCAAAACGAACAATTACGTTATTGTTGATCTCCGTAAAAGAGTGTGGAATATTGACGAAACGATAATCCGTGACTAATTGAGTGCCATTAATCGAATTTTCCTGTTGGTTTATTGCTTTTGCTTCAAGTAGGAGTGAAGATATTTCCTGTTTTGAATCAAATTCTTTGTTGATCAGATTCTTGATGAGCAATAATGAGCTTCTCGTTTCTTCAATCTCATTATTTCTGATATGTATTCGGGCGGTTATATAAAGCCTGCTTACAACAACTATAAATACAAGTAGTGTTGCAAGTCCAATAAGCTGTATCTGAGGAATTTTTTTCAGGGGAATTTTTTTACAATACTAAAAGTATCAATTCCCCTGAAATAAATGAATTTTATTTGAAATTAAAAAATCGAATTTTAAACGTATAATTCCCGATAATACTGCTCCACCATTCTATTGCTACCAAATTCCGGCAGTACATCATTCATACTTTGGAAAACAATTTTATGCCATGTCGCTGGCTTATCGTAATACAATGGCAATATCTTATTTTCTAGCACGTCATATAAGCTCTCATAATCAGCTTGATCGTGCTTTGCTAAAGACAATGACAAATCAGCAGGAGGCAATACAAAACAGTTCTTTCCGTTCTTCGCAAATTCCGGAATCCATCCATCATCGGTCGACAAATTAACAGATCCATTCATTGCTGCTGTCATACCGCTTGTCCCAGAAGCCTCACGCGTGATTCTCGGATTGTTTAGCCATATATCAGACCCTAGTTTTAGTGATTTGGATAATGCTAACTCGTATCCAACAAGCACTGCGACATTGGTTTTATTTCGAGAAAAGTTGATCAGTCTATTGAATGTGTCTATAGCTTCAAAATCACGAGGATAAGGTTTTCCTGCCCATATTATTTGAATTGGATATTTAGCATTGTTGAGAATTTTCTCCAATCGATTTAAATCGCTCAACAGTAGGTCAGCACGTTTGTAGCCAGCAAATCGCCTTGCCCAGACAATGGTTAATACCGATGGATCAAATATTTTTCCAGTTTGATCCGCAACAATTTTAAAAACATCGCTTTTTAGTTCCTGTTTTCTTTTGTCAAAAGCTTTCTCATCTTTCTTCTCAACAGCTTTTTTCAGAACTTCATCTTGCCAGTAAGTCTGATTCTGAGCATTTGTAATAGGAATTATTTTGCTCACACCTTCAAAATCCTTCCACATTCCTTGAGACACCTTAGCGTGCAGCTTTGATACAGCATTAGAGATTTTAGATAGCCTTAGCGCTGCAACAGTATAATTAAGCATCCCTCCATTTACAGTATACTTAGCTAATTCGGATTGATTCAAATGGCGGCCAAAAAATCCCATTTTATTAAGAAACTCTCCCTCGCGCTCTTCATTTCCTGCTTTTTCAGGAGTATGTGTCGTAAACCTGAAATTCTCGGAAGTCAAACCTTGGTCTTTAAGATAGAAAAATGCGGGCAATCCATGACCTTCATTTAAATGATATATATCCGCTCCTCCTAAGGCCTCTACTACTTTTGCTCCTCCAACTCCCAAGACAATACTTTGTGATATCCTGGTTAAATCGTTTGCATCGTAGAGCTTATCTGTAATTGTCTGCGATAAATGATCATTTTCAGGCACATATGTTGATAAAAAATACATTGGCACTGACCCAAATATCTCTGGTTTCAAATGATAGGCACGCACATGCACATTTGGATTATCTAAAACTGAAATTTGCACCTGAATTCCGGTATCTACGAGGAATGGATAGTTTTTTTCAACAAACCTAGCTTCGAGTGTTCTGTCTTCTTTTCTCGCCTGATCGTAATAGCCGTATCTCCATAACATACCAATACCGACCATATTTTGCTTCAATTCAAAAGCACTACGCATATGCGACCCAGCCAAAAAACCAAGACCGCCAGAATAAGTTTTTAAGGCTTGATCAATAGCAAATTCCATAGAGAAATAAGCGACTTTTTTTTTGTACTTTTTTGCTGGTTGGTAAGTTTGGTACCAATTATTATAATCCATATTTTACTTTATTCAATAGTAATTATCACGAAAATAAGCGTTCTGAGTAGTCTTTAAGTAGGTTTTACAAACATTTTGAGTAATTCAAAATATCAATCGTTTGCATGCGATAGTTTAGACACTTTCATATTTAACTTTTCTAAAAAAATCGTCCAAGAATCTTCAATCATTCAATTTCCTTTCTTATTATTAATCGATTTCCTCTATTGAAGGTCAAGTAATTCCAAACCCAATTAGAGAATACTAGCAACTTTCTTCTAATTCCAATAATCGAAAATAAATGAATAAACATCCAGATGAACCAACCGATAAACCCACCCAACTTTATACCGAATGGCGCGTCAACCACTGCCTTGTTCCTGCCTATAGTCGCCATTGTACCTTTATCGGTATATTTAAATGGCTTTAAACTTTCACCTTTAAGTTTTCTTTTGATGTTACTTGCCAAATGTGAGGCTTGTTGGATAGCAACGGGCGCTAGCATAGGCAAACCATCAGGGAATTCTTTGGTCTTCATAGCAGCCACATCGCCAATTGCATACACTCCGTCCATTGACCCGACATTGTTAAACTCATCAACTAAAATTCTTCCTTTATAAAGGTCGTCTTTTGCTACTCCATTTAACACATTTCCTTTTACTCCGGCAGCCCAAATCACACAATTTGTTCTGATTTGAGAACCATCGCTTAATATGGCTAATCCATTTTCATAAGAGGATACCTTTATTTTAGTGATGACATTTACTTCAAATTTATTCTCTAGATACCTTCTAGCTCTATTACCCGATTTCTCCGACATTGCTGCCAACAATCTATGGTGCCCCTCAATAAGATAAATTTGCATTTGTCTGAAATCAAGTTCTGGATAATCCGCTGGCAACACATGCTTTCTTAACTCACCAATTGCGCCTGCTAACTCCACACCGGTAGGTCCTCCACCCGCGATAATAATATTCATGTGCTTATCAAGATCGTGTTGATTATTTACCTTTAAAGCTTCTTCAAAGTTGTCGATCAGTTGTGTTCTTAGCGCTATCGCATCACTTATCTCACGCAGTTTATGTGCGTTTTTTTCAAGTTGATCATTCCCGAAAAAATTAGTGCTCGACCCTGTCGCAATAACCAACGAATCGTAATGAAGATCTCCAATATTTGTTCTTACCGTTTTAGTAATAGCGTCGACATTTTTGACTTTCGCTAGCCTAAAATGAAAATGTTTCCCCTCATTCAAAAACTCTCTTAGTGGACTTGAAATATCTCCTGGACTTAGACCGGCTGTAGCTACTTGATACAATAAAGGAATGAAAGTATGATAGTTGTGCTTATCAATCATGACAATTTGCACGTCACATTTCTTCAATTCTCTCACAACTTCGATACCAGCAAACCCACCTCCAATAATTACAACACGATGTTTCCCTATTTTTGGTATTCTTTCGGATATAGCATTTTCTACTATATTTTGTTCTTTCAATTCTATCATATTTTCATTCATTCAATACAGGTTAGGTGTTTATTGTTCAGTTTAATCATATAAAACATATTTTTGGCACATGATTAATGATAAAAAAGTCATCAAAGCCTGGTACATGTATGATTGGGCAAACTCCGTCTATAATTTAGTGATCAATACTTCCATTTTTCCTATTTACTATACGGCAATCACGAGTAATGAGGCTAACAATGACTTAGTCAATTTTTTTGGATTTGAAATTGTCAACTCCGTATTATACAGCTACGCTTTAAGTATATCATATTTACTTTCTGCATCTATACTTCCATTACTATCAGGGATAGCCGACTTTTCTGGGAAAAAGAAGTTCTTCTTGAAAATTTTCACATTTATCGGTGCTTTTTCCTGCATGGGAATGTTCTTTTTCACCGAACACAATATCGAATGGGGAATTCTCTGTGTCGTATTTGCCAGTTTAGGTTATAGCAGCGGTCTTGTCTTTTATGATGCATTCCTTCCTGAAATAGCCTCAGAAGATCAGACCGACAAAATAAGCGCCAATGGATATGCCTATGGATATGCAGGTAGTGCTTTAATGCTTATTATGAGCTTAGTCCTTTTACTATCGCCAACGACTTTTGGTCTTGAAGACGATGGCACGGCTCCAAGAATAGTTTTTCTAATGGTTGGAATATGGTGGATTGGGTTTGCCCAAATACCTTTCAAATATTTGCCAGATAACATTTTTAATAAAAACCCGACTGGCAACATTTTCTTTAATGGCTATTTAGAATTAAAAAAAGTCCTAGTTGCACTTAAAACTCAACCGAACATCAAGAAATACTTAATTGCTTTTTTCTTCTTCAATATGGGTGTTCAAACCATCATGCTCCTAGCCACTCTTTTTGGAACAAAAGAACTCGGTTTAGGTCAAAGTGAATTGATCCCCACAATTCTCATAATACAATTTGTAGCTATTGCAGGAGCACTCCTTTTTGCTAGAGTATCAGGCAAAAAAGGAAATATATTCTCCTTAAGCGTTATGATTGTTATTTGGGTTGGAATTTGTATTTACGCATATACCGTGACCACAGTTTATGAATTCTACTTGGTGGCCGCTTTGGTTGGCTTAGTTATGGGAGGAATCCAAGCTTTGAGCCGAGCGACTTATTCTAAACTTGTGCCAAAAGATACCGTCGATAATGCTTCATATTTCTCCTTTTTTGACATAACGTATCACCTTAGCGTTGTTTTCGGCACTTTTTCCTATGGTTTTATTGAACAACTAACAGGAAGCATGCGAAATAGTACCTTGGCATTAGGAGCATTCTTTATTATCGGGTTTATCGTTCTCAGGTTTGTCAAAATGCCCCATGGTCAATCTAGCTAAGCTCAACCTACCGTCATTTGAACACAAACTAAAATGCGAGGATGACGTTACTTATATTTTTGATTCCATCCGGAAAAAATATATCATGCTCACACCAGAAGAGTGGGTCAGGCAAAATTTCATCAACCTATTAATCAATCATTTACATTACCCTAAAGGTCTAATGAATGTTGAAACAGGTCTTTCTTACTTCAAAAATTCAAAGAGATCGGATATTACAATAAATAATAGGGAACAATCGGTCTTTATGCTGATAGAATGTAAATCTCCCGAAATCAAAATAGACAAGAGAACCTTAACTCAAATCAGCCAGTATAATAAAGAAATCTGTGCCAATTATATAAGTGTTACAAATGGATTAAAGCATTTTATATGGGAATATAATATCAAAAAGAAGAGCTATTTACAGCTCAATTCATTCCCCAATTTTATAGAAAAATAAAAAACCCATTGGATTAGTCTCCAATGGGTTACAAAAAATTAGATTATCTCGATTAATTCAAGTGTTTCTCCGCCGGAGTAAAAGGAAGACCAAACGCCTCAGCTACGTTTTGATAGACAATTTCCCCATTTATTATATTCAATCCCATTAATAACTCGCGGTTATCTTTACAGGCTTTCTTCCAACCCTTGTTTGCGAGTTGCAGCGCATAAGGCAAAGTCGCATTAGTCAATGCTAATGTTGAGGTATAAGGCACGGCCCCAGGCATATTAGCGACACAATAATGTAAAATATCATCAATGAAATACGTAGGGTCTTCATGAGTTGTTGGTCGACAAGTCTCTATACAACCACCCTGATCCACTGCCACATCTACCAAAACAGTACCAGGTCTCATTTCCTTAAGCATCTCTCTTGTAATTAAATTTGGCGCTTTAGCCCCAGGTATTAATACCGCACCAATGATCAAATCATGTGTCGCTATTAATTCCTTGATATTATACTCGTTAGACATAAATGTGTTCACGTTGGCCGGCATTACATCGTCCAAATATCTAAGTCGGGGTAAACTTAAGTCGAGGATGGTCACGTCTGCTCCCATTCCTGCAGCCATTTTTGCCGCGTTAGTTCCAACTACACCGCCTCCAAGAATCATCACTTTGGCAGGACGTACTCCCGGTACACCACCTAATAAAATACCTCGTCCACCCATAGGTTTTTCAAGGTATTTCGCACCTTCTTGAATAGACATACGACCAGCTACTTCTGACATTGGTATAAGTAGTGGTAAAGATCTGTCCGCCTTTTCTACTGTTTCGTAAGCAAGACATACAGCACCTTGTTTCAACATTGCTTTTGTGAGGGGCTCATACGAAGCAAAGTGAAAATAAGTGAAGAGTAATTGGTCTTTTTTGATCAGCGCGTACTCCGCTTCAATCGGTTCTTTGACCTTAATAATCATTTCAGCGATCTCATAAGTATCACTAATAGTATCGCAGAGCTTCGCTCCTGCCGCGGTATATTCTTCGTCAGTGAAACCGCTACCTAAACCAGCTGTGGATTGGACATAAACCTCATGACCATTTTTAGTGAATTCAATTACACCAGCTGGTGTAAGCGCGACGCGATTTTCGTTGTTTTTAATCTCTTTGGGAACGCCTATTATCATGTTTATAAGAAGTTAGATTACCAATAATAAGCAAATATACTTTGATGTGTATTCTAAAATATCAACCTTCAAGAAATCAATAAATAGTAGCGTCGAATTTAAGAGAAACAAAATATTATTCTAATATTCGAGTAAATTCAATATTTTACATCCTTTACAATCATTTTAAATCAATCATTCCTTTATTTTATATGGCTCTATACGGAGTGAAATCGCTTGAAATTTATTATATTTACAGTATTAGTGAATCTAAACTTTTCAAATTTGAACGACGCGAAAACTAAAAAGACTTTACAAGTTGATAAACAAGACATCCTTTCTGACTATGCAATAGCCATAGAAAGCCGAGAAAATAGCTTAATCGGCCGAAAAGAAGTTTTTATGGGTAAAGCTAAATTTGGAATCTTTGGAGACGGTAAAGAGTTGGCTCAAATAGCCATGGCCAAATATTTTAAAAATGGAGATTTCAGATCCGGTTATTACCGTGATCAAACCTTTATGATGGCTATAGATTCTTTAACGTCGGAGCAATTTTTTGCGCAATTATATGCGCATACCGACGTAGAGGCTGAACCAGCTTCAGCTGGAAGAATGATGAACGGTCACTTCGGCACTCGGTCATTAAATAATAAGGGAGAATGGAGAACGCTGACTGACATGAAAAATAGCAGCTCAGATATTTCTCCTACTGCAGCCCAAATGCCTAGATTAGTTGGGCTTGCTTATGCTTCGAAGTTATTTCGGAACAATCCGAACCTTTCAGAATTAAAGGACTTTTCAAATAATGGTGATGAAGTAGCATTCGGAACTATTGGTAATGCCTCTACATCTGAAGGCCATTTCTTCGAATCAATTAATGCTGCTGGTGTACTGCAAATACCTATGGTTATGTCCATTTGGGACGATGGCTATGGAATTTCGGTTCCACAAAAATATCATACCACTAAAGAAAGTATATCGAAAGCGCTCGCCGGTTTTCAAAGAAATGAGGATGGTGAAGGTTTTGAAATTTTTAATGTTCGAGGATGGGATTATCCTGAATTATTAAAAACATATAAAAAAGCTGTTGAACTGTCAAGAACTCACCATGTCCCTTGTTTGATACATGTGGAAGAAATGACTCAACCGCAAGGTCATAGTACCTCTGGTTCCCACGAAAGATACAAGCCGAAAGAAAGGCTAGAATGGGAAAAAGCACACGACTGCATTCTCAAAATGAAAGAATGGATTTTAGAAAGTGACATTGCCGATGAAAATGAACTCGCTATAATTGAAAAGACAGCACGCCAGAAAGCAAAAAAGGCAAGGGAAAAAGCTTGGAAAAATTTTACTGTAGATATTAAGGAAGATTTGAATCAAGCCTTATCCTTACTCCAAAAGCTAGAATTAGTCTCTCAAGAACAAGAGAAAATTAGGGTTATAAAAAGTGAATTAAAATCAAGTTTAAATCCACTTAAAGCAGATATTTTCCGAGCTGTCCGCAAAGCCATACGTTATGTGGTTAATGAAGAAAGTATCGAGAAAGCCTCATTGCACAATTGGATTCAGCAAAAGAGAGAAAAATATTACAACGAGTATAGCTCACATCTAGTAAGCGAATCTCAGGAATCTCCACTCTTAACCAAAGAAGTATTTCCGGAGTTTGATGAAGATTCCACGTTAGTTGATGGCCGAGAGGTGGTTCAAAAAGGTTTTGATGATCTTTTTAGTCGAGACGAACGCGTCTTTGCTTTTGGGGAGGATGTTGGGAAAATTGGTGACGTTAATCAAGGATTTGCCGGGCTTCAAGAAAAATATGGAGAAATTAGAGTTACCGATACTGGAATAAGGGAAACAACCATCATTGGTCAAGGAATAGGTGCTGCACTACGTGGACTTAGACCAATTGCCGAAATCCAATATCTGGATTATCTACTATACGCCATTCAAACATTATCTGATGACTTAGCTTCTCTTCATTACCGAATGAAAGGTGGTCAAAAAGCACCTCTAATTATTAGAACGAGAGGGCATAGACTCGAAGGTGTCTGGCATAGTGGATCTCCTATGAGCATGATTCTTGGCTCAGTTCGGGGAATACACGTACTCGTCCCTCGCAATCTTACCCAGGCAGCCGGGTTTTACAACACATTACTTGATGGTGATGACCCTGCGATAGTCATTGAATCTCTGAATGGATATAGGTTAAAGGAAAAAATGCCGTCTAATATTTCTCAAATAAGAATGCCATTAGGTATTTGTGAAATACTAAGAAAAGGATCCGATATCACTCTGGTCACCTATGGTTCGACATGCAGAATTGTAATGGAAGCAGCTCAGCAACTTGAAGAGTTTGGAATAAACGCTGAAGTTATCGATGTGCGGAGCTTATTGCCTTTCGATAGAACTGGAATGATAAGCACATCAATAGAGAAAACGAATAGGTTAGTGATAATCGATGAAGATGTTCCGGGTGGAGCTTCTGCATATATCTTACAAAATATTCTGGAAAGGGATAATGGTTATTTCAACCTTGATTCAAAACCAATAACGATAACGGGTAAGGAGCACAGACCAGCCTACGGGACGGATGGAGACTACTTTTCAAAGCCAAACGTAGAAGATGTATTTGAAAGTGTTTATGAGCTTATACGTGAGGTTAGGCCAAATACGCTTAAACCATTATTCAGCTGAAAACACTTCATTCTAGCGTTGGTAGATTAGGTTGTCCCTTAAAGATCACCTCGTAATATCTTCCAAAAAGAAATCAGGGGTTTCAGCAATATTGCTTTTATTCAAGCTTCTATCATAGATATAGAATCGTATTTTAATAATATCATTTCGAAATATTTGCTTAAACCCTAATGATATCATCGCATAACTTATTGTGCCCGATAACGGCTCTCCTATGCTCTCCGGCTCAAAAATCGGTATCCTTGACACGAAATCAACGGTATTACACGTTGAATTCCCAAACTCGGTAGCAAAATTAATAAGTGTGTACTCATTATTCCTTTTTCTAAAGAAATCTATATAAATGTTATTGTGAAATGGATTTTCGGATATGTAAAATGTATCCTTTGGACTATTGCGGGCTATAGAAATATATTGGTACTCGTTACAATCGAAAGACGGTCGATTATCGGTCTCACTAAATAGCACCTTAATAGGAGCTCTATTCACTATAAAAGAAGAATCAATAATATATAAAGGAGGTGTAACATTTACGGCACTAAAAGTAACAGCTAAGTCTCGAGAATCAATTATTGGATTATACTTATGAAACGGAGGTGTATTTTCAAAATTTAACAATCCTATGTCACCAAGACCATCCTCAAAATAAAAAGTCAAGACTAGAGAATCACTTTCTCCATCTAAATCTGAGAAATAAATATTTCTAAAATCTATTTCTGGTGTCTCAGAGAATTGTGGATCCTCAAAACAACTTGTTCCGAAGAATAGAATTAATCCGATTAGATATATGAATTGCTTGTTCATTCTTTAATTTGTAAAACAAAAATACTATTAAAGTCCCTTACATAATAACTAATGATTGATATAGAAAATTTCAAATCTCGCATCTTTTCTGACAACCACTCATTTAATGATTTGGCGCTAGAAGCTTTTCAATATCAATTCGAGTTCAATGTTACTTACAAAAAGTATTGCAAGTATTTAAAAAAAGAACCTAGAAATATTGTTGATTGGCAGCAAATACCCTGCCTACCTATAGAATTTTTCAAATCACAAAAAATAATATCGGGTAATTGGTCGGAGGAAAAAACTTTCTTGAGCAGCGGCACAACAGGTCAAGCTAGAAGTAAGCATTTCATACGTGACATTAATTACTATCATTTAGTGAGTCAGTCAATATTTCAAGACTATTTTGGTGACTTATCGAAATTAAACATCTATGCTATCCTTCCTTCCTATCAAGAAATGGGAGATTCGTCATTGTTATCAATGGTAGATTTTTTCATTAAAAATAGTAAGGAATCAAGTGGCTACTTTTTGGAGAACCAAGAATTACCTCTTTCAAATGGTCAAGAAATCATATTCGGTGTTACCTATGCTTTGCTAGATGGGAACATTACCCACCCAAATTTCAACAAATGCATTATTATGGATACAGGTGGTATGAAGGGAAGAAAAAAAGAAATTACTAGAAATGAGGTTATTGAATTGCTAAAACTAAAATACGAACAAATAGATATCTGGTCCGAGTATGGCATGACGGAAATTACCTCGCAAGCATATGGCAAGAACGGGGCTCTTTGTTTTCCAAAATGGGCTCGAGTAATTATTCGAGATATTAATGATCCTTTTAAGCAACAAGCCCCAAATCAATCTGGTGGAATTAACATAATCGATTTAGCCAATATTGAGACTTGTTGCTTTATTGAAACAAAGGATATTGGTATAATGAGAGAAAATGGACATTTTGAAGTATTAGGCAGGTTTGACAATTCTGACATTCGTGGATGTAGCCTTCTTGTATAATTCCTATTCAAGATATTTAGTAGAAAAATACTTGTAAAGAAGAGGAACAAAGCCTAATTTTGATATGAATCTAGGCTAAATGCAGCCATTTATAAACACATCGTCATGAAATTAAAAGTTTTAATAATAGGATTAATCTTAGCTGGCGCTTCAGCTTGTACACAAAAAACCTGTCCAACTTATGCTGATGTTAACTTGGACAAGGCAGACCAAGTAGAAGCGAAAGTTTAATTAGATCTCTACATATTTTTTAACATCCTCTTGGGATATAGAAGGCTGATTAGACATAATAATCAGTCTTTCAACTATGTTCCTTAATTCTCTAATATTTCCCGACCAATTGTAGCTTTTCAACAGGTCTACGGCCTTACTGTCGATCATCTTTATTGAATAACCATATTCCTCGCTAATCAATTTTAAAAAATGGGAGATTAACAGCGGTATGTCCTCAGGTCTATCTCTAAGTGGAACAACCCTAACGATCATTACACTCAAGCGATGATACAAATCCTCCCTAAATCTTTTATCGGAAATTTCCTGAGACAGATCTTTATTAGTAGCACTTAGTACACGCACATTTACTTTAATTGATTTCTCCCCTCCTACTCTGGTAATCACATTTTCCTGTAAGGCTCTAAGTACTTTGGCTTGCGCTGACAATGTCATATCTCCAATCTCATCAAGAAAAAGAGTGCCTCCATTGGCCTGTTCAAACTTGCCTATTCGTTGCTTGTGAGCGGAAGTAAATGAACCTTTTTCATGACCAAATAACTCACTTTCAATAAGCTCAGATGGAATCGCCGCACAATTAACTTCGATAAATGCTCCTTTAGACCTAAGACTATTATCATGTAGTGATCTAGCTACTAACTCCTTCCCTGTGCCATTTTCCCCTAAAATCAATACACGAGCGTCAGTTGGAGCAATTTTATTAATTATCTCGTGTAATTCCGTAATCGAAGCAGAATCACCAACAATATTACTTTGCCTTTGTACCTTTTTCTTGAGAACCTTGGTCTGTTGTTTCAAACTACCATGTTCGATAGCATTTCGTACTGCTATCAATAAGCGATTCAAATCAGGTGGCTTCTGTATGAAGTCAAAAGCACCCAACTTGGTAGCTTCCACAGCTGTATCGATATTTCCATGAGCAGATATCATGATGAATTGGGTATCTATACCTTCTTCAGCCACCTTCTCTAAAAGCTCAATTCCATCTAACTTAGGCATTTTGATATCACAAAGTGTAACATCAATTTTCTCTGAGCTTAAAACCTCAAAAGCTTGCTCACCATTGGAAGCTTCTATGGTTTGGTATTTTTCAAACTCAAGAATCTCCTTTAGCGTATCTCTGATGTTTTTTTCGTCATCTACAATGAGGATTTTTGCCATAATATAATTTAAAAAAACAAGTCTATAAGCCGGGTTCTGTATTCGAAAATCGAATGCCCACCATTTATCTAATTCAATTGTCACCAATTGATTTTATCGGTCTACCCATTTTGTCAAAGGAGCGAGCAACTCCATACAAAACCTATTTGACCTTTCAGCTCGTAAGGTTTACACTGCCATATATATCACTATATACGCGGTGAGCTCTTACCTCACCTTTTCACCCTTACTCCAAAAATGAAGCGGTTTATTTTCTGCTGCACTTTCTGTAACTCAAAGAGTTCCTTCCTGTTAGGAAGTACGATGCTCTATGCTGCCCGGACTTTCCTTCCCGCTTTAATAGCGCGACGGTGAGCCGACTTGTGTTTTTTTTTAAAAGTTATCCTGACCTGTGATTATAAACTCCCACTCATCGGCAGTATACGTCACTTCAAGTATCATTTCCTTAATAAGACTATCCGTTAGGTTGTCCAAAAAGAAAGAAGCCTCGGTTTTTAGATAACCATCCTCAACAATAAACCTTGTATGAACTAATTCTGTACTTGCCTCTAGTGCCTTTACAAAATCAATTTGTTGTGCCGCCACTTCGCATACTTTTGAAGTCACTTTCACAACTTCTTTTCCATACTTTTCGCTTTCAACTATGCGAGCTATAACCGTCTGAAATCTCTTGTCTTTAAGCGGTACGATAAAGACGGAATGTCTAGAATCATATTCGGTATACTCACCGTCTATATCGTTCGCAAGTTTTTGACTAAACGCAGTAAAATTCATTTTTTAAAATTTTTCCAAAAGCTACATAATTTTGGGCTATGAAACAGCTTCTTTATATGTATTTATAGCGCGTTCGCGAGCTTTCTTATGTTCCACTATTGGCGCTGGATATCGACTAGTATTAATCTCAGGTATCCACTTCTGTATATATGCCATCTGCTTATCAAACTTATCCTGTTGACTCGTTGGGTTAAAGACTCGAAAATATGGCTGTGCGTCTGTCCCTGTGCCTGCAGCCCATTGCCAACCGCCATTATTACTAGACAGTTCGAAATCTAATAACTTCTTAGCAAAATAATGCTCACCCCATCTCCAATCAATCAACAAATGTTTAGTTAGAAAGCTTGCGACAACCATTCTCACCCTGTTGTGCATATAGCCTGTTGCATTAAGTTCTCTCATCCCAGCATCGACTATTGGGTAGCCAGTTTTTCCTGCGCACCACTTATCGAAATGTTCTTGATTGTTAATCCAAGGAATTCTATCATACTTTGGCTTAAAAGCATTACCCACAACATTTGGGTGATTTGAAAGCACCATCATATAAAAGTCGCGCCAGATCAATTCACTTAGCCAAATTTCTGAGAGATTTCTAGCGTGTTTTACTGCGTAGCGAATACTTACTGTACCGAATCGCAAGTGCACCCCTAGACGAGATGTTCCATTTTTAGCTGGGTAGTCACGATCATCCCCGTAGTTAACTATTATCTCTTCTTTTATCGAGTTTCCAGGAATTTGAATCTTTGACTCTTTAAACCCAAGATCTTCAAGAGATGGCAATGCCTCACTATCATATTGAAAAAGATTATTTAAACATTGATCAGTGTTAAATTCTTCAAGCTTATTTTTTGAGAGCTTGTCAAGCCACTTATTTTTATAAGGCGTAAAAACCTTATAAGGTTCTTTGTTATCCGTTAATATTTCTCTTTTTTCAAAAATGACATGATCTTTAAAATCATGAAAAGCTATACCATTATCATTGAGCTTTCTTGAAATATGTTGATCTCGCTCTTTGGCATATGGTTCATAGTCTCTATTTGTGAAAATAGCATTTACTTCATATTTCTCCATGAGCGTTTGAAAGGCTTTCTCAGGACTACAATTAAAGACCATCAAACCAGACTTTAGATTTTGGTAGTCTTTATTTATTCTGACTAATTGATTCAGGATAAATTGAACACGGGCGTCATGCTTATCTTCAAGCTTATCAAGAATATTGGTATCAAAAATAAATATAGGAAGAACTGGCAAACTATCATTGAGTGCATAATATAGACCTGCATTGTCAGAAGTTCTTAAATCTCTTCTATGCCAAAAAATATTGATTTTCTCCATGGTTTCGAAACTCTAAAAAAACAACTATGTTCGAATAATATTAATATCTCGTTTTATTACAACCCGGGTTTCTTTTGGGCTTTCAATAGCAATTCTTTTAGATTATCAAAAGATTTAACAAATTGAAGACTTAGCCCAGTTTCTCTTTGCCATTCATCGATTATCTGTTCGTTCTGACTAAAAGCGCGAATGAGCAATTGGCCGTCCTCGGTTAAAGCATATCTGACAGACCAATCTCCTAGAAACTGATTTGACGTTTCATTAGCATCGGTTTTCCCCCCGCCCGTTACCTTTAGCCTACCCTCCAAAAAAGTATATGACAGTCTTAGCTGAAAAGTATTTAAAGCATTTTGATCCAAAGAGCCAATATCAAAATCCAATTCTAGATTTTCATCGACTTGACTTAAAAAATACGAGAACTGGTTGCTTAAAAACTCACTTACCGAGCTTCCAAATGCATCCCCTCCAACTGCAAATGTATTTTGAGGTGAGAATTTTTTCAGAATCAACAGACTAAAAACCTGTCTTTTTAATTCTTGCTCATTTTCATTCAAAGAGCTGATAACCTCTTCATCTCGAATGGTGACATTAGATAAATTTTGATCAAAATCAATATTGAAGCCAATATTAGGTGACAGCATATCGCCTTCAAGCTGTAGTTGGACTAAAAATGGAATTCGGTTATTAGCGTCGGTTTCGACAGTATTTAAAAAATAATCTCCTAGAGACGCGACTTGCCGATAGGTCGCCTCTAAATCTAAATTTCCTGCATACGGATCACCGTACCAAGTAATGGTACTTCCTGGTAAAATATTGAACTCTTTATTTATGAGGTTAGGAATAGTAAAATTATACGCTCCTTCATCGATTGTAACTCCTCCAAATAAATCAAATTGACCATCAGTATCAAGCGTCATATTAAGGTTTCCATTGGCCCTCCCCCTAATGATATCACCAGTTCTAATATCAAAAATCAACTCGACATACGCATCATTAGTAACGGTTAAATCCATGTCAAAAGTAATACCCCCTAAATTGGTATTAACTATTTCATTAATTCGATTATCTGCACCATTATTTTTCGATAGATCTACAAATGATATATACTCCTTGGTAGATACTACATTATTGGAGCTCAAGGGTATGAAAATTTTCGACCCTTTTTCAGTAGTAGCTTTTGATTTAATACTTAAATTATTCACTGGCCCCACTATTTTGACTGTGCCAGTCCCAAATGCAGTTCCATAAAAACTACTATTTTCATTTCGTGAAGTATTAAGCAATAAAAGTTTTTTAGCATTAATGTCAATAGTTAAAGTAGTTTCTTTAAACCCAGAATGAGCAATATTACCAGTAATGACCCCTTCATTTCCTTCTTTATCCGCTATCGTAAAGTTGTGAAATAGTATATTATCATTATCAAATAATAATTCCCCCTGAAAATCGTAGAAAACATTTAAGAAATCTACTCTTAATTCAGAATTTTTAAATTCAGTTTTACCTTTAAAAAGAGGTTCATTTAATGTCCCACTAATTTCGATGAGTCCATTGGCATATCCGTCTATATCAGAAAAAGCTTTATCAAGAAATGGGTTCATAAAACCAATGTTTGTGCTGTCAAATTCTAGATTTAATGCTAGTGGGTTTTTTAAATTATCAAGGTTATAACTCCCTACTAATTTTATACGGTCGACTGCATCGCGATTGATATCGTATTTTAAATCCAAATATGAACTATCTGCAACATAGTTTGACACCCCTACTATATCTCCAATAAAAACATTGTCTATACTCAAGCCTTGTACTTCTGACGACATGGCGAAAGTCAGACTGTCAAATATTGAAGCGTGAAAATTAAATAAGCTTGTAAGCTTACCTACAAATTTACGAGTCGAAAATAAATTCAGTATTTTCAGATCTATTTTATTTAATTCAACGGTAATATCTTTTATCGAATTATACATATATTCTCCATTAATCGCGATATTTTCTTTTCCGTCATACATCTCCACTCGGTCAAATGCTACCCCCCCTTTATTTAAACTAATGGAGTTAAAAGGATTCAATGTCCACTCCTTATTACAAAAAATCAATGATGACTTATCGAATACCATTATAGCACGGTCATTCAAAAAAGATATCGATCCATTTAAGCCGAGAAAAGATAATGTAGTAGGCTGTCTTAGTTTTGATTCGAAAATGAGTTTTTGATTATACCATGTCGCCTCTAGAAAAAAGTTCTCGGTTTTTGGAATGTTATAGATATTTTGATTCGAAGACTTTATTACCACATTCGCTAATATATCTTTTGAGTTAGTTCCTTTTGCGATATTAACGTCAATTATGACGTCCGATAAACGTATATCTTCATAAGCAAATGAATCAATTTGAGTGTAAAAATTAAAATTGAATCCCGAGCGCTTATCAAAATGACTTTCCACAATTCCCTTCTCCGAAAAATATAATGGCAGTTGGAAGAACTTCAAGTAGGGAGCTAATTCTTCATATTCAATTGTGAGGTCCGCGCTGTATGGAGGAGAAATAATATTTCCAGACTGAATCGGGGTATGTTTATCATTAACAATCCTATTTTTCATTGAGCTTACAAACATGGAAAAATCATCAAAAAGATGTTTGTAAGAAAATTTTCCACTTAAAATTAGTTCAAGTTCAGGGAGACTTAATTGTACTTGCTTTCCATGCTCATCAAGAATAATATCTAGCTTAATCAGCTCAAGATTCATAGAGTCAACATCAGATTTAAGTAATACATCTGTTAAGATGAGTTTACCGAATAAACTATCCAGAACAAGGCCTTTAGTATCTAATTTAAGATTCGATGTTAACCTTAAAGGGCTCTTAGTGAAATTAGTCGCTTGAAGGTCAAAATTTTCTATTGAAATCTTTGACTGAATCACTTCAAGGTCCTTATTTAAGTCTACGAATATATCTCCTGTTAATCTCGCCGAACGATCCATCAAATGGATATCACCTTTGAAGAACTTATTCCTAAACCTTCCATTTAGGAATAAAGAATCATAACGGTATTCATTAAAATCAACAGCGCTTACCAGTGTTTTTATTTCCAAGTCAGCATTATTCATAGTAAGTCCTGCTCCACTTATTTTCCCTTCCAAACTTACTTTGCCAAAATACTCCCTCTTATTAATTAATTGTCCTATAAAGAAATCAGAACAACCAAGACTACCCGAATAGCTAGCTTCACTCAGTGTGGTAGGTATTTTCAAATTTAAATCCATTTGAAGTTCTCCAAAATCAGTCTTTACCTTTGCATAGGAAACGAAATCATGTAAAAAACCAACTAATGAACCCGATATCTCCAACTTAGATATAACGAAAGGTATATCGAATAAATATTCCTCAAAATCATCCTTGTATAAAGTGCTTTTTTGAAGATTTAGCTCAATGAATGTTTCTTGTAACCTTGGTAAGCCGTTAAACGATATTGATCCCTCAATACTGGATTTTCCCATTGATATATTCAGATCTTTAAGACTAAAATTATCTACTCTTCCCTTAATTTTTGTTGTAATTTTTGTTTTAACGTTTGGGAATTCATGGGGCACAAAGTAATTCAATTCCTCTAAATTCAATTGTGTGTCCTTTAAATCTGCATCAATATATACAGCAGTGCTAAAAGAATTGAAATCAGACATTTTATCAAATTCTAAATGAAATTGATGTTTGACAACAGCCTTGTTCGTATGCATTAACAAAGAATCGAAATAAATTCCTTTGGAAAATACCGTCAATTTTGTTTCTAAATTTATTATCTCAAATTTCGATAACGAATCTAAACCTTTAAAATATCTCAGATCAACTATCAATGAGTCATTTATGATTTGAAGATTGTTGGCATTTAACTCACTCAATTGCCAAGTTATATGACTGTGATCTAATCTTTTGTCACCAAGCCTCTTTTTTTGCCTATTATCATATCTAAAAACACTGTTCAAAATTTTTATACTTGCAACTTTCAATACTCTTGAATCACCAATATTACCATCCTTGTTTATTCCTTTTTTAATTTCATATAGAAACTTGACTATATTAATATCAAGACTATCACGATACTTTGTGAAATTGAAATTTGCAGAATCCAAAATGACTTCATCAAGTGTCACTTCAGTTTTTCTTAACAATTGTGAAACACTAAAATCTATTGTCATTGATTTTGCTGCAAATAAAATATTATCACGATAGTCTGTTATTCTTAATTCTTTTATTGAAATATTGTCCAGCCAGTTGATCTTAACATTCCCAAAGGAAACTTTTGAAGAACTCAATGAGTTAAACTTATCTATAGTAAAATTTCCAATGTAATTTTGGACTTGTGATGTTTGAACCAGTACAAATAAGAAGAGTAGTAAAGACATAGCAATCGTACTCAACCAAAAGAATAGTCGCCTAACATACTTGAGTCCCCTATGTATTACTAATTTATTTCCCAACTTGCCCTTAATATATGATTATACTAGGTATTGAATCATCTTGTGATGAATCTGCTGCAGCGATTTGCAAAGATGGAGAAATTATCAATAATAAAATCGCTACCCAAAGCGTTCATATAAAATACGGCGGGGTAGTTCCTGAGCTTGCGTCTCGAGCCCATCAGAAAAACATAGTCCCAGTGGTAAGCGAGGCTATTTCCGAATCAGGCATACAACTTAGTGACATAGACGCTATAGCCTATACACAGGGCCCTGGCCTCCTTGGCGCCCTTTTAGTTGGCAGTTCATTTGCCAAAGGTTTAGCGTTATCGCTAGGTAAGCCACTAGTGCCCGTTAATCATATGCACGGACATATTCTTGCTCATTTTATAGGGGTTGACAAACCTGAATTTCCATTTTTATGTTTAACCGTGAGCGGTGGTCATACTCAAATTGTTCTTGTCAAATCGTTCTTAAACTTAGAGATCATTGGAAGTACCATTGATGATGCCGTAGGTGAAGCTTTTGATAAAACAGCAAAGCTTTTAAACCTAGGTTATCCTGGCGGGCCCCAAATCGATAAATTAGCGCAAAAAGGAAATAAGTTGAAATATAAATTTACGCCTTTCCAAATAGGTAATTATGATTATTCCTTTTCAGGAATAAAGACATCTATTCTTTACTTCCTAAGAGATCAACAAAAGCTTAACCCTAATTTCATTGTAGAAAATATAGAAGATCTTGCAGCCAGTATTCAATATACGCTTGTCGAAATGCTCATGATAAAATTAAAAAAGGCTGCAAAAGACTTAGTTATCAATCGAATTGCCATTGCTGGTGGAGTATCCGCAAACAGTGGCCTTCGTAATAAACTTATTGAAACCTCTATAGAAAAAAACTGGAAAACATATATTCCCGATTTTGAGTATTGCACAGATAATGCAGCAATGATAGCCATAACTGGATATCACTTATTCCGTTCAGGTAGAAGTGGTAACCTAAAAGACTCACCTAACCCACGCTTGACATTTTAGAAACATGAAAAATAAAAACACAAGGTTTTCAAACGACATTCAGATTCGAAATAAAAAAGCATCTTATGAATATGAGTTTCTAGAGAAATTCGAAACTGGAATTGTTTTAGAAGGAGCGGAGGTTAAATCTATCCGCGAGGGTAAAGTTTCCTTACAAGAAGGGTACTGTTTTATAAAAAACAATCAAGTATATATTAAAGGAATGCGAATTTCCCCTTATCTAAATACGTCATTTAACATCTTAGAGCCTACAAGGGAAAGAAAATTACTCCTTCATTCACGTGAAATATCTAAACTTAAAGAAAAAAGCGAGGAACAAGGACTTACACTAGTGCCTACCAAACTATATATGATCAAACGTGGGCTAGTAAAAGTCGAAATTGCTTTGGCTAAAGGCAAAAAGCTTTATGATAAAAGAGAAAATATCAAAAAGAAAGATCAAGATCGAGAACTCAAAAGGTTAAAGCTCATCTAAACCCGAATACAAAAAAAAGGGTTCGCAATGCGAACCCTTTTTAATTTTTTTGACTTTCTTTTATTCTTACTCTCTTGAAGTCTTTATAGAGCTATATAGAACACGTCTCGCGTTGCTTTTCCTTAACTCTTCTTGAACATCTGTCACTAAACCCATTTTAACTTCAGTATCCACCTTCATTGACATGGTAATTTGATCACGTTCAACTTCAGAAAGCTTATCTTTTTCTTGATTAACAAACTGAACGACATCCTCAACTGTAACAAAAACATCGTTAGTTTGTATCTTAGGCTCTTCGCCATACAAAGTCGAGTTTGCAGGTTTACCCATATAGATATAGCTAACTAATGACTTACGTTCAATTTTTGTTAACTGAGTCGCTTTCGGTAATTGCTGCTTTACCATAATATCAGTTTCTCTCATTACAGTTGTTACCATAAAAAAGAACAATAACATAAAAATGATATCAGGTAATGCTGCGGTTGGTATCTCTTCCGAGGTACCGGTACTCTTTTTGAACTTTGGCATATCTCAATATTATTTATCAGGTTCAGCAATAGAGATCGCCCTGGGAATACCTTGACGAGCTCTTTTATACATATCGTTCTGAATATCATCATCACGATCTAACTGCAACCACTGTTCGGCCGTTATTCCAACGCGTTCTGCATATATCTCATTGTATGCAGAATTAACAGCATCTAGCACTTGAATGTACAAGTCATAGCTCGTACCCCTATTCGCCTTAAAAGAAACAATAGCATTTCCGCTTGTTGGATCGTCCGACGAATTTTCACTTTTACCATTCTGATTCACGAATCTTTTCATCTTCGATGGTAAACTGTTATACACTCTCATTCCATCTTCTGAAGGACTCCCAAAGTTCAAAACAAACTTTTTTACTTCATCTTTCAGATCAGAAATTGGTCCTCTAAAAGGTTCATCTTCAACAAGAAGTAAATCATTAGAATTCGCTAGAATCTTGAAAATATTCCTCTCTTTTATCTTTATATCAATATCCTCTTGAAGTGGATCTGGCGGAGGCGGTAGTAGCATCATTATCCCTTTGTCGTTTGCTATCGTGGTGGTTACCAAGAAGAAAATTAGCAAAAGGAATGCTATGTCAGCCATGGAGCCCGAACTCACTTCAGGAAGTGGTCTTTTTCCTCCTTTTGGCATTATTTTATCATTTTTGTTACCTCAGTAATCACGATTCCTATGATAGCACCAAAGAATAGTACGTACATAGATATAATTCCTGCTCCTACGAGCTTTGAAGTAGATTCAGTGGCGCCTTTAGCATTGCCGTCTGCTAGCAAATAACCTATTAAGAATACTACCACTAGCGTACCAACACCAACTGCTGATTTTATTAACGACTTAGGATCACCAGCGGCTTGCACCAATGGTATTCCTATAGCCGCAATAGCACAGACTAGTATGAGCACGTAACTTCCGAATAATCCTACATCTATTAAGTCCATATTTTAAGCTTTTAATAGTTAATGTATTATTTAGATAAATTTTGCTTTACAAGCATATCCACAAGAGAAATAGAAGCGTCTTCCATTCCATTCACAAGCGAATCAATTTTTGATATCAAATAGTTGTAAAACAATTGAAGAATTACTGCTACAATTAGACCACCTACAGTTGTCAAAAGAGCCACTTTAATACCTCCAGCTACCAACGAAGGAGAAACGTCTCCTGCTTCAGCAATAGCATCAAAAGCATCAATCATACCTATTACAGTTCCCATAAATCCAAGCATTGGGGCTAAGGATATAAAAAGTGAAATCCACACCATCCCTCGCTCAAGCTTGCCCATTTCAACTGATCCGTAGGCAATAATTGATTTTTCAACCATTTCAACACCTTCGGACATCCTCATCATGCCTTGTACAAAAATCGAAGCAACAGGTCCTCTAGTATTTCTACAAACTTCTTTAGCAGCTTCGATACCACCTGAAGATAGCGCACTTTCAACACTGGCTAATAATTTCTTATTATTGGTTGAAGCGAGATTTAAATGGATAATTCTTTCAACAGATATAGCCAATCCTAAAATCAAGCAAAGGAGTACTATACCCATGAAAGAAGGTCCACCTTGTATAAACTGGTCCTTAACTTCTTGGTGAAATGTCAGTTCAGCTTCTTCTTCTTCTACAGGAGGAAGCTCCTCTTCAACTATTTCTTCAACTGGAGCCTCAGCTACAGCACTTGAATCAACAGCTGCCGAGTCAACTTCCATAGAAGTGGAATCACCATCTTGTGCTTTTGCGGTAATTGAAGAGAAGGTAAAAACACCTGCTAACATCAAAAGAGTAAATAACTTTTTCATAATCTGTTTGGTCGTCTTCGGTTAAGTTTTGTTTTTATGATTTCGTAAATATATTAATTAATACTGAACTGCGGAGAGAGAGGGATTCGAACCCTCGATACCCGTTAAGGTATACACGCTTTCCAAGCGTGCGCCTTCAGCCACTCGGCCACCTCTCCTTCATTCGGCCCTGCAATTACACAAGTCGACAAATAAATCAATAAAAATATCCTTATGCAAATTTTGAAGCTATTTGAATTGACTAATCATCCATTTCTCCTACAATTGACGTTCCTAGTTTCAATTTTAATTTTTTATTGTCTTTTTCATTTGCCAAAAGGAACATCAACTTGACAATCGCAGATTCTGTGGTTATGTCCCCTCCGCCTACAATGCCAATCTCGTTTAATTGCTTACTCGTCTCGTAACGACCATGTACTACCTCTCCACCGCTACATTGACTTACATTGAAAATAATAATGCCCCGTTTAACGGCACTCCTCAATTCATCTAGGAACCAATCGTGGTTCATGGTATTTCCAGAGCCATAACTTTCGAGTATTAATCCCTTTAATTGCTGATTTCTCAATATTGAAGATATCGTTATTCTATTAATTCCTGGAAAAATTTTAAGAATGGCCACATTATCGTCAAACCCACCTAATATTTTAAATTTTTCTTTTTTTAATCCTGCATTCAAATGAGCATAATTGTACTCAATATTAATACCTGATTCTGCCAAGACTGGATAATTCTGAGATTCAAAAGCAGCAAACATACTACTCTTTATCTTCTGGGCCCTATTTCCGCGCAAGAGATATAAATTGAAGTAAATGCAAACTTCTCGAACTACGGATTTATCATTCTTCTTTTTCGAAGCAATCTCTAATGCTGTAATTAAATTTTCCCTGGCATCTGAACGAATCATACCAATTGGAATTTGTGCTCCTGTCAAAATCACTGGCTTATTTAGGCCTCTAAGCATAAAACTTAAGGCGGCTGCTGTGTAAGCCATAGTGTCAGTACCATGTAGAATAACAAAACCATCATATTGAGCGTAGTTTTCGTAGATGATAAAAGCCATATTCTGCCAATCTGCAGGATTAATATTTGAACTATCCCGTGGCTCTGGAAAAGATATGACTGTAATTCTAAGATCAAGCGCCTTAAGTTCAGGTATTTCTTCAATAACCTTCCCGAAATTGAAAGGGGCTAGCGAACCATCTCTATCCATCACCATTCCGAAGGTTCCACCAGTATATACAATTAAAACAGAGTCATTTGGATTAACCTTGGATGAGGTGCGTATATTGACAATTTTATAATTCATTAGGTCAATTTGAATAGTATTTTAGTATTTTTAGTGGTCATAGCTGCAATTTTTGAAATATTCACATCTCTAAGGTCTGCCACTTTTTTAGCAATATCATAAATTCTTACAGGTTCATTGCGCTTTCCCCGAAATGGAACTGGAGACAAATATGGACTGTCCGTTTCAAGCACCAATTTATCGTCAGAAACAGTACGTACAACTTGTTCCAACCCGCCATTTTTAAAAGTAGCAACTCCACCAATCCCTACACAAAAGCCAAGATCCTCTATTTGCTTCAGTTGCTCCAAATTTCCAGTAAAGCAGTGAAACACTCCTTTCAGTTTTTTTTCCGCAAAAGGTTTGACTAACTCAATAGTTTCATCAATTGATTCTCGACAATGAATCGCTATTGGTAAATCGTATTTTAAGGCCAATTCACATTGAATTTTAAATGCCTCTTTTTGATATTCAAAAAGAGATTTATCCCAAAATAAATCGGTTCCCATCTCCCCTAATGCAATAAATTTCCTTTTGGACAACCAATCTTCTACTTCATACAATTGCTTCTCAAAATGTTTTGTAACAGAGCATGGATGCAAACCCATCATTGCGTAACAATTATCTGGGAAACTTGCCTCTAACTCCAGCATATTATCAATACTCTCATGGTCGATATTAGGCATACATATTTTTGTAACACCCACTCCTATGGCTCTTTCGATAACATCTTCAATGTCTTCATTAAACTCTTTAGTAAATATGTGAGCGTGAGAATCTATAAAATTCATTTCGGCAATTTATTAAAATGATATCCTTGATTTGTGAAATGTTCTAAAATGGCTTCCAATAATTCCTGTGTGTTTCTGATTGTAGCAGCTTTGTCGTGTAAAAGTATGATGTCTCCTGGGGTAGCCATAGTCATATTAAAAATAGACTGTCCTACATTTAAATTTCGTTCGTAATCATAGGATGTGCGGCTCCAAAAATATGTCTTAAAATCGCTTAAAGATGCTAACTGCGAATGTTTAACCCTGCCATAAGGTGGTCGAAATAGCTTTTCATCAACCTTAATTTTATTTAATTCTTTTTGACACTTGGAAACACTCTCCATATATTTCTCCTTCGAAGTGCCCCAGCCAGAAATGTGATCAAACGTATGATTCCCTAAAGAATGGCCTTCAGAAACAATTTCGGTTGCCAAAGAGCGGTAATTTTGAAGGTTTTCACCAAGACAAAACCAAGTCGCTTTAGCTTGGTATTTATTCAGAATATTTAAAATTTTTAATGTTGAACTTGGATCTGGACCATCATCAAATGTTAAAAATAATTCTTTTTTCAACGTATTTATTTTCCATATGACATTTGGATAAGCTAGCCGAACGAGCGCTGGAACTTTATAAAAGCGAATCATTAATTATGATCGAACTAGACAAGACAAAATTGTGATATCATCATTATATCCAACATCTTTTCTAAACTCATCAAGCGATTTCAAAAGATTGAAATGTAGGTTATCCAAATTCTCATAAACTTCACCGATCAAGATTTCCTTGATCCTGTCTTCACCAAATTGTTCTTCTTCACTATTAAACGCTTCAGAAAGTCCATCTGTGTAACCGAAAAACAAGAAATCTGTAACTTCTTTAATAACCGTTTTATTAAGAAAAGGAAGTGGGTCAAACATTCCTAAAATAGTTGTCCCATTATTAAGTTCTGTTATCTGCTTATTTTCTACGAGATAAAGAGGGTTATGACCACAACTGATATATTCAAACTCACAGATTTTATAATCATAGATAGCCACGAAAAATGTTATGAAATTCTCCATGTTTCCACTCATGGTTATGATATGATTTAACTCAGAGACAATCTCCTCTAAATCCTGTGTTTTTCTAATTAAAGTTCTTAATGACGCTTGAAAGTTAGACATCAGCAGTGCCGCAGGAACTCCTTTTCCAGATACATCTGCTATACATATCAAAAATTTATCTTGATCAATAGAGATGTAGTCATAATAATCTCCACCAACATCTTGATGAGGTAAGTAAACAGCTTCAATTTTCAATCTATTGGATTTTGGAAGCGTTTTCGGGAAAAGAAAGTTCTGGACTTTTTTAGCAATTTCCATTTCCTTTTTATGAGCTTCTTGAAGCAATTGTCTTCTTGCCATTTTTTTATTCTCAATGGCAACTATAATAATATTGGTTAAAGCCTTCAAAAAAGTCGTATTGGCATTTTCCATATTTGGGAGACCCCCAATGAATAACACTGCCAATAGATCGTTCTTATGAGAGACCGGAAGGGCATGATCAAAAATCTTATATTGACCATGAGTATCGTTCAATGCGGTAGTATCATGGATATTTAAAAAAGAACTATTCAGTTCGACGGCACTCCAATTAGTTTCTGTGCCAAAATGCACTTTACACATCCAATCCTCATCCTTCACAAAAAGAGCCAATTTCTTGACTTTCAGATCCGCCAGTAAAGTGAACCGATAAATTTTATATAAATCCTCTTCTGAAAAGTTATTGTTTATTGCTTGGGTAATTTCGAGCAATGCATTCAATTCAAGATCTCGTATATCTAACCCTTTTTGCATTTAGGAATTGTGCGCGAGTAGTCCGCTTTTAGTTGCCAAAAAATAATAGTTCTCGTAATTATCATTACTGATTTGCGTCTCAGTTGCTTCAGTATCCACATCCGTTAAAATTTTAATCCACCCTTTCTTATGAAGACTTTTTAAATTTGCATGCAATGCAGCGGTAGGCAAGTTCAATTCTTCACAGAGATCCTTATATTTCGTAACAAAATAGCTCTCCTCTAATATATCAAATTCCTCATCTGTCATAATTTCGACCTTTCCAACTGTACCTCCCAAAAGTAGAAGCAATAGCCAAGAATATAATGAAAAATGGATAAATAATCTGAAGGCAAAGGACTGCCAGTGTGAACTTCTTTAGCCCAAAATATGAACTAACCCTCTCAATCAAGAGCCATTCCACGAGGAACTTCGATAAAATAAAAGTAAAGGCCAGTTGAAAGCTAATATTACCCCGAATAGCTAGAAATGCAATGATAGGAACGGATGAAAAAGCCACAAAAAAAAGAAAAGAACTCAAGATCATCTTAATTGATTTGAAATTTTTCCATTTACTACTCCACCTTATTCTTTGGTTTATAAGCTTCCGAAATGACGCCTCCGCTCCTGTCGAAACCATGGCTTCTCTACTTTTTAAATAGGCTAGTTTATCAGGAAATTTTTCAACCATTTTATGCAAGAGAAATTGATCATCTCCACTTGGTATGTGTTCATTACCTGCATAACCTTCCAATTGTTTAAATGTGGCTTTTTTATATCCCATATTGGCACCATTGCAATATATCGGCTTTCCTGCTTCTAGCAGTACGGCTCCCGCACTCGTTAATCCTGCAAATTCAACAGCTTGAATTTTCTCAAAAAAATTACTCGATTTCATTCTTACTGGACCAGCGATAAATTCCACATCTAGAGAAAAAAGCCGAGCGTACTCTTTTAGGATTACTTCTTGAAAAGTACAATCTGCATCAATTGTGACTATGTAATTATAACTTGCTTGGTCTACGCCTTCAGATAAAGCAGCTTTTTTACCCTGTCCATTTGACTTTATAAGACTAAAATTAATTAGATCATTACCCAGAAAAAAGTCCTTGATTATTTGCTCGGTTTTATCAGTCGAGTTATCATCAATGAATATTACTTGCCAGTTTCCATCAAACTCAATTGCAGCGATCGACGCTAACAATGGTCGTATTCTCCACTCTTCATTTCTCACGGCTATCAACAGACTTATATCGATGGCTTTTTCACTCGCTGACCTTTTATTAAGAAAAGGCATTTTCTTCCAATATAAGTTTAGAAAAACAAAAAATACTACGTGAAAAACTATTGCGATTTCAATAATCATGTGTACAAAGAATATCGTGACCTCATAAGAATCAGCACACCAATAATAGAAGGTAACACTGAATTAATCAACCAGATCAGGAAACATGGTATGATGATTATTGAGGTTTGAGGGAGCATATTTTCAAAAAAGACCATTCCACTTGCTTCCCTTATGCCTGCTTTGCCTAAAATCCCTGGGGTGAAAGTTTTAAAGAAAAAAATCCATCCCACGCCAAAGAATATTTGCAAAGCAGAAAGATCAATATATAAATCAATAAGTAAATAGAGTTGACATGTGAAAACAAAATACCTGAGTATAGTAATATTGATAAGGGAATTAAATCTTTCCAAACTTTTCAAAAAATTGAATGAAGAAATTATGATACCACAAAAGACTGTAAAAAGAACCGCAGACCAAAGCTCATCAAGTATTTGGAAAAAATATAGAATTGACACGGTCCCTAATGAAATAGTAATAATCAAGCTCATAAAACGAATCATTAACGCCGATTTAGCAACGCTATAACGATCTTTAACCCTTGCTAATCTAACCAGAAAATCCCCTGTTGCATACGGCATGATCCAATTCATCGCTTGACCGCCCAACACTATTTTCACTGCATCTTTTAATGATAACTTTTCCGAAGGCACAGCCAATCTCCATTTTTGAGCCTCCAGCAACCAATTAACAATAGAAAGCAACAATACTAAAGGTACGGTTGTGCCTACTCCATTCGCTGCAAACTCATTTAGCGCTATCGGGCTTTCTAATATTTTTAAGGCGATTAAAACAAAGATTACCGTCGTTCCAATAATTTTGAAACCAGTCCAAATATGCTTTTTAAAATAGTCTGTGGTATGAGTAACTTGCATCGATGCTTAAGAAATCTGCTGCCAAAGAAAAAATAATTCTAGGAATTGATCCTGGAACGAGTGTTATGGGATATGGATTGATCAATATAAAAGGGAGCTCGCTCAACTTATTGCAATATGGAGTGATTCATCTTAGTAAATATCCCAATCATGAAATTAAACTTAAGAAAATATACGAGCGAGTCTTGAGCTTAATTGTTGATTATCATCCTGATGAAGTGGCCTTAGAGGCTCCATTTTATGGCAAAAATATCCAATCAATGCTCAAACTAGGCAGAGCTCAAGGAGTGGCGATGGCGGCAGCCCTTTCAAGGGAAATTCCTATTACCGAGTATGCTCCAAAAAAAGTAAAACAATCCGTTACAGGAAGCGGAAGTTCATCAAAGGAGCAAGTTGCTGCTATGCTTATGACATTGTTGAAAATAAAAGAGGCCCCCAAGTTATTGGACGCCACTGATGCCTTGGCTGTTGCCCTTTGTCACCACTTTCAGGGAGGCAGAGAAGCTTCCTCTGCAAAAAGTTGGAAAGCTTTCTTAAGCGAAAATCCAAATAGGGCAAAGTAATAAATTTAAAATTTGCTCTTAATTTTTAAAACGGTTTCCGTAAACTCCTCACTTGAAAATTTAAGTTTGGGGTTTTGAAAATTCATATCAAAAACGCCATCGATTGGTATAAGATGAATGTGTGCATGAGGTACCTCTAAACCAATCACTGTTACACCTATTCTCTCACAAGGAATGGCCTTTCCTATAGCATTAGCTACTTTTTTAGCAAAAATATGAAGAGATGTTAACTGATCATCTTCTAGATCATAAATATAATCGACTTCTACCTTTGGCACTACTAATGTATGCCCTTCTTTGAGCGGATTTATATCCAAGAAGGCAATGTGATCATCATTCTCTGCTACAATATAAGCTGGAATTTCTCGATCAATTATTTTAGAAAAAATAGTAGCCATTAGTCAAAACTAATATTCAGAATTTCGAATTCCATGGTACCAGCAGGCACCTTTATCTCCGCCGTTTCACCTATTTTTTTACCTAGCAATCCACCCCCTATTGGGGACTTGATAGATAATTTATTCAATTTCAAGTCAGCTTCTTCTTCCGCTACTATTTGGTATTTCATTTGTGCTCCGTTCTTACTATTCTTAATCTCCACAATAGATAAAATACCTACTTTTGAATGATCAAGGGTCGATTCATCGATCACTCTCGCATTTCCAACAACGTTTCTTAATTTAGATATTCTTAGTTCTAATAAGCCCTGTGCATCTTTCGCCGCATCATATTCAGCATTTTCACTCAAATCACCCTTGTCTCTTGCTTCAGCGATTTGTTTTGCCATATTAGACCGACCTTTTGTTTTGAGGTGGTTGAGTTCTGCTTTAAGTTTTTCTAACCCGTCTTTAGTGTAATAACTTAGTTCCATGTTTCCTTATTCTAGTGTCCCTTATAACAAAAAAGAACGGCCCCAGTCAGGACCGTTTCTAGATATTTCTTTTACTATTCGGTTGCAAATATAATTTGTCTGCTTTTGAATAGCAATCATTCTGTGTATTGGGTCACATTTTTAAAAATCTAACTTCCTTAATTTCTCGACAATAACTCGATTGATTCTTTCATACGATTCGAACGTCCAACCTGCAACATGTGGGGATAAAATAACGTTTCCTAGGGTGCTTAGTTTTTCAATTGTGCGTTTTTGCGTTTCAGAAAGTTCTTTGAACTTTTCAAACTCCAAGACGTCCAAACAAGCTCCACGCAATTTTCTTTTATCTAAAATCTCTATCAAGTCTTCCAATACAACCACTTCGCCCCTTGCCGTATTAATTAATACTTCGAGCTTCTTAAATTTACTTAAGAATTCGGCATTGAATATTGATTTTGTCTCCTTAGTTAAGGGTACATGAATACTTAATATTTGAGCGTTTTCTTGAAGTTCTATCAAACTGACTTCCTGAATATTCTCCTCCCCAAATTGTGTCTTGTATTTATCGTAGGCAATTATTTTACATTCAAAACCGGATAATCTTTTCGCGAAAGCTTGGCCCACAAAGCCATAACCAAATATTCCAACCGTCTTGTCTTTTACCTCAAATCCTCGATTACCTTCCCGATCCCAGTTGAAAGACTTCACCTGACTATCTGCCTTCAATAGACTATGATTTAATGCGAGCAACATGCCTAGGGCATGCTCAGCAACAGCATCTCTATTACCTTCGGGCGCATTAATAATTTTAACCGATTTTTTTTCCAGATAATTGACATCTAGCTTATCCATCCCCGCACCAGCGCGAGCAATCACTTTCAACTTAGTTGCCAAATTAATTAATTCTTGATCAACGATAGTCTTGCTTCTAACGATCATTACCTCATAATCGTGAACAATTTCGAGTATTTCTACTCTTGCGATATCTGGTCGATAATAAGGCTCAAAACCAGCTAAAACTAGCATATCTGATATACTTTCATGCATATCGTCGATGATTAATACTTTTTTACTCATTAGAGATTGTATAATAAATGGGCTACTGAAAAATATACAGCAAGACCAAGAAGGTCATTGGCTGTCGTAATGAAAGGGCCTGACGCCAATGCCGGGTTTACACCAAATTTATTTAATATCAACGGCGTAATAGTTCCCATAAAGGAAGCTAATAGTACCACACAAAACAATGCTATTGAGACTGTAAAAGCTAATTCTTGATCACGATTAAAGACAATCACAGCACCAAAAATCATTACCGCCAGTATTATCCCATTGACAACAGCAACGACCAAGACTTTTATCAACCTTCTAACCATTGTATCTGCAAAAACATTCGGGTTTGCCAAACTTTGTACAACAATTGACGATGATTGAATCCCTACATTACCGCCAGTTGCGGTTATTAATGGAATAAAAAAAGCCAAAGCGGGAATTAAAATAATTTCCCCTTTAAAAAGTCCCATAAACTGAGCGCCAAGAAAACCGCCCACCATGCCAATAATTAGCCAAGGCAATCGAGCTTTTGATATCATCCAAACAGTGTCATCCTCTTCCACACCTGTGCTGATACCTGACATCATTTGACGTTCTTCTTCCGCCATTTCAGTAATAAAATCAACAACATCATCAATGGTAATTCTCCCAACCAACTTTCCTCGGGCGTTAACCACTGGGATAGCCTCCATATCATACTTCCGCATAATTGACGCTACTTCCTCGTTTTCCATATAGGTCTCCACGGAAACTAAATCCTTATCATATATACTTTCCACTTTGGTATTGGCATTAGAAAGTATAATTCGTTTGAGACTGACTCTTCCCAAAAGTTTATCAAAGTCGTCAACTACGTAGACGGAATAAACTTTTTCCACATTTTCCGCTTGAATTCTAATCTCTTCTATGCATTGCTGAACACTCCAATTGACATTGGCGCGGATCATTTCTTTCGCCATCAACCCACCAGCAACATCCTCTTCGTATCTCAAAAGATCTAGAATATTACTCGCCTTCTCTTCATTTTCAAGTGATCGAATAACCTCTTCCCGTCTTTTAATTGGCATTTGATAAAGCACGTCGGCTCCATCATCAGAATCCATAAATTCAAGAAAACCTGCAAGCTGTTCAATCTCAAATTCCCGAATAAACGTCTCTCTTACATCAGAATCAAGATCAATTAAAATTGCCGCATTGATCTCATTTGATAATAGGCTGAAAACATACCTACATTCATCAGCATCGAATTCGTAAAGGATCTCTGTTATATCTGCAGGATTTACGCCTTCAAGAATATTTTCAATAAACTCACTTTCCTTGCCATCCAGCGATTGCTGGAATCGCTCTAAAAATTCTTTTGAGAGTTCAAATATCTGTAAATCCTTCTTTGGAATCATTGATTAAGTCTATTCGTCAATTGGATAAACTCCTCCACTGAAAGCTGTTCTGCTCTTTGGTTAAAAAACTCGTCTGTAAAATCAAACTCCGTCAAATTCAGATCTTTTAAAGCATTGCGCAATGTTTTACGTCTCTTACCAAAAGCAGATTTCACCACTCTTTTTAAGAATTTTTGATCAACATCAGGGGTTGCTTGCTTTCTTTTAAGCGTAATAACAGCGGATAAAACTTTAGGTGGTGGATCAAAGACTTGCGGTTCTACAGTGAAATTATAGTCTATATCAAAGTATGCCTGTAAAAGCACGCTCAGAATGCCGTAGACCTTACTTCCCTCTTTGCTTACTATTCTATCTGCAACTTCTTTTTGAATCATGCACACACAACTGTCGACTTTCGTATGATTTTCCCAAATTCTAAAAAATAATTGTGAAGAAATATTATAAGGGAAATTACCAATGATCCCTAAACGCGAATTAGATTTAGTATAATCATATCCCAAAAAATCCTGACATAGAAATTGGTTCTGAAAATCAGGATATTTTTTTTTCAAATAATTGACAGAGGCTTGATCGACATCCATCGCAATGAATTTATCGCCGCATCCATCAATCAAATATTTTGTAAGGACGCCCATACCAGGTCCAACTTCAATGATTAAGTCAAAATCATCAGCTGGGAGCTGTTCAACAATTTTTCTCGCTATACCTTCGTCCTTAAGGAAGTGTTGACCGAGATGCTTTTTTGGTTTTACCTTTTCCAAGAATGATAGGATAGTTTAATTTTGAATATTAGAAGTCTGTAAAATAGAAAAATATGAGTGATACTTCAGATAAAAGTTATAAACCTGTCATCGGTATATCAATTGGTGACTACAATGGAGTCGGTCCAGAAGTGATAATGAAGACTTTTTCTGATTCCAGAATATTCAATTTTGTAACTCCAGTGATTTACGGTGATGGTCGTATTTTTTCTTTTTACAGAAAACTTCTCAACATGCAAGGTTTTAATTTCAACCAAACCAAGAGTATAGAAAAGATTCGGCACGGCCAGGTGAATGTCTACAATTTTGATGATTCGCCTGTAGATGTGCAACCAGGTCGGGAATCGAGAGAGGCAGGTGAATTCGCCATTAGATCTCTAGCGAAAGCTGTAGATGATCTCAAGGAAGGCCATATCCAAGGACTTGTAACAGCTCCTTTAAATAAAGACTTAGTTCAATCTGATAATTTCAAATTCCCGGGACATACAGAATATCTCACTCAGCAGGCAGAAGCGAAAGAAAGCCTTATGTTCTTAGTTGCTGAAAATCTACGAATTGGAGTGGCTACTGGCCATATTCCACTATCGAAAGTTAGCGAAAGTCTTACAAAAGAACTGCTGACCACCAAACTGGAAATAATGCTGAACTCATTAAAAAAAGATTTCGGGATAAAAAAACCTCGTATCGCTGTTTTAGGACTTAACCCACATGCTGGGGAAAACGGCCTATTAGGTCAAGAAGAAAACGAAATTATTAATCCAGTTATTGAGCATTTCAAAAACAAAGGCGAATTAGTATTTGGGAGCTATCCTGCCGATGGCTTTTTTGGAAATGGGCAGTTTAAAAACTTTGATGGCATTTTAGGCATGTATCACGATCAAGGTTTGATTCCTTTTAAGAACATGGCCTTCGAAGAAGGAGTAAATTATACTGCAGGACTTTCCTTTATTAGAACGTCGCCTGATCATGGTACAGCATTCAATATTGCTGGGAAAGGAATAGCGAACGAAACCTCCTTTAGGAGTGCTATTTTTCTTGCTAATGACATCATCAAACATCGTCTAGGTTGAAAAACAATAATTAAGCTTTTTTATTCACTTGTTTTGTGGCTAAATTTGCGGTTCTTTAGCTGACAGTGGTCAATGGAATCAAAAGTAAGAAAAAGTTTTGAAATCAATATTTTTAATCTCGGCGATAAAATGCACGAGTTTGATTTTGCTATTCCTGAGTCTTTTTTCGAAGACTTTGAATTTGCTATTATTGAGAGAGGGAGTGGTTCCTGTCATTTGGACTTACACAAGACCGAGACTATGATGACTTTAAACTTCATCATCAATGTGAGCGTAGAGCTCATTTGCGATAGAAGTTTGAAATCATTTGATTACGCTATTCAAACTGAAGAAGAAGCAATCATCAAATTTGGTGACTCAGATTATATGCTCAGCGAGGATGTAACAGTGCTCAGAAATGACGCCCCGAGCATTAATGTGATGGATTATATTTATGAGTTTATTTCATTGGCGGTACCTATGAAAAAGCTTCATCCTGATTTAGAAGGTGAAGATTTACCCGATTTGATATATAGCTCCGATATTGAGGACGACTCCAATGAAGAATCAGGAGATCCACGATGGGAAGCATTAAAGAAATTAAAAGAAAATAAATAACGCAAAGAAATGGCACATCCTAAACGGAAAATTTCGAGAACCAGAAGAGATAAGAGAAGAACTCATTACAAAGCGACTCCTAAATCTTTTGTTATCTGTCAAACAACAGGTGAAGCACACCTACCACACAGAGCTTTTTGGCTTGAAGGGAAACTCTACTATAAGGGTACAGTGGTAATGGAGAAAGAAGTAATGGCTTAACGGCTATGTCTTAAAATGTCAAAAATGAGAGCCGCTATCACAGGAGTTCATGGCTATGTACCTGATTATGTACTAACCAATAAAGAACTTGAAACAATGGTTGAAACTTCTGAAGACTGGATTGTCTCTCGTACCGGCATTCATGAAAGAAGAATTCTCAAAGGAGAAAACCAAGGTACCTCAGTAATAGGTGCTAAGGCCATGCAAGGTTTGTTAGAAAAGACAAACACGAATCCCGAGGATATAGATCTAATCATTTGTGCTACAGTCACTCCTGATATGCCATTTCCTGCAACCGCCAATATCATTGGAGATATGGTTGGAGCAAAAAATGCATTCAGTTATGATCTAAGTGCTGCATGTTCGGGTTTTTTGTATGCTTTAGCCACCGGTGCTAGTTTTATTGCATCGGGTACTTATAAGAAAGTAGTGGTCATTGGTGCAGACAAAATGTCTTCGATCATTGATTACACGGATCGAACCACGTGCATCATTTTTGGTGATGGAGGTGGTGCTGTTTTACTAGAGCCGTCCGAGGATGAAAATGGAATCATGGATTCTATTTTAAAATCTGATGGGTCAGGCGCTCCTTATTTGCATATGAAAGCTGGTGGATCAAGAAAACCTGCCACTACAGAAACGGTTGCAGCGCGAGAACATTTTGCCTATCAGGAAGGATCTACTGTATTTAAATTTGCGGTAACAAATATGGCTCAAGTCGCAGCAGAGGTCATGGAGCGTAATAACCTTACTGGAGATGACATAACTTATCTCGTCCCACATCAGGCTAATAAAAGAATAATAGACGCTACGGCCAAAAGAATGGGTATCGGCTCTGACAAAGTAATGCTGAACATAGAAAAGTATGGCAATACAACGGCAGGAACACTTCCCCTTTGTCTTTGGGACTATGAGAAAAAACTTAAAGCCGGTGACAATATCGTATTAGCCGCGTTTGGAGGAGGATTTACTTGGGGAGCAACTTGGATAAAGTGGTCTTACAATTCATAAAATTTAACATCTTATTATGGCTACTACAGCAGATTTTAAAAACGGGTTAGTTATTGAGTATAATCATGACTTGTGCACGATTATCGAATTTCAACATGTAAAACCTGGTAAGGGCCCTGCTTTTGTTAGAACAAAACTGAAAAGTTTAACTAGTGGTAAAGTTTTAGACAACACTTTTAATGCTGGCCATAAAGTAACTACGGCAAGAGTCGAAAGAAGGCCTTATCAATATCTTTACAAAGATGATTTTGGCTATAATTTTATGGATAGTAAAACCTTCGAACAGATTCCTATTGAGGAACATTTAATAAATGCCCCTCAATATTTGAAAGATGGACAAGAAGTTGATGTTATTTTCCATGCCGAACTCGAAAAGGTACTTGGTTGTGAATTGCCTCAACATGTCGTAATGAAGATCATATACACAGAACCGGGTTTGAAGGGAGACACGGCCACCAACGCTACAAAACCTGCTGAAGTCGAAACCGGTGCAACAGTTCAAGTTCCGTTATTCATTCAACAGGATGAAGTTATTAAAGTAAATACACAAACAAACTCTTACGTAGAGCGGGTAAAATAATTTTTCTAAATTACTAATTCCGATGCTCTAGAATTAAAGCATTGAATCCAAAATAAATCTAACTAGATAAAGATGAAGGCAAAAGAAATTAGAGATTTGATTGATTTTATTTCTGAATCAGGATTAGAAGAAGTCAATATTGAGACCGAAGAATTTAAGATTAGAGTAAAAAGAAATCCAGAATCAACTATAGCACATATTGCACCTGCCGCCCCAATGCAAGTCCAACCTGTAGCGCCAGCACCGGTTCTTCAACCAACGAATACCCCTACAGCATCAGATGGTTCATCTGCTGATGCAAATCTGCTTACTATTAAATCACCAATGATTGGCACATTCTACAGATCAGCCAACCCAGAATCGGAGATTTTTGTAAAAGTCGGAGATAATGTAAAGTCAGGAACTCCTGTTTGCATCATTGAAGCCATGAAATTGTTTAATGAGATCGAATCTGAGATCTCAGGTAAAATAGTAAAGGTCCTTGTCGAAGATGCTCAGCCAGTTGAATTTGACCAGCCTTTATTTCTAGTAGACCCATCATAGACCAATATCATCGTGTTT
Organism: Cyclobacteriaceae bacterium; assembly: GCA_047635055.1. GTDB lineage: Bacteria > Bacteroidota > Bacteroidia > Cytophagales > Cyclobacteriaceae > JAVJRN01. Next base: position 1,659 of record JBLIIJ010000022.1, on the reverse strand, counting down.
AAGAAGATACTAATAGCCAATAGAGGTGAGATAGCATTACGTATTATTCGTACGTGTAAAGAAATGGGTATTAAAACTGTCGCTGTATACTCTACTGCCGACAAAGATAGTTTACATACCAAGTTTGCAGATGAAGCCGTATGTATCGGACCTCCAGCTAGCAAAGAGTCCTATTTGAATATCCCAAGAATAATTTCAGCCGCTGAAATCACCAACGCTGATGCGATACATCCGGGATATGGGTTTTTAGCAGAAAATGCAGAATTCTCACGAGTGTGTGAAGAATATAACATTAAGTTCATTGGAGCTAGTGCCGATATGATCAATAACATGGGAGACAAAGCTACCGCTAAGGAAACCATGCAAAAGGCTGGTGTACCAACAATACCAGGATCAAAGGGCTTGCTCGAAAGTGTTAGCCAGGGTAAGAGATTAGCCATAGACGTAGGTTATCCTATCATGCTAAAAGCAACTGCCGGTGGTGGTGGAAAAGGCATGAGATATGTTGAGTCAGAATCCAATTTTCAAAAAGCTTGGGATGATGCAAGACAGGAAGCTGCAGCTTCTTTTGGTAACAATGCCTTGTATCTTGAAAAATTTATAGAGGAGCCGCGTCATATTGAAATTCAAATTATTGGTGACAGTAAGGGTAAAGCTTGTCACTTATCTGAAAGAGACTGTTCAATACAAAGAAGACATCAGAAACTAACAGAAGAAACACCTTCTCCTATTGTTTCGCAAGAACTAAGAGAGAGAATGGGGCAAGCTGCCATCAAAGGTGCAGAAGCTATAGGTTATGAAGGTGCAGGAACAGTGGAGTTTTTAGTTGATAAGCATGGAGATTTTTACTTCATGGAAATGAATACGCGTATTCAAGTTGAGCACCCAATTACGGAAGAAGTAACAGACTTTGATTTAATAAAAGAACAAATCAAGGTTGCAAATGGTACGGAAGTTTCAGGTAGAAACTATTATCCTCAACTACATGCAATAGAATGTCGAATTAATGCAGAGGACCCTGCCAATGACTTTAGACCAAGTCCGGGAAAAATCACGAACCTACACTTCCCAGGTGGACATGGTGTGAGAATTGACAGCCACGTTTATGCTGGATATGTCATACCTCCATTCTACGACTCAATGATTGCTAAGCTTATTGTTTCAGCCCAAACTAGAGAAGAAGCCTTGGTTCGCATGAAAAGAGCTTTAGAAGAAATGGTAATTGAAGGTGTCAAAACCACCATTCCCTTTCATATCAAATTGATGGATGATCCTGCTTTTAAATCAGGAAATTTTACCACTAAGTTTTTAGAAACCTTTGATTTCTCATCCTTAAAGGAATCTTAATCAACCAAATTTTATAAGGTCGATCTATTTTAAATATATCGGCCTTTTATTTTTTCAGCGCTTTGTAAGTCTGATAGTCCATAATTCCAGATGAAATTAACCCACTTTTTGTTTGAAAAGATTTTAGACTGTCCAGCGTCGCAATACCGAATACCGCATCAACGGGTATTTTATAGCCTCTATCATAAAGTATCTGTTGAATTTCTTTGACCGCAGAACCAATACTTCCCAGAGAAAGTCCAGCATATTTTACACTTTCTTCTCTCAGTCTCATGTCCCCAGGATCAACGCCACGCTCCATTAATTTTATTT
>JBLIIJ010000021.1:0-46229 GCA_047635055.1 Cyclobacteriaceae bacterium | reverse complement strand
GGTTGTAATGAAAAGACCAAGCTGTGTTGAATCCACTACGTCAAGCACCTACTTAAAGTAAGGATTTCCGTTCAACTCACAAGCAGTTTTCCTAAAACCTGAGCGTTGGTTCACCACTACAATTAACTCACGAAATATTCCAAGTAACTTCACAGAAGAAATGAAAACACTCTACATCATAGACCTTCTTGGAACGATGGTTTTCGCCATCTCTGGAGCGCTAACAGCATCTGACAAAAAAATGGACGTTTTTGGTATTAGTTCCGTCGCGTTTATTACCGCACTGGGCGGAGGCACATTACGTGACTTATTACTTGGAAAAACTCCCGTGGGATGGATTACGGAAATCAATTACCTGCTGATGATATTACTGGGTATTGTTTTCGCGCTAATATTTAGAAAGTATGTACAGAAACTTCGTAGAACATTTTTCCTTTTTGATACCATTGGCATTGCCGTCTTTACAATACTCGGGTTGCAAAAGGCCTTAAATGCTGGTGTCTCCCCGGTCATTTGCGTAATGATGGGTATGATCTCGGCAGTTTTCGGTGGGGTAATTCGAGACATTATCTGCAATGAAATTCCTTTGATCTTTCGGAAAGATTTTTATGCCGTGACATGCCTTATTGGCGGCTTCCTTTATTTCTTATTGAAGCAATTCGCATTGTCATCAACGCTCGTAGTTATTCTTGCCTGTAGCAGCATTATTATCATCCGAGTCTTGGCGGTAAAATTCAAATGGCGTCTTCCCTCCTTTTAAAGAAATTTATTAACTAATTTTAGATTCATAAAAGTTAGCCCCAGAATTAAAAAACCAAAATTATGGGCTTAAAAAACCACGCCATCCTACTCATCCACTGTAATGACCGAAAAGGTCTACTGAGTTCCATCACCAACTTCCTATATGAAAATGAGGGCAATATTATTGACCTAGACGAACATGTTGATAAGCAGGAAAAAACTTTTTTCATGCGTGTAGAGTGGGAGCTTGACGGGTTTACCATTTTGAAAGAGGAGATCGCCACTGTTTTTGCTGTACAAATTGGCTCACAATATGACATGCATTGGCAGCTACATTTCACAGATAAAAAGCCAAGGATGGCCATTTTCGTTTCCAAAGCATCGCATTGCTTGTATGATATTCTTTCGCGCCATTACTCTGGCGAGTGGCAAGTGGAAATTCCCCTAATCGTATCAAATCATGCCATGCACAAGCAAGTTGCAGATCGATATGATATCCCTTTTTACCAATTTGAAATCAACCAAACAAATAAAACGAAACAGGAAGCCGCGCAGCGAAAATTAATGACAGACCATAACATTGATTTCATCATTCTCGCTCGATATATGCAAATTTTGAGTGATGAATTTATCAAGGCTTACCCCAATAAAATCATTAATATTCATCATTCCTTTTTACCCGCATTTGCCGGAGCAAAGCCTTATCACCGAGCTTTTGAAAGAGGAGTTAAAATCATAGGAGCAACTAGCCATTACGTGACTGCAGATCTTGATGCAGGACCAATTCTAGAGCAAGATGTTACAACAATATCGCATAAGGATAGTGTGGACGACTTGATCAGAAAAGGTAAGGACTTGGAAAAAATCGTCTTGTCGAGGGCCATTTGGAACCATTTGAACCGAAAAGCGCTAGTACATAAAAACAAAACAGTCATTTTCGATTAAATGATCGGGTCTTATGGCTTTACTATAAGTTATACGCTTATTTCTTGCTAGTTGTAAAGAGGACAACAACGACATCCTGTTGAGTCTGACAATTTTCAAGTATGTAATAATGTGCCAAAACGTTGCAACAGCAAGACAAGCGCATATCACCTTTTAGATTTTAAAAAGGGTGACAAAGATCCTTACTCAGATGAGTCCAATATTGGGTTTAATGCTATTGATCTCCGAGTCAGCAGAGGTATCTTGACTTATAGCCTCCAAAATGAGAATAGTCTAATTACTCCACATCGACAAATTAGTGTCCGAAGCTAATTTTGGGATTTTGGGATTAACTGTGGCGAGTTAGTCATAGATAATGCCTTCTTGAGAGGCTCTGACATGGCTGATATTAAATTTAAAGATGAAACCAACAACTCGAATCCAACATTAAATTTTTTGTATCTGCTATTGATCAAGGTGGTGATAGTTTTCCTTATTCTGACTTGGAAAAATGCGCCGCACTAAAGAGAACGATCATTTAAAAACGGCTAGATCTTGATCATTGCGATGATTTCGAAGGGTTTATTCTCCATGAAATAGGGCACACTTTATGGCTCGGGCATGTAGGAATTGAAAATATGATGCGATCCAATATTGTTGAAAAAGGCACCTTCTATTTACAGTATAATGCTAGTTTGGCACAGTCATGTGGCCCGCGAAATTAAGATTCACAATATTCAATAATCCCCGCTTTTATTCTCGAATAGATCTCCTCTAGCCTCTCCTCATCTTGCTCTAGCAAGGTGATCCTGAAGCCTAGCAGCTCTGAACAAAAGGAAGAAATGGGTACGACGCAAACTTGTTTTGCAGCAAGGAGATAATACACAAAACGCTTATCCAATCGCATGTCCGGCTCAAGCCAATCATCAAGAAGGCCCTGAACATTAGCATTCTCAATTTGTAACTTTTGACCTTCTTTTAATACTCCTTTTTCGAAGATCATGGTATTGTAAAAGGCCCCATTGGTTTGATTAAACTTGATATAAGGAACATCGCCAAATACTTCTTGTAAATATTGGCTTCTTTTCCCAATTCGGACTCTCGTATCCTCTAAAAATGGCTGATAACGATCATCAGTCATTATTTTTGGAATAGCTAGCTGAGGCAATTTTGTAGAACTGACCTCAATCATCTTTGCATTGTCAATTGTTTCACAAAGTCTTTGAAACTCTTGATCATTAGTACGATTGTAATATTCCGCCCAACCACACCTGGCGCCTGGCCATGGAAATTCTTTAGAGATTCCTTTGAGGGAAATCGCTGGAACATCACTAATTACCTCAGCAAGTGTGCAGGATTCCGCTCCATTATAGATGATATTCATGTAGATTTCATCACAAATGATAAAGAGATCAAACTCTTTGGCAATGGCGACCATTCTTTCCAATATATGGCGTGGATATACCATTCCCGTCGGATTGTCTGGGTTAATTATCAATATACCAACGATACTAGGATTGTATCTCACCTTGTTATAAAGATCTCCCATATCTGGATACCAAGAATTGTCCGGATCGAGCAAGTAAGTTATCGGCTTATGATTTGCGTGTGCTGCCTCTGCTGATGAATGAGTCGAATAAGCTGGAGAAGGCCCTATTACACGGGAGGTTGGCAGTAAGTACTGATAAATTTTCTGAATGGCATCTCCCAAGCCATTAAAAAAAGTAATGTCTTCTGATTTTAACTGTGCCCCATTTCGTTTATTATTTAACTCGGCCAGAAAGATTCTCGTCTCCAAGTCCCCTTTGGAATGGCTGTACCCGTAAGATTCATCTTCATGTAACAAGCCAGCTATTATTTCTTTCATCCATTCTGGAAGTCGATGATTCTTTTGAATCGGGTCCCCAATATTCTCCCAAAGTATGGATAAGCCTAATACTTGAAGCTGTTCTGCCTTCTTTACAATGCCGCGAATCTCATAGGATAATTCATTGGCTCCATGACTTAGTAATTGTTGTCTCATAATCCTCCGTGCAAGTTGCTAACGTTTTTCAGAAAATTAAAATTTGGGCCGTCTTTAACACTGATGAGTCAAGGTTATTTTAAAAAAAGGTGTCAGGAACCTGATCTGCAGTGGAAAAAAGTTGTTTGCAGCCTATTCTAATCCAAAGATTCCAGAACTAAAGGCGAAAACATTAAAGACGTTGCTCTTACGATATCAGATTGGCTGTATAGCTTTAAAAACTGCCTCCCCCTATTTGTATATGATGCTTTAAAGCTATGGGCTAAAAAATAACTACCTAAACTGAGAGCCGATTTAGTTATGGATAAACCGAGAAAAATCACTGATATATTATCCTCTCTTTAGGAAAGGCTTATGCACGTTCTTGAAGATGAAAGAGAAAAATAACTAACCGTTATCAAAAAATCCAAGTAGAAAAACATCAAAACACCTAATGATTAATTGCGAGCGAGTAGCGATGCGAGAAGATCTCAAATTCCCAGAGCAATCCATGGCGTTCCAAATGATTTCCACGAAAGAAATAGAATATTCAGAAAAATAACGGTGATAATAAATATTTTACCTTAAATAGGGTATTAAATAAAAGGAAATTGAACGATAGATTTGTTTTGCCTAATAAAAGCCATTAAAAAAATCTACAGTTCAATTTTTTGAACTGTCTTTTACTCGTTGAAATATTTATTAAGACCAATCAATGTTATTTACATTAGCTGAACAGAATTTTATAATCGCATTAATTTTTGCGAGCGCATTTTTTCTGATCTCCTTGTATCATCTACTCTTGTTTTTTTCTACGCAGGAAATAATTTACCGAGATTACTCCGTTTTTTTGATGGCCATTACTAGTTACACTTGTGTGTATATATTGACGCCCATTTTCCCAAAAATTGCAGATTCCTTTTCTATAGCAAGTGCTGGCTTTACGGCTTTTGGGAGCCTCCTTTTTGTAAGGACTTTTCTCGGCCTAACAAAAATAAAACACACTAACCTGAACATCTTTTTCAATAGGATGATGTTCTTTTCATTGTTTGCCGTTTTGATGCATGCAATCAACTGGTTTTTTGCTTTTGGTTACAATGATGGCCTTTCAATATTCCTTGCATTTATCACCCTTTTTAGTTTGATTCTGGAAGTATTTTCTGGAGTTTGGCTAATGCGGAAAGAAGAAAATGCAAGACTATTTATGATCACTTCTGCCCCTTTATTTGTTGGGGCTCTTATTTATTTATTTGCTTGGTTTTATCTACAGGAGCAACAGTTAACATGGTTCCGAGTAGGGCTATATGGCTCATTAATGTTGCAAATGATCTTATTTTCCACTGTTATTGGGAAAAGACTGAATAACTATAAACAAGCACAGCTTGATGTGCAAAAAAGCCGGAGTGAACGACTTACAGCAGAAGTAGCCTCCAAAATTTCTGAAATAGAGGCGCAAAGAAAGGAATTAGAAAACTTAAATAAATTCAAAACAAAACTATTAGCGCTCGTCTCTCATGACATTCGAAATCCGCTCACCTCCTTAATAGGCATCATCACAATTATTGAAAAAAATGCCATGAATAAAGAGGAACTCGGACAGCATATTGCCACTGTAAAGAATAAAATAACCCATTCTGTCTATACTTTAAGTAGAATTTTAAGCTGGTCCTTTAGCCAATTAGAGGGTGCCAAAATTGACCAAAGAAAAATTTCCTTGCTTGACATTGTTTTACAAAACCAAGAATTCTACGCTGATACCGCTAAAGAAAAAAACATAACCATCGAGATTACCATTGATAAGAGTCATTCAGTAATGATAGATGAAGAGATGTTTAATACAGTCATTCGAAATCTACTCTCCAATGCACTGAAGTTCAGTGAGAAAAAAGGGAAAATAGAAATCTATTCTTACGAAAAGTACAACAAAACATTTTTAGTGATCTGCGACCATGGTATCGGGATGAGCGCCGACTACCTAGAAAGAGTAATGAATAACACAGAGCCGATCTCTAGTGTTGATACCTCCGGAGAACAAGGGTTTGGCTTTGGGTTAAAAATGTCCCAGGATTTTTTACAAATGAATAATGCCAATCTCACTTACGAAAGTGAAGAAGGAAAAGGCACTACTTTCACCTTAGAAATGCTGTCAGTCACGCCTTAATGAGAGTACTTGCACAGTTTCGTTATTTCTCCCAACAATAATTAGCTTCCCATATTCCACATTATTGACTACCGCGAGATCTCGCACATCACCGTCAATTTTTAATAAGGTCTTACTGGCATTCATCATCTCAAAATGACCATTTCCCTTGCCTACGAGAATGTCTCCGTATGACGCATCATATGAGCCGAAATACGGCGCAGCTCCAGACTTATTTCCAGCAATCATCAAGTCTACAAAGCCATCCTTATTAAAGTCAAAAGGCAGTATCGCATTTATCGGCGACTTTTGTGCCCCCCGTGGTAATGGAACTACTTCAAAGCCAGTGGCGGTTTGCAATAATGCGATAGACTCAAACGTCGCGGCTTTCAACTTGATGCTCGCCTCAAGCGCTCCCCTTTTGACTATTTCATCAATAGTCTTTCCTGCATAACTCGCATAGCTTAGGTATTGCTTTTTAATCACAGCTAATTGCTTAACTAACTCATCTTTACTCGCCAAGGGGTATTCTTTTCCCTCAATAGAATAAGTGATGACTTGATCCAAAAACCCGTTTTTGTCAAAATCAGCCAAATACATGCTTAATGGATCATTTTGTGTCGGGACGTGCTTACCATTTATTCCTTGATTGCCTAAAATAAAGTCCAGTTTACCATCATTATTGAGATCCACCTTTTCTATCGTATTCCACCAACCGTGGGTATTTTGAAGCGACGGATAATCAGTTTCGATCAATTGTCCTTCATTGTTGATAAAGACTTTAATGGACATCCACTCACCAACGATTATTAAATCTTCTTTACCATCACCATTAATATCTGCCCAAGCCGCGTCAGTCACCATGCCTATTCTCTTCAGTCCAGGAGCTCTCTCATCGGTAACCATTTTGTATTTTCCTCCTCCAAAGTTCAGATAGAGATGACTATCCGCTGGAAGTCCATACTTACCACTTCGAACCCTACCTCCGACAAATACATCCATATCACCATCACCATCCACATCTGATGGCGCAATCACTGAGCTATTAATATAAAGATCTGGAAGATTGACACTAGCATTTTCATAATTCCCAAAACCATCATTCAACATCAACTGATCTTTAATTTTTGGACTTGGCGAAGCGTGCTCATTACCAGCGGTGCTCAGGTATAAGTCCAAATCATTGTCATTATCAACATCAATAAATTTTGCATCAACTTCTTCATATATCGGCTGTGATCTAAAACTATCTGCCGAATGTTTTTCAAAAGTCCCATTGCCCTTTTGCACGAACAGCATTCCATTGTTATTCGAAGCGCCAGAAATGTAAACGTCCTCAAGTTTATCGCCATTCACATCGCCCACCTCTATTGCCGGTCCTTCTTTCGAAATCTCATGTGGAATAAGAAACTGTTGGTTAAAGTCACTAAAAAGGTTCTCATAATGTCTGAACTTCAAATTTACCTTCTCCGTGACATCTTCGAATAGCGGAAATAATTTTATGGTATTGGCCTGAACACTCTTTGCCTTGTTATAGTCTATGATTATTGTCTTGTCAACCTCCACATTAGTAAGGAGTTCTTTTTTGCCATCTGGCCAAATACATATTAGCGAATCTATAATAGCGATTGAATCTAAACCAAAATGAAGCTGAGCTGGAAGACTCGACTGATAGCCACGTTGTAAGTACATTTCAGAAAACTGCAAGCCCAATGGTGAGAATAATCGGATTTTTGCCCCTATTCCCATGGGGTTTCCGACCGGTCCTTTGAAATCAACTTTTATGTAATGGACCTCTTTGCCCAAGGCTGAAGTTCTGTTTTCTATAATCGTTGCTGACTGGTCAATGTTGTTGATCACGATATCTAAGTCACCATCATTATCCAGATCAGCATAAGCAGTTCCATTGGAAACAGACGCCTCTGAAATACCCCATTTTTCACTGACATTTTCAAAGCTCAAATTTCCGGTATTTCTAAAAACCTGATTCGGCACACTTCCCGATGGCATTTTCTCGATGAGCGATGCGTCAGAAATAGAGTCTCCTGCATCAGAAATAAGTTTTTCATTTGAAATAAAATTGATATAATCTAGGTCATTTGGCCGCTTGACGATTCCATTCGAGATAAATAAATCTTTCAAGCCATCATTATCCAAATCTGCAAAAAGCGCTGACCAAGACCAATCCGTAGCGGCTACTCCCGCCATTAATCCAACTTCAGAAAACGAATTGTTTCCATTGTTTATTTGAAGTGTATTTCGAGCAAACTGGCGTTCATACCCAAAGGACAATTTGAGTTGGTAAATATCAAAGGCATCTTCACCTGCGGAATTTTTCAATACTACTTCATCTTCCGGCAGCATGTCGAGGGATATAATATCAATGAGTCCATCATTATTGAAATCGGCGAGATCATTGCCCATCGAAGACCTACTTGTATGTTGAATTTGCTCATGAATATTTTCCGTGAAGCTGCCGTCCCCATTATTTAGATATAAGTAGTCATTTTCATGAAAATCGTTACCGATATAAATGTCTGGATATCCATTATTATCCACATCTGCAATGCCAACACCCAAGCCATATCCAATATGAGATTGATAAATTCCTGCTTGTTCACTCACATCCACAAAATACCCTTTATCATTTCTCAATAGTCGATCTCCTGCCAGCGAATCAACATCATTGCGGAGACCAACATTTCCATATGATCGCTCTGTATGCACCGAATGATTTAATAGATAAACATCAAGGTCATTGTCATTGTCAAAATCGAAAAATGCCGCATGCGTAGAAAAACCAGAGAAATCCAGTCCGTATTCCTTTGCCCTTTCGGTAAAAGTTAAATCTCCGTTGTTGATAAACAGTTCATTTTTACCATTTATGCCTAAGTATTTCCCGACTCTACTTATATAAATATCAACGAACCCATCGGCATTGACATCAGCCATCGCTACCCCTGTTTTCCAGGGTCCAGGAGATGCCACGTTGGCTTGCTTCGTAATATCATCAAACTTTAAATTTCCCTTGTTCAAATAGAGCTTATTCTCCACTTGGTTTCCTGTGAAGTAAATATCCTGCAAACCATCATTATTGACATCCCCGACAGCCACTCCTCCACCATTGTAGAAATATAGATAGTCTACGATATTGAAACTCTCGTCAGACGTCAGCCTATTTTCAAAATCGATATTGGTAACACTCATTGGCAATGATTCTAGCCGCTTTGTTGGTTTTTCACAACTGAAAATAGCTATAGAAAAAAAGGCAATTGCAAAATATTTGAACATTTGATCTAATTAATTGTGAACCGCTGTAACGGCTCATTATTCCCTGCGGAAATGAGTTCTACTCCATTTTTCGTTTTGACGGTAATGCAATCTCGCGTCTCTCCGATGAGTTCCAGTCCTGAATAGACAGAACTGATCGAGACAAAAGTACCATCTCCTCTTCCCTTTAATAACAACCCGTACTGCGCATCGTATCTACCCACTTCAGGCTTGGCACCATAAAAATTTCCACCTAAAATAATATCCTGGTTACCATCACCATCTACATCCAAAACCTCCATGGCTTGCGTCGTTGAAAATTGGGCTTCAATGGGCATTTCAACTCGGGTAAATGATTTTCCCTTATTGCTTAAATAAACTGCAGTCGTCAACTCTTCTGCACGCAATTTTATGGAAGATTCCACCAATTCTGGCGGAAAGATGTTGTCTATCTTCTGTCCTTTATAGCTTTCATATTTTAAGTACTTCTTTTTTAAGACCGGCATTTGCTTAATCAAATCATGTCTGAGCGCAAGTGGATAAGATTCTTCTCCATTGAACTGGCTCAGTATCTGTTCAATTTGACCATTTCTGTCAAAGTCATTGATAAATAAAGTGATGGGTTTTTCGCGACTAGCTGCAAATCTGGAATTGAGTCCGTGGTTTCCAGCGACAATGTCTGGATAACCGTCGTTGTTAAAATCTCCTAGTTCAAGAGTATTCCACCAACCAGAAGTACTATCAAGTCCTGACATTTCCAGTTTTTGAAAACTGCCTCCTTCATTAATCAAAACTGTGACCTCCATCCATTCACCTACAATGATAAGATCATCATCCTGATCCAGATCTATATCAACCCATTGTGCATCTTTTACCATGCCTATCTCTTTTAAATTAGGCGCATTTTCATACCCAAAACTTGAATAATGTCCTGAGCCATCATTGACTAATAAGTGGCTAGACGCTGGTATTCCATATCGACCCGTCATACTCCGTATGCCCACAAAAACATCCATATCTCCGTCCTTATCAAAATCATTTGGCCTTACGACAGAGCTATTTTCATATTTTGCATTTGGCAATACCTGCTTAGTTTTAGTAAATTTTTGATCTCTTTGTAAATAAAGTCGATCACCCAAAGAACTACTAAATTCATTAAACTCATAGCCACCACTCGCTATATATAAGTCATTATATCCGTCTCCATCGGCATCATAAATAGCGCAACTCACGTCTTCTGAATCAATATTTTGCTCAAATATCTTCTCTTCAAACTGGCCCTCTTTAGTCTGAAAATACATTGCCCCAGGTTGTCCTGAAGCACCTCCAACATAAAAGTCGACCAACTTATCGCCGTTCAAATCACCTTTGCATAAGCAAGGTCCTTCACGAGAAATCATATGAAAAAGAAGCCTATCCCGATCAAAATCTACGAAGTGATTTTCCTTATGATTGTAAGACCCATCCAAAGCTATTTCTTTAAAAGGGGTCTCGGTTGATGTCTTTTTATCATAATTAAAATCCTTCGAATCAGCTGATTGCTTGATCACAAGATGCTGATTGACAGTTACGTCGATAAGTGTTTCCAGTTTGCCATCTGGCCATATGATTCGCAGAGAATCAATCAGTTGAGCCTTTCCAATACCTAGGACCATATTGTGGTCCATCGTCGACTCAAACGCACGAATGGGCATATTTTCTTGATATATCGTTTGATCGCCAATATGTACGTACACCTTGGCACCAAAAGCAAAAGTATTCAGTGATGCAGACCTCAGTCCGAGCTTTAAATAGTTATTCTCTGGATAAAGAATGTCCGTCTTATTTTCATAAATGAATGCTGGCATATTTACATTATTCACAACCAAGTCTAAGTCTCCATCATTGTCCAAATCGACATAAGCTGAGCCATTCGAAAAAGAGGGCTGATTCAGACCAAACTCCAACGCCTTATTAACAAACTGAAGGTCTCCAGTATTTAAATAAGCATAATTTGAGATGGGGTTTGAAGGGATAAGGTTTATTAATTGCTCATAATCTACGCCATCTTTTGAAATAATTTTATTCTTAACATCCTCTTGCGTTGCATATTGCAAAAAGTCTTGGTTTGTTAAATCACGATAGATTCCGTTAGCAATAAATAAGTCTTTAAATCCATCATTTTGAAAATCGAAAATTAATGCACCCCAGCTCCAATCAGTAGCTTCGACACCAGATAATCTTCCAATTTCACTGTACTTTCCATTCCCTTGATTGAGCTGCAACACATTTCTTGTAAACTGGTGATAATAGTCATTAGCAACATTAAATTGATACTTGTCCCAATTGTCAAAAGTAGTCACAGTTTTAACGCGGCTATCGGGTTCTGGAAGCATATCCGTTACAAAAATATCTGGCAAAGCATCATTATTAATATCGGCCATATCAGCGCCCATTGATGCGGCAGAAATGCTTCTTATACTAGATTCCAATACTTCTGCAAATGTTCCATCTTGATTATTCATGTACAAATAATCTCTTTCGAAGAAATCATTTGATATATAGATATCCTGCCAGCCGTCTTGATTGATATCTCCAATAGTGATACCCAACCCAAAGCCAATCACACTTCCATAGATACCTGCTTGCTCACTAACGTCAATAAATTTATTGTCTTCATTTCGAAATAACTTGTCACCTCCAATCGAATCTCTATTTGGCCTTTCATTCCTCCGCTGGTCGAAGTTCCCAATAGCCTCATAAGAGTTATTTAATAAATAGAGATCAAGGTCGCCATCATTGTCAAAGTCAAAAAAAGCAGCATGTGTTGAAAAGCCAGCATCAGCCAGCCCAAATTCACCTGCCCTTTCTGAAAATGTTAGATCACCATTATTGATAAATAACTCATTCTGCTTATTATCACCTTTAACATCTCCAGAATTACAGACATAAATATCAATCAGACCGTCACCGTTCACATCGGCCATGCCTACCCCCGTACTCCAAGCTTTATCGCCAGCCGTTCCTGACGCTTCAGTAATATCTTTAAAAGTGAAGTCTCCTTGGTTTAAATACAACTTATTGGACACTTGATTTCCATTAAAATAAAGGTCAACCAATCCATCATTGTTAATATCGGCAGCTCCAACGCCTCCTCCGTTAAAATAATTTCGATAAGTGAAAATGTTAAAATCCTTATGAAAGGTTAGCGTATTTTCAAATTCAATCCCTGTTTGACTGGCACCCTTACTTTCAAAAAGTTTTATTTCTTTTTTAGTACAAGCCAAAAAAATTAGTGGTCCGATTAGTAAAAAATAGCGTGACTTCATCTTACTGTCCTATAGGTTTTTCTGCTGTGAGGTCTGTAAATAAAACCTTGATTTGTCTGTCGTCAATCTTAGAAATACTAATCCGTCGATTTCCATCAACCTTCGCAAAGGCGCGCTTTCCCGAAGGGTGCTTGATTTCCACAAACCCTTCCCCATATTGTTTTTCAAAATATGTTAAGGCTTCCAATTGAAGCGAGTCCGCAAACAAATGTTTGTTCCAAGGCGCCCAAGCCTGATATGACATAGTCATCGGCACCTCATAGACAACATCGTTACTAAAGGTAGGATAGAATTGTGCGATTACCTTTTCTTTAAACTCAGCAGTAAGATGATATTCGACCGTATTATTCCCTGGGCCTTGCTTTATTATTTTTTCTTTGTTCAACACCCAACTTCTATCAAAAAACACTTTTCGCTCCATACCTAAAGAAAGTCCAAGAAAAAGGGAATCATATCTGACGCCACTGGCTAACTCACGCTCTTCCATTTCTACATAAGGATGCTTACCACATCCAACGATCATTGGTACTAGTAATAATATTATACAAAGTCTAATTAGAAGACTAGATATCTCATTAACTCTGATACTTTTCAAGGCCTTTATTTGTGTTATTATCTCATGGGTGCCATGTAATTCGCTTCCTTTACTCATCTTTTCTTCATTAAAACTGGATAATCATTGTTTCTTACAAAGATTATATTTTCTTCCTCTCCCACCATAATTTTCTTAATTTGTCTTATCTCTCCTGATATATTTAGACCCGACTTCTTTTGATTTACGTATTTAAAATGTCCTTGGCCATCACCCAGAAACAACTGTCCGTAGGTCGATGCATTGATGCCCCATTCTGGCTTTATTCGATAGTCGTTTCCGCCTACCAGAAGGTCAGCTACACCGTCACTATTCACATCCGAAAACGCTAACGCGTTGATAGAACTAAACTGCGCTTCAATAGGCAAACTTCGAGGAATAAATCCACTATCCGTGTTAATATAATATCGGTGTTCCAAAACTTCCACTTGATGAATGATTGGCCTTGTCTTGCTCATTTGCAACAAGTCATCAAAAGTGGCATCCTTGTAATCACTGTATCTCAAATACTTCTTTTTTAGGACTGGAACTTGCATCAAAAGATCTTTCAATTGTAAAATAGGATAGCTAATATTTCCAAAATATTGACTGATGATTTGTTCTGTTTTTCCATTCCCATCCATGTCTCCTACATACATTCTCAGCGGTTTTTCAGTAGTTGCTTCATAACGCGTATTGAGTCCTTCATTTCCAAGAAAAACATCAAGATCACCATCATTATCGATATCATATAACTTCACAGCATTGTAGAGACCATCTTGATTGAGAAAAGAAGTGGTGTCTATCTGAAATTTCCCAAGATTATTGGTAAAGATTAACGGAGACATCCAATTACCTACAACTATAAGATCTTCATCTCCATCATTGTCCAAGTCTCCCCAAGCTGCATCAGTCACTAATCCAACTCCCCTAAATTCTTCGTGAAGTTCAACCAACACCGCATCATTTTTTAAAATATACGATGAAGGGTTTATTCCATAAGTACCAGGAACTTGACTTCCTCCAATAAAAATATATTGATCATCACCTGACCATGCCGAGGATTTTATTACTCCGGTTACATTCAGTTTATTGTTGAGAAATGGTATTCCAGCCAGCTCAAAATCACCTTTCCCATTACCCACATACAATTCATCTCTTAGTTGCAATGAAAAGTCATTTGCTTCACTCCCGCCATTTCCTATCAGTAAGTCGAGGTTTCCGTCTCTATTATAATCCACAAACTCACAACTAATATTTTCAGACTTTGAAGTGACGAGGGAACTCAGCTTTCTAAAACTGCCACTTTTGGTTTGAATAGCCAAATAGGCATCCGTGCCCCAAGCCCCTCCTACAAAAAAATCATCCAGCCCATCCTTATTTACATCTCCAACGCACGCACACGGACCTTTGGCCGAATTCATTTCAAACAACAACCGTTCTTTATCAAAATCAACGTATTCGTTTTCTATATGCCGAAACTCTTGTAGCGATTTCCCTTTTACCAGATAGCTTGATGGGTCTTCGCTTTCTGTACTAATTACCGCCCTCTGTGCATTGTTTATATTAAAGGTTAGTGCATTATTCGTTTGCACATTTTGAAGCTTAGATGTTTCTCCTGTTGGCCACATGACTGTTACAGAATCAATTTGTGCGATATCTCCCAAACCAAAAACCAGGGTATAATCTACACTAGATTGAAAACCCCTTGCCGGATATAATTCTTGGCTGAATTTTTTATCCCCAACGTGTAACATCATTGATGCTCCTATTGCAAATGGGTTTTTTTGATCGCCAATGAGTTTAATGGTTAAGTACTTATTCGCTGTTTTATCTGAATTATTTCGATAAATAAAGGCTTCCTGATTGATGTTATTAATAACTAAATCAAGGTCGCCATCTCCATCAAAATCTCCATAAGCACTTCCATTAGAAAAAGATGGTTTGTCTAATCCCCAAGCTTGTGCATTTGAGCTGAAAACAACCCCATTTGTATTCTTATAAGCATAATTGGGAAGCGCTTCCGTTGGGATCATATCAATGAGATTTTTGATTGCGTCTTCTTCTTTTTTGATCATTGACCGAATCAAATTGGGGTCAGTAGAAAAATTAATATAATCTTGATCAAGCAGGTCTTTATTTATCCCATTGGCAATAAAAATATCTTTGTATCCATCATTATCCATATCAAAAATAAGCGCACCCCAGCTCCAGTCAGTGGCCTCCATATCTGACAATCTCGAAACCTCAGAGTAAGTACCATTACCATTATTTAATTGGAAAGCATTTCGACCAAACTGTCTGTGATATCCATTTTCAATTGATAACTGATATTTATCCCATTTTTCAAATTGCGCCTTTGTTTTCAAACGATCATGACGGTCAGGGAGCATTTCAGTGACAAATATTTCTTCAAGCCCATCATTGTTCACATCTGCTATATCAGCGCCCATAGAACCCATCGATAATTCCGTGATTCTATTGACTAAATCTTCCCTAAATGTTCCATTCTTATTGTTAACGTACAGATAGTCTCGTTCAAAAAAATCGTTAGACACATAAATATCTGGCCATGAATCATCATTAAAATCCGTAATTGTGACCCCTAATCCAAATCCAATGGCGGAAGAATAAATACCAGCAGCTGTTGTAGCGTCTACAAATACCCCATTGTCGTTCCTGAAAAGTTTGTTACCTCCCAGTGTATCAACCTCATTTCTTAACCCTTTTTTATAATCATAAGCACCCACTGACCTTATCGAATTATTTAATAAATAACAATCGAGATCACCATCTTGATCATAATCGAAAAACGCAGCATGACTGGAAAGCCCCAAGTTGTCTAACCCATACTGCTCAGCCCTATCCTCAAATTTCAAATTACCTAAATTGATATATAAGCTATTTCGCCTATTTGCTCCGTTTGGCGGACCTGATTTACATAAATAAATATCTAAGAGCCCATCTCCATTCACATCAACTAGACTTACTCCCGTAACCCAAACATCCTTTGTATTGATGTTGGATTCGATAGTAATATCTTCAAAGCTAAAATCTCCTGCATTTTTATACAACCTACTCTCCACCTGACTCCCGCAAAAAAACAATTCCGGTAACCCATCATTGTCCAAGTCTCCAACACCAACGCCACCTCCATTATAGAAATTTTTAAACGTATAAGTATTGACTTGCTCGTCATAAGTCAGTGTATTAGTGAAGGACACTCCTGTATGGTTCATTAGGCTAAATAACCTATCTGATTGATGGTTATCGCATCCATAAATGAGCAGCACACTTAATAAAACGAAATTTCTTAAAATCATAAATACAAAAAAAAAGCAAGTGACTTGAAGTCACTTGCCTTTGATAACAAATTATTGTCTCTTAGTTATAACCAGGGTTTTGAGTCAACTTATCGTTGGCATCAAGCTGCGCCTGAGGAATAGGGAATATCTCCCAGTGATCGTCAGCATCCTGAGTTTTTTCCCAGTAAGGATCGTCAAATTTCTCAAATCTAATCATATCCTGACGTCTCGTCATTTCCACAAACATCTCACGACCTCTTTCTCCATATAAAGATTCAAGACTGATAGATGCAAACGCTGCTACACCTGCTCTCGCTCTTATTTGATTAACAAGGGTTAAGGCGTCAGCATTATTTCCTTGTCTTAGAGCAGCTTCTGCCCTCGTTAATAATACATCAGCATATCTGAAAATAACAAAGTCATTTCCCATCGTACTAGGACCACTTGTAAATTCATACTTACCAATTCTTGCTCCTCCTTGTCTCCAAGAGTTAGGGAAAATCTCATTAATCTTTGGAGAGAACGTTAACGGTGCTCCATCGGGATCATCTGCTTCGGCTGCCCCATCTTCTGCTCTAGAACCGTCTGCTAAGAATTGAGGTCCTACGATAAAGTTCGATAATCTCGCATCTCTTGTTCCTTCCGTTTCTTCCAGCGCTTCGTCTGCCCATACCATACCTTGCGGTCCTGGGTTTTGATCTGGGTCGATATAAGAGTTATAAAATTCTTCTACCGTTGCATAACCATTCCATGGTTGATCATTGAAACCATAAGTACCTTGACTTACATAATGAAGGGTCATTTGATGCCAGTTAAATCCTTGAAACAAATTCACATCATAAGGTACTACGAAAATATTTTCCCCAGACCCTGCATTATCTACCGCAAAGTTTGAAGCATAGTTTCCTTCCAAAGAGTATAGTCCTGAATTAATGATCGCATTCGCATCTTCCTCAGCAGCAGCCCACTGAGGTGTTCCTGTATAAACCTCAGCGTTTAAATAAAGCTTCATTCTAATTGTCAGTGCTGCCCATCTATTAATTCTAGCATAAGTAGCTGAACTTTTTTCTTCCGAAAGCAATGGAATTACTTCATTTAATTCACTTATTGTGAAGTTATAAACATCTTGACGCGAAGTATTACCCTTTGTGTCTGTGTCTGTGAAATCAGTCACCAATGGTACATTTCCAAATGCATCAAGTGCCCAGAAATACCATAAAGCTCTAACAGCTCTAAGTTCCGCAATAAAAGCATCGGCCTCAGGTGTACCTAACTGCTCAAATTGGAAAATCAGCCTATTGACCGTATTGATATTCCCATAAAGAGCACCCCAAGTATTATTGAAGAAGCCATTGTCCGGAGCATACGTATGCTGATGTAATGCTAATAAGATTCCACCATCGAACCAGTCACCACCTTTTGTGGCAATTACCACCTCATCAGAAGCGATTTCATTGATTGACCAAAGTTGAGAATGGTTACCAATAGAAGCAAAACCTGAATATGCTTGACCTAATGCAGAAATGAACTCTTCATCAGATGTGAAGAAATTATCTGCAGTTACCTGACTATATAACTCCTCGTCAAGGTCAGTACAAGCTGATGTTATAAACACCAACCCGAGAGCCATCAGAGAAATATTTTTGACTATTTTTTTCATGATTTTCTAAATTTTTTGATTAAAAACCAAGGTTTAAACCTAGTGTGAATATTCTTGTTGTGAAATAAGTTGACCTTCTCTCGATTCCTGGTGAAAGACCATCTGCATCTGCATCAGAAGTGGCTCTTCCTCCGTTATCACTATCATTCTTATCAGTATATCTCACTTCAGGATCTACACCCGTGTAATTAGTGAAAGTAAGCGGATTTTGAGAAGAAACGAATAACCTCAACCTTCTTACTTGACTTCCTTCTCCTAATGGTACATCATAAGAAAGAGTAGCATTGTTTAATTGGATAAAATCTGCGCTCTCCACATGTACACTACTTACAGCAGCTCTAGATACTGAAGGATCAAAATACTTTGTTTTTACAACATTGTAATTATTCACAGTAGTTCCTTCAGTGTTTTCATAAAAACCTCTGTAACTGTTAACTAGATCATGACCGAAAGCTCCTCGGAAGAATACATTCAATGACCAGTTTTTATATGTGAAAGTGTTTGTAAATCCAGCAGTTGCTTCTGGTAAACCATTTCCAATAACCTGACGATCATCATCACAGCTACAAAAAGTACCATCACCATCTAAATCAGCAAATCTTGGCGTACCGTCCTCATTAATTCCTTCTTGCACTACACCCCAAAGTTGACCCAGCTCTTCACCTTCTTTTACTCTTGCAAGGTTGGTTTGGTTCTGACCTGGAGCACCCATGTTGGCTCTATATAAAACACCACCTTCTCCAAAAGATAGATCACCTGATGTTAACGACGCAACCTCTGTTTTGAATGTAGCAATGTTAAAACTAACATCCCATTGGAAATCCTTATTCGTAACAGCCGCATAACTAAGCGATAATTCAACACCACTGTTATCAAACTGACCAATGTTCACGAAGGTCTGTCCAAACAAGTTTGGTGGAACGGGTACATTAACCTGAAGTATCATGTCTTTGGTTTGACGTGAGTACCAATCGAAAGTACCGCTTAGTCTATTATTAAGCATGGAAAAATCAAATCCAAAGTCAATCTCATCTTTAGTTTCCCACTGAAGATCAGGGTTTGCATTACTTATAGGACCATAACTTGGCACATACTCACCATTGTAAAAGAATGTTCCTGTAGGACCATATTGCTGAAGTGCAATGTAAGACTGACCTGGAAGTGCTCCTGTTCTACCATATGAACCTCTCAACTTCAAGTTGTCAACAAATGGAATATCTATAAGATTAGTAAGGTTTACGCCAGCACTAACGGCAGGGAACATTCCCCATCTATTGTTTACACCAAATCTTGAAGACCCTTCATATCTTGTACTAGCAGATAAAAAATAAGTATCATCATAGTTCAAATTCAATCTACCGAAGAAACCAATAATACGATACTCATTAGCTCCACTACCAGCTCCACCTTGACCATTAGGAAAATCTAAAGATGCTCCAATGTTGTTATACGTGAACGCATCAGTCAAGAAGTCTCCTCCTTGCATTCCAAAACCTTCCTCAAAGAATTCTTGGAAAGAATAACCTCCTAGGAATGATATATTCATATCATTCACAGACGTAGTGTAATTACCAGTAGCCTCGGCTAATTGATTAACCTTCCTGTTTTCTGATCTTAAGGCTAAACCATTTCTACCGAATCCTCTAAATTTTGCACCTTTATTGTAGTATTCTGCTCTTGTCTCGTATTCCTCTTGCTTCGAATAAGCAACTGCTACACTTAAGCCCTCTACAAAATCACTAAAGTCATAATTAACCCTTAAGTTCATCAACACTTTAGTATCGTCTCCTTCATTTACATTTTGCTCAGCAATAGACACAGGATTGAAAAAATCGAAAATATCTCTTTCAGCATATCCACCTCTATCAATTGTCCCTGTCGTTCCATCAAAGTTTACGGGCATAGTTGGGTTCGCAACAACTGCATATCTAAATGCCTCCTCAAAACCAAACTGCGCTTTTTTACTCGTTGCTGACAAACCAAAAGTTAACTTCATATTGTCATTGAGTGCATTTTGAGAGATATTGATTCTACCATTCAATTGCTCAAAACCAGTTCCAATACCTACACCTTGCGTATCTCTATAATTCATAGATACACGGTAAGTCGTGGAAGCTGTTCCTCCAGAGAAAGCCAAGTTGTGGACTTGAGCCTGCCCTACTTGGGTAACTTCATCCAACCAATTCGTTGAACTTCCAAAATCGTTAACCGGTCTCGTAGCACCGTCAGGTATTTGATTAAATCTTGAATCATTGTATATCAAATCTCTGTACTCACTAGGAGACATGAAATCCATCGTTCTTGCTAGGTCTTCAATCGCAAAAGAACCATTGTAGTCAACTTGAGTCTTTCCTTTTTTACCAGTTTTGGTAGTTACCAGAATTACACCAGATGACCCTCTCGTTCCGTAGATTGCAGCGGCAGATCCATCTTTCAATATATCGATTGACGCGATATCGTTAGGATCCACGGTATTAAGTGAACCGCCAATGACGCCATCAATGACTACTAAAGGCTCGGTATTCGCACCAACAGTAGAAACACCTCTTAGACGCACATTAAAAGTACCATTAGGATTTCCACCAGGTCTTGATATATTCAATCCTGCTACTTTACCTTGTAAAAGTTGCACTGGATCGTTCACCGTTCCCTTGTTGAAATCTTCCGCACTAATGCTTGCCACTGAACTGGTTATCTCTTTCTTATTTTGAGTACCATATCCCACAACTACAATCTCAGAAAGCGATTGTATATCCAAATCAAGAGAAACATCTATGATGCCTCTTGCACCGACCTCAACTTCTTGAGGTGCATAACCAACGAATGAGTAGACCAATGTTGCATCATCACTTACTGACAGTTTATAATTACCGTCAAAATCTGTGATTGTCCCATTGGTAGTTCCTTTCTCAACTACGTTAGCTCCAGGAACAGTCTCACCTGTCTCTGCATCTGTCACTGTACCGGTTACCGATCCTTCTTGAGCCCATAGCGATGAGACAAGAAAAAGAGATAATCCAAATAGTAAATACTTCTTCATACTATTACAATTTGTTATCTAAACTTATTTACACAATTCGAATTGAATTCAACTGAAATGAAGCAATTCAGCATCTAATAAAGGGAAATTCACAGAGCTTTAAAAATGATTTCTAATAAAAACTAGGGGTTTTTGTTAATTCAAGAATTGCAAACGTTTGCAAAACACAGTATATTTTAGAATTGATAAAGTATGACTTTTCTAAGAAAATAAAAGTCACTTTCGGAATAGCAAAAAGGAGGTTTTTAAAGGCCTGTTTTTAAGCATTTAAATGCCTGTTTTTTATGGCTTCTAACTAATTTCAACTACTTGGTTACTAGTTAGACTATTATTATCGAACTTCGTTATTACCAACCAGCTAGAATTTTCCTTATTATGTCGAAAAACACGTTATGAGCATTTTAAAAAAAGGATCTGTTACAATCAAAGACATTGCCCTAGAACTGAACATTTCCATTTCGACGGTTTCTCGCGCACTTGCAGACAATCCACTTGTAAAGCCTACCACCAAGGCCGCCGTAAAAGAACTGGCAAAGAAGTACCATTATCAGCCAAATTTTAGTGCTTTAAGTCTCAGAAATAATAAAACGAAAACCATTGGAATAATCATACCCCAAATAGTGCATGAGTTTTTTGCGCTTGTCATAAGGGGTATTGAAGACTATGCTTATAGTAAGGGGTATAATGTCATTATCTGCTCAAGTCATGAGTCTTACGAAAGAGAGGTTTCAGACGCTAAGGCATTATTGACTGGTCGAATAGACGGCTTATTAGCTTGTGTTGCCCGAGACACCAATGACTATGCGCATTTTGCGGAATTTAAAGAACGGGGTATTCCAGTGGTCTTTTTTGACCGGACAAACGACATTAATGATACTTCACGCGTTGAAATTGACGATTACAATGCTGCCTACAAGGCCGTCAAACATCTTATTGATATAGGGAGAAAAAACATTGCTTATGTGGGCGGTCCTAAAAACCTTAGTATTAATAGGGATCGACTCGCAGGTTATACCAAAGCCTTATCGGAAGCTGGCCTTAAAACAAAACAAGACTGGGTTATACATTGTGAAACGGAGGATTTTCAAGGAGGAAAAGACAGCACTTATGATCTCATTAAGAAAAAGGAAATTGATGCGTTATTCGCTTCAACAGACATGCTAGCTATCGGATCAGTAAAAAATATGAAAGCCCAAGGATTGGAAATTCCCAAGGATATTGCTGTGGTCGGGTTTAGCAATTGGTCCATTTCAAGCCTTTATGAACCTTCGATAAGCACGGTGAACCAGCCTGGTTATGAAATGGGGCTAAAGGCTTCTGAAATCTTAATTGATCATATTAATGATCCTGAAAAGAAAAACGAATCTGTGATTTTGCAAACTGAATTAATTATAAGAGAAAGCAGCTCCTAGAAATAAAGAATATGAGAAACGCACCAATAACGATCAAGGACATTGCTAAAGAATTAAATGTCTCAATATCCACGGTATCAAGAGCATTGTCGGATAATCCCTTGGTCAAAGCGTCTACTCGAAAGGCCGTTCAAGAACTTGCCAATAAGTATAACTACACCCCGAATTTTACAGCTTTAAGCTTAAAAAACAATAAAACAAACACCATTGGCATCATTATTCCTCAATTAGTGCATGAGTTTTTTGCCTCTGTTATCAGAGGAATTGAAGATGTAGCGTATAGTCAAAAGTATAATGTAATGATCTGTTCAAGTCATGAGTCTTACGAAAGAGAGGTTTTAGACGCAAAAGCTTTGATCAATGGCAGGGTCGACGGCTTAATTGCTTGCATGTCTCGAAACACTAAAGAATACCAACACTTTATTGAATTCAGCGATCGAGGAATTCCTATCGTATTTTTTGATTGCATCTGTGAAGCGATTGACAGTCATAAAATTCTTATCGATGACTTTGATGCTGGATATCGCGCTACCAAACACTTAATAGAACAAAGCTGCGAGAATATCGCGTACTTGGGAGGTCCAATCAGTCTTCAAATAAACCAAGATAGATATGCTGGCTATATCAAAGCACTCTCGGAAGCTGGACTAAACACCGACGATCAATGGATCATTCATTGCAACACGGGCTCTTTTGAAGACGGACTTAGCGCTTCATTGGAATTAACACTATACGATAAGATTGATGGCCTATTTGCAGGAACAGATATGTTAGCCTTATCCGCTATCAAAAATTTCAAAGCAAAGGGGAGAAAAATCCCTGAGGATATCGCCGTAATTGGTTTTAGCAACTGGACTATTTCAAGTCTTTATGAGCCCTCCATCAGCACGATAGATCAGCCTGGCTATGAAATGGGTAAAAAAGCTGCAGAATTGCTTCTTAAGGATATTAAAAGTCCCTATGTTATAAAACCCGAAACACACATTCTTCAGACTAATATTATCGTGAGAGATAGTTCTAGCAGATAATCTTCGCACTTCAATCTCTTACATCGAATACATGAGACTACACAAATAGTTGGCTTGAAAAGTTTACGAGTTAATGAAACGTATAGTCTCCTCATAAGAGTCTATGTGAAAAGTGACCAATTAAAAAGTAGCGCGTATCTCATCCATTAAAGACTGAAAATGAAGACTTGCTTTTGGAGATACAATGTTTGAGGTTAGCTCTCCTTTCATAATTTCTTCACTTACTTTATCTATCTCAAATTCAAAGCCATTGCCCTCCCTATGGTCCTTAAAAATTTCCATGAGCTTTTCCTCAGCATAGAAACTACATTCACTGGCTCTCCAAAAATTAGGGATCTCTATGTATCCCTTTTCTCCTATAATGATCGTCTTATTCGGGAGCTTACATTTAAACGAAGTATGTAAATGCGCTTGGGCGTTACCTACACGATAGTGAGTTACCACATCATTGTCTACGCCGGAGGATGCCAAGGACGAATCAACCCACAGATTTTCAAAACTAGCTCCAAGGAATAATTGCGCCATAGCAATATTATAAATACCCATGTCCCAAAGTGCTCCTCCAGAAAGCGCAGGATTATACATTCTGCCCTTCGCATCGAACGGAACAGAGTATCCGAACTCAGATTTGATGTGTAATACATCTCCAAGCCTGCCTTCATCTACCCATCTCTTCGCTTTTTGAATGGCCGGTAGAAAATAAGTCCACATACCTTCGATAAAGTATCTCTGCTCTTGATTAGCTACCTCAATAATTTCTTCAAGGTCAGCTTTATTCGTTGTTATTGGCTTTTCACAAAGCACATGCTTGCCTGATTGGAGTGCGGCGATAACTTGCTCTTTATGAAAAGTATGGGGAGTCGCAACATAAATAGCCTGAACATTTTCGTCCAAAAAAAGCGCATCATAACTGTCGTAACTTTTGCTTATACCAAAATCCCTAGAAAACTGATCGGCTCGCTCCTTTGATCTTGAAGCAACTGCAACGCACTCCGCTAATTTTGTCCACTTGAAGTCCGCCGCAAACTCTCTAGCTATTCTACCTGGTCCAAGTATTCCCCATTTAAGTTTATTCATATATCAAAGCAAAGTATTATAAAACAAAAAAGCTCCTAAAAACAAGCTTTGAATATGTTGAGTGACGTCTCTGTATTAAAATTCTTGTAACAAATACCCAATCGTAAAATTACTATACCAGTCAAAAATAAACCCCTCGGATTCTGGTGAAGCATCAAATGCAGCCTTGTAAATATTGAGACCACATAAAATCTTAGCATCATCTGTTGTGTATTCCCCGGGAGCGTTTATTACTGTGTATTGCTCTGCAAATTCATTGCTCTCCAGCGCTAACTTATAAGGAGCCCCTCCAATTAAAAAGCATTTTTTCCTCTTTTGCGCAGGAATCGACGCTACTAATTCATAGACTGCAGAATAGACTGCAGAATCGCTTAACTCGTACTGATAGTATTTGGATCCTGGGGCGTCTTTAGTCATCACACTATCCTCCTCTAACCATGATATTTTCGTATTTCCAGAGCCAATATCCAAGACGAAAGCCTCATCTTGAAACTCTTTAGGCATTGTTGCATAGAATGCATATGCTGCTTCTTTGTCCACATTTACCCCCACTACATTATATCCGAGCTCCTCCAAAATTGGATTCAGCTCTTGTACTTTCTTGTTTTTCGAAGCTGTACTACTTTGGATAAAATAGATAAGATCCTTCGATACTCCTCTCTTTATCATCTCATCGACGTATTCTTTTAAACCTGTTTTGATCGCTTTATTTTCATTCTCATTTTCCACAACTTTACTCTCTCCGTAATTCGACTTGATCATTTTCCAGCGATCTGCATAATCCTTCTCAATAATAAAGGAATTGAAACTAGAGCCCCCAAGCTCTACAATACCATACAACGTTCCATTAACAGGTTTAGGCGCGGCATAAGGAAAAGATGCTAGCTTTACTTTATCATTTACAGGCACGTACGTCTCCTGTTTCTTCTCAGCTGCCTGATGGCATGCCATGCATACTAGCATTAATGCAAGCGAATTTATGAGATTCTTTTTCATAGCATATGTTTTCAGTGGTCGATGAATAGGCTTTTTGCTCTTTGTGAAATTTATCAAACTCCAATAATTCATTGAAGCCTTCTCAATTTCAAAGCAAAAAGTTAATGGTTATTCAATAAAAAACAATAGAAGAGCCCTTCGAATGACCAATTTAATGAACCCCGACAAAGAAAATTGGACATAAAAAAACCCGACATAAAGTC
Organism: Cyclobacteriaceae bacterium; assembly: GCA_047635055.1. Classification (GTDB taxonomy): domain Bacteria; phylum Bacteroidota; class Bacteroidia; order Cytophagales; family Cyclobacteriaceae; genus JAVJRN01. The sequence goes on along the minus strand of JBLIIJ010000021.1, from coordinate 20,552 downwards.
GGGTTATTAATTGTGGGCGCTGAGGGATTCGAACCCCCGACCCCCTCGGTGTAAGCGAGGTGCTCTGAACCAACTGAGCTAAGCGCCCTGAAATTGGGTTTGCAAAACTAGTATTTTTTATTGCCTTTCCAAGGGATTTGAAATCTTTTTAGCTAATCGCAACAGATAAATATTGATTGAGCGGATACAATGCCTGGAAAGCCTTTGAAATATCCGCCTTAAGCGATGGTGAACTCACTTTTACATCACTGAATTTTCTGTAGGCCACAAAACTTTTATATCTCAGTAATGCGATATTTGGATGATCTTTAGGATATCCCTTGGGAGCAGTTTTCAAAGTCTCCCCTGATAAGACACCAAATTCATCCCTGAACGCCTCATTTTCTATCACTTTTTTTAACTCGTGAGGACTATAATCAATTTCCTGACGGATTTTCTTCAAAGCATCAGTCTCTGGCTGATACATTCCTCCTGCGACCATCGTTTCTCCGTGGGGCTGTAAGTGAAAATAATAAACCGGATTTCCAGAATTCCTTCCACCTTCAGCGAGGGCCATTCCAAAATTATTCTTGTACGGACTTTTATTTTTACTAAACCTAATATCTCGATTTATTCTAAAAATCGATTTCTTAGGTTCTGTATTGGCTATTGTTGGGTCAAATTTTGAAACTTCATTAATAATCTCCACTACAAATGCAAGAAATTCAGATTTAGCTTCTTGATACATCGCCTTGTTTGCATCCATCCATTCTTTTGAGTTGTTCCTATTTAACTCCTTCAAAAAGGCCATTGACTTTTCAAGATTCATTTCACTGGATTTTATTTAACACTTCTTCAAGTTTCATACTTCTAGAGGCTTTAATAAGTATCTGACGATCAGAAAAGTTTGTTTTAGACATATGCCCCAGCAGATCTTGTAGGTTTTCGAAATACACAGATTTGGAATTTTTCGCATGTTTCATTTTTGAACCACACAACCAGACCTCATCTATTGGCTCACTTTCTAATAAAAGACCAATTTCCTTATGCTTATTTACTTCATTTTCCACCTCATTCATATCCCCTAAGATGGCTAGCTTATAACCAGACATCTGTGCAAAGCTTTTGATCGCTGCTGTCATAGAAGTAGGATTTGCATTATAAGCATCGAGAATGACCGTATTCGTTCCTTTCTTTATGACCTGTGATCGCTGATTGGATGGCGAATACCCACAAATCGCTTCAATGATTTTTTCGTCCGTCACATCAAAAGAGCGCCCTATCGCTACCGCCGCAGCAATATTCTCAAAGTTATACTCGCCAACAAGCTTTGTATGATGACTTTGGCCAGCCAAGCTAAAAGTAATGTAAGGATCTGCCTTTTCGAAGATCAGATCATCACTCGGAAATGCTACATAACCATCAAACCTATTCGACATGTGCGCTAAGCGGTCGTCCTGAAGGTTTATAAATGGAATCCCTCCATTTTTTCTTAAATGATCGAAAAGTTCTGACTTACCACGCAATACACCCTCAATTCCACCAAAAGTCTCCGTGTGGGCCTCTCCAATATTCGTAATGAGTCCGTGTGTTGGATTAGCAAAAGAGGACAACTGCGCAATTTCTCCCACATGATTCGCGCCCATTTCAATAATGGCTACTTCAACTTGAGGATGAATATGCAATAATGTCAATGGCACTCCCAAATGATTGTTGTAATTGCCCGGCGTTGCATGAACAATATATTTTTGACTTAATACTGCATTGATCAGCTCTTTTGTCGTGGTTTTTCCGTTGGAACCTGTGATACCTAGTATTTTAGGCCTGAGCCTACTTCTATGAAAAACAGCCAAGCCTTGAAGGGCTTCTTGGGCATTTTTTGCTAAAATTATTCTTGAATCTGTCTGATAGCTTGCATCATCAACGACCGCAAATGAAGCACCTTTGGTCAACGCTTCATTAGCAAACTTATTTGCATTAAAATTGGGTCCGCTTATCGCAAAAAATAGATTGTCGGGCTTTAGAGTTCTAGTATCAATTGAAACACCATCACTTTGAAGAAACTTCGAATATAAAAACTCAATAAAATTGTCCATGTCTGGGTTAAAATCAAAAATTATTCATGAATAAAATGAATCGCTATCTGTTATTGCAATCTATTGAAAATAGCAACAAATACGCTTTTGAAAGTACAATTGAAAAAGCTTTGAAAAAACTCACGGCAATAGAAGGATTATTTGTGGTGGACAGTCTATCGGATGGCGTTTCTATGAACTATGCAAAAAGGTTCATTCAAGAATCCGAGTCGATTACAGTTATCACTACTTCTGTTGGAAGTGAAAACCCTCCTATTTTCACAGGCGTATTTAACCTCTTAATAAGAAAACCAAATACGACCTTGTATTGTGTGAACCCAAACGAGAAACTCACACCGTTTATTAAAGTGCTCAAAGGACGGTCTTTTGAGAGTGAAGCGGAATTGATAAAGGCCTTAACCTCCTTGGCCCATGGTAAGTCTTGATCAATGAGGCCGCTCGTTGATTTTTAACTCAGACTGAGACAAGCTCGTATCCTGATGATGGCCAAGCGCCTTGTCAAATAGATAATACCAACGTTAAAAATTAATTCTCAGACTTTTAAGCGGAAATGAGCGCGGACTATTGGATCTCGAATGAATCTGCGTCATTCTGAAAAGGAAATCGCGCTCTAAAGGCTTCCATTTCATCTCGCTTAATTGACCATTGAAGAATCTCCTCTTTATCTGAAAAAAGCAACTCCTGCCCCTTATAATCATACAAACCTGAATGCCCATTGTACACTGCTTTTACACCGTCAATTCCCATTCTATTAACTCCAGCACAATAACTCTGATTCTCAATGGCCCTAGCCGCTAGCAAAGTATCCCACGCGTTGATACGTGGCGTTGGCCAATTAGCTACATAAATTAATAAGTCGTACTCAAATTTTCTTGTCGGAGATGCGGATCTGCTCCACACGGGGAACCTTAAATCATAGCAGATTAAAGGACACACATTCCAACCATGAATATCGACCACAAGCCTTTTATCACCTGCTGCAAAATGCCTATCTTCTCCGGCGAGTGAGAAAAGGTGTCTTTTGTCATAATAACTAAAATTACCGTCCGGAAAAACGACGTGGCACCTATTATAGAAATTTGGATAGTCTTTTATAATGTAGGATCCGATAATAACAGCTTTTGTCTGAGCAGCCATTTGCTTCATCCACCTCATGGTCTTTCCATTTGATGGTTCTGAGATCCCTTCCGGTCTTGTAGAAAAGCCTGTAGTAAACATTTCAGGAAGAATAATAAGGTCAGCTTGCTCTATTTGCCAAATTTTTTCTTCGAACATGGCCAAATTGGCATCCGCACTCTCCCAATATAGATCAGATTGGATAATAGCTACTTTCAGTTCATTTTTCACCTTTTGGAAGGTAGTTTGACGCGATAATCGGCATCAATTTTCTTCCCTTTACTAATATTAAAAAGTTTACTTTTTATCAACCTTTTTTTGAAAGGAGAGATATGATCAGTGAATAAAATTCCTTCTATATGGTCAAACTCATGTTGAACGATTCTGGCACGAATATCATCATAAGACTCTTCATATTCATTCCAATGTTCATCGTAGTATTTGATCGTGATATTGGATTGACGCCTCACTTCTTCACGAATACCTGGTATACTTAGGCAACCTTCCTCGAATGGCCATTCCTCACCATGCTCCTCTATGATTTGTGGATTTACAAATGCGCGGGTCAACCCAGTCACACCTTTTTCCTCCATAGGTGAGCTATCAATAATAAACACCCGAACAGCTTTCCCTATTTGAGGGGCCGCCAAACCTACGCCACTTGCAGCATGCATAGTCTCAAACATATCAGCGACCAATTGTGAAATATCTTCTCCAACTGGAATATCACTCGCTTTTTTTCTTAAAACAGGATCACCAAACAATACGATGGGATATATCATGGGTTAGCTTCTAAATAAGATTGTAATATAATGGCAGCACTGACTTTGTCAATATTGCCTTTTTCTCGTCTTGTCTTCTTAGAGGTCCCTCCAGCAATCATGGCATCCAGGGCCATTTTGGAGGTAAACCTTTCGTCGTGTAAAAATAATGGCTTCTCTGGAAATAGCTTTTTAAATCTATTGACTGCAGCATGTACTAGTGGCGTGGCATTTGTATCACTCCCATTAAGCTGTTTTGGCATACCAAAAACTACTTCCGTTACATCTTCGCTTTTGAAATAATCTTTAAGATATTTCATTAACTCATGAGTTGGCACGGTCGTATGTGGAGAGGCAATCATCCTCAATGGATCTGTTATAGCGATACCTGTACGTTTGCTGCCATAATCAATAGCTAAAACTCGTCCCATTTAATTTTGTATAATAAGCAAGGTCATATTTTCCTTTACTTTGGCCTCTAATTGAATCGCCTTTGGAAAAAATATCTTATTCTCTATTTGGGCGTGATAAAGCATTTCTCGGTCAAAAGCTCGAAGCTCGGAGATGATCACTCTCCAGTGTATGCCTGTTGTTTTGTTTTCTTCTATCAATTCACGCAAGCCATTTAGCTCATCCTCTTCTTCGTGTTCTCGGTGTGCTCGGAATACAGATAGGTCGTCATGCTTGAGCCATAACACAGCAGGGTTATTCGTCTTATGTTGATCGATCTTTAGCAGATCTTCGACTTTTCCGAATAACTCATCCTCCTCTTGATGTATGTGCTCAATAAATTCTTCTATAAAATCAGGAAAGATTGTTTTTAAATCATGTTCGTGACCATAAGCCTTCAAAAGCTTAGCGATGTAAGGCAGCCGATCTTTGATAAACAAATGATGCGAATGTCTTAGATATTGAATCAATATTTCTAGCGGATACTTTTCTAGTGCTTTCAGAGATACGCGATTGATTTGATCAAAGGCATAGAAACTTTTAACCACTATTTCATGATTCAGCCCTTTTTCTTTACATATGTCTCCCAATAGTTTATTGGGATTCAAATAAAACTCAATACCTAAACAACTTAGGGCTCTTGCGTAGATATAGTTTTCATCTACAATGGAAGATATAGTTCTTTTAAAAACCTTCATTTGACTGCCAAAGATAATTAGAAACGATTTTGATTCAACTACGTTTTAAACTTGATGTATTTAAAAATTGATTTTTATTGTAACGTAAATTTTACTTGCATATTTGCGATTATCGATATTTTGAAAAAACATCTTAGATTTTAATTTTCAAAAGACTAAACCAGATACTTTGACTGAGAACAAAAAAGACACCCGATTACCATTATATATAGGCTTGGCAATTGCAGTTGGGATTTTCATTGGGGCCAATATGGCCGGAGGAAGTACCAGCGGCGGTGATAAAATATATGCTTCATTTCAAAAATTTCGCCAAGTTATCTCGCATATCGAAAATGATTATGTCGATGAGGTAGACACGGATAAACTTGTAGAATCCGCTGTTGAGGAAATGCTGGGAAAACTTGATCCGCATTCAGTTTATATATCAAAAGAAGATTTAGAAATCAGCCAATCACAGCTTCAAGGGAAATTTGAAGGAATAGGCATAGAGTTCAATATTTTTAAAGATACGATAAATGTGGTGAGTCCTTTAAGCGGAGGGCCCTCAGAAGCATTGGGTATTCGACCTGGAGACAAAATCATAAAAGTAGATGGCGAAAATGTTGCCGGAACTAGCATTACAAATCGTGAGGTAATATCCAAGTTGAGAGGCGAAAAAGGATCAGAAGTAGAAGTCCTTATTAAGCGTAAAGGAGAAATCGAGTTAATGTATTACACTATCGAAAGAGATGTGATCCCGCAATTCTCAGTGGACGTTGCTTACATGGCTGCTGATGATATCGGTTATATCAAAATCAATCGTTTTTCGGCTACCACCTATGACGAATTTCAAACATCACTAAAAATGCTGAAGTCTCAGGGAATGGAAAAACTAATTCTTGACCTTACTAGCAATCCTGGTGGCTATATGGATCCTGCTGTCAAAATAGCTGACGAATTTCTTAAAGACGATCAAATGATCGTTTACACCAAGGGGAAAGAAAGTAGACACAACACGCAATACGTATCCAAAAGAAAAGGTGAATTTGAAGAGGGCCCGATCGTCGTACTTATTGATGAAGGATCTGCCTCGGCTTCCGAAATAGTTTCTGGTGCGCTGCAAGACCATGATCGCGCTATTGTAGTTGGCCGTCGATCTTTTGGAAAAGGTTTGGTTCAGTTACCGATAGCATTGAGTGATGGCTCGGCAATGAGACTTACCATATCGCGCTATTATACCCCAAGTGGGCGAAGCATACAAAAACCATATGATGCTGGATTACAAGACTACCAACTTGAATATTACGACAGGTTCAAAAGTGGTGAAATGTATAGTGCCGACAGTATTAAATTTAATGATAGCCTCATTTTCAAAACTGATGCTGGTAGAAACGTATATGGTGGGGGCGGTATTACGCCTGACTATTTTGTCCCTCTTGATACGGCTGGTAGCAGTCGCCTGCTGAGTAGGCTGTTCAATAGCAATTCTATGTCGGAGTTTTGTCTGAAATATTACAATGACAACAAAAAGGAACTTGATAATATCTCTTATAAAGACTATCGCGCAAGTTTTGAAGTAACAGATACTATTCTTCAAAATCTATTGCAAGTAGGAAAGGAAAATGGTGTGGATTCTAATGAAAAAGAATTCATTAAATCCACACCATTACTTAAAATTTATACCAAAGCATATATTGCTCGTAACATATGGCAGAACGACGGTTTCTTCCCCATTTTTAATGAGCAAAACGAAATCTTAAATAAGGCGATGACATTGCTTAATGAGGCTGCTGAGTTACCTTATTAATAAAAAACTAAGATCAGGTCATCATTCTGTTAAAGCTTGCAAATAGGCCTGATCGTAGTATTTATAAAGATTGGACCAATCGAAAAGGGAAGAACTACTTTCCGTTCGATTTCTCAGGTCAATACGTTCGCGTCTGCTTAATTTCACATAATTAAGCATCCTGTTGGCCAGCGCACCGGCGGCTTCATCAAAAGTTTTCTGATGCCTTTTCACAAGGTATATACCTCTCTTATTATGGTCTTTAACATTGTCCTGAACGTAATCTCCGAAACCAGCCAGATCACTTGTAACTGTTGGCACTCCGCTCGCAATACATTCTAACGGGGTATATCCCCATGGCTCATAGTACGATGGGAATACGCCTAAATGACAGCCCCTTACGAATTGTCCATAGTCCATACCAAAAAGAGGATTGGTATAATTTATAAAATCAGGATGGTATACGACCTTGACTCGATCACTTTCATGATTTAAGAGATTAGCATTTCTCAAGTAGTTCAAAATTTGATCCGAACTATCGTCATGTAAATTATGGGTAACAATTGGAGGTAAGTTTCCTGATTTCCAAGATTGGAGTGTTCGTCGGTATCTTAGTCGCCAATAGTCATCAACATATCTATTAAGCTCTGGCAATCGCTGATCCTCACGCGACATAGCATCAAACAAAAGTCGATCGCCAACTTGGTTTTTTATTGCTTCAATTGTATGCCTCAACTCATCTAGCACAGCTTTTGACTCTAATATTGCTGGGTTTATTGAGTAATAAGGCCTTTTTGTAACGAAAAACATCACTACAGTAATGTCAGAGTTTTCTGTTTTTAATCGGTCATTAAGCCTAGCCAAGGCTTCCAATGTCATATCATACCCTTTGTTCAAGTATTCATACCTTCCTGAGGTAAAGAAATACATGGTTTTATCCAAGTTGAAGGTGTAATTCTGGAAGAAATGAGAAATGGTAAAATCATGAATCTTATTTTTATACTTCGCATGAAGGTTTTGAAATTCATGAAGTGCCTCAAATCGCTCATTATTTATTCCATTTGGCAAAAGTACATCTGGGGTTCTTCCAAGCAACTGTCTACATTCTCTTGCAGTAACTTCACTTACCGTAGTAAATACATGCGCACCATGCGCTGCGGCACGTTCTATAGTAGCATTTGCTTCAATATTAAAATGTTGTGCCTCTTTCTGCCAGTCGATGTATGGTAAATGATCATAAAACTCAGGATCATTCATCGCTAAGTAGCGACCCAGCATTGTTGCGTGCGTTGTAAAGACTGTTTTAACAGCTATATTTTCTCGTCTAAGTTCAGGTAAGCCCGATGCGGACATCCATTCATGAAAATGAGCGATCACTTTTTTATCATTCGACACTTCTGCTAGTTGCGACAAATAAATTCTAATCATTTCACCAAAGGCAAGCACATCATTTAATAAAGGATCATCAGCCGGAGTAGAAATACCATGATGCTCCCAAAGCAAGTACTTGATTTCTCCTAACCGATACATGATTGATCCTAAATCGAAGAGAATAACTTTCGGCCGGCCGGACACAAGCCACACCCCATAATGCACAACATATCCCATATCTCGCATTCTTTGAACCGTTTCCCCGAAAGGACCTGACAGGTCATCCAACGGCTCAAATTCTGCTGCGACATTTCCAGATATATAAGGACCCAAGAGGCAATAATTCTCCTCCCACTTTGGGACTACTGTAGGCACTTTCGATCTAATAACTGTGTAAATCCCGCCAACTTGGTTTAGAACCTCCCAAGCGATTTCTACAAGTAAAGTCTCTTTAACGGTCTTTGGAGTTAATCTTTTGGCTGAAGGTTCTGGTTTGGTCATCGTTTTTTCTTGAATGTTAATAAAAAAAAGGGAATTATTCCCGATTTATAATGCTCGAAAGATGTAACTATTCCGAATTACCAAAGTATTTACTCCACTTGTGCAACCATCCATATAAAACCTACATCTATATACTGTGAATTTAGGAAGTTAAATGAACTGGAATAAGACAATTACCTTTTTTTTAATCCTTGCCGTACTGGTGCTATGCTTGGAAGCAGAAAGGAAAATAGGTAAAATAATAGCATCCATAACTACTATGTCTATTAAAGATATAACTCCAAGGATCGATTTTTTTGCTGTTCCCTCAAAAGAAGACTCAGCCTTTTTAAACAGTAAAATCAAAACTAAACCATGAGTTTTTAAAATATTAAAAGGCATTTTATACCTTTAGGTGCTGAAGAAGTCTGTTTCGTTACAAGTGAAAATAATTTTTTATTCTCAAAAGAGACTTTAACTTTAACAAAATCTTATTGCTGTTTAGAATTATGGAAAAAAGTCAAGGATATATCGATTTTCTGGAAGTATGGCATCAGGGCGCCTTTTATGCCTTTTTTGCTAGTATAGGAGTAGCCATCCTGTTGTTTATTGTTTATCGCATTAGATATGCGTCCTCCGGAGGCATGAAAGAAAAATATGAATTAGCCAGTGAGTTTGAGATTCAAAACTACTTAAGGCTTAATTATGCCATCGCTGTAGGAATTTTTTTTATAGCGAATACTGCTAGACCTGATATTGTGGTACTAACCCCAGTGTGGTTCTTCATAAGAATGTTCATAGGCGCTTGTTTAGCGACATTGTACGGCTATATCACGTTCCTTCTTTTCAAATATTACTACCCAGGCCAACTGGAGAAAAAATTGAAGGTTCTTAGGTATTCTCCACGGATCAGTAGCAGAACAGGAAATGCGATGAAGTTATTGAGCGAAGACGAAGAAGATGCATACCTCGACGAAGGAATGCAAGCAGAAGAAAATGCTTTCTCTGTGGACTATGACGTTTGGATAGATGAAGAGACAGGTGAAACGCAGATCGAAAAATACAAAGGTCACTTAGCCGCATTTGAGTGTGATAGATGTGGTTTCCAAACATTAAAACTTCAAAAGGAAGAAGTGCTTAGAGAACCTACTGATTACGAAGATGGGGAGTTATTGAAGGAGTTCAAATGTGGCTATTGTGAAAGAATTAAGCGGAAATCGGTTAGTTTGTCCAAAAACATAGAAAAATCAGCCGTTGCAATGGCTTCATCGGGCCTTCACCAGCTAGAAGTGATTAAGATAGAAATGCATACTACGGACGGACAGCATAGACTCTTCGAATTTCAAAATAAAGAACAAGCGAAGCATTTCCTTGACGAATTTGATTTAAAGAAGTTGAATTAAATAAGAACTGATTGATTGAAGTACTTTAAGCTGACGATGTTATATCGTCAGCTTTTTTTATTGCTGCGACTTGAATTGGCAATATATACGCCAATCAAGATTGTCAAAATTCCCAACGCGTGATAAATATTCAAAACTTCTCCATCTACCAAACCCCAAAAAACAGCCACTAAAGGAATCAAATAAGTAACCGAAGTGGTGAAGACGGGATTAGTAAGCTCTACAATTTTATTAAAAATAATAAGTGCACACGCAGTGCCAAAAATCCCAAGTATTGCAATTAGTCCTATAAACCCGAAATACTCTCCTGAGTCAATTTTAGAAATTATCTCTGTAAAAAAAACCAGATGAATTATCGCTAAAATTCCGATAAACACCATCGAAAAACTTGCAATAACGATAGGTCTTAATCCAGCAAGCTTGTATTTCACCACATTAGCATTAATAGCATAAAGCATAGTGGCTAATACAATAAGCAAAGCATATAGATTAATATTACTCACATTGCCTCTACTTCCCGCCAAGAGCAACACGATGGCCCCAAAGAAACCAACAACTACGCCTATTAATGTCTGACGATTGATGCTCTGTCCGAAAAATAAAGAGCCTACAATGACCGTAGAAATTGGAACTAGCGCATTTAACACTCCTGTAATCGCACTATTTACCTGTGTTTGGGCTACTGAAAAAAGAAAAGCTGGCAAAAAAGTACCTACAAAACCAATCACGATGAGGTACTTAATTTTATCCTTTGGCACTGTTTTCCATTTTTGAATAGCAAAAGGAAATAGCACAATAAAAGCAAAGAAGATTCTGAGTGAGCCAACCTCCCATGGAGAGAGCCCGATCAACGCCTTTTTAATCAAAATAAATGAACTCCCCCAGATAAGGGCGAGTAGTAATAAAAGCAACCATGCTTTTATTGGGTATTTTTGAGCCATAAAGAAGTATTATATGCAGTGGGTCATTAGCAGACTTTTATCAAATAAAATGCTGAATAAATATATTTGCTCCTACATAACATCAGTCCTATAAGATGAGTCTTTTCAACAGTTCGCCACCGCTTGTTCGCATGCTTATTAAATAATCACCAGCATGATAATGTTATAGGTCTACCCTTTCTTATAAAACCAGTCTCATTAATGCTTTTTTTTGAGATCAACACATTTCCATTTAGCGTATATACATGCAGTAAGAGCTCTACGTGCTGTGACATTATTTCCACCGTAATTTTCTTAGATGAGGATGGATTGGAATGAATACTTAGATTTTTCTTAAAGCTAAAAACATTCAAATAGACACCTATCGTTACGGCCTATTGCCCTTCATAGATAAGCTTCTGATTTATTCTCTCCCATTAATAGCCGCACAAGTCGACTAAAGACCTTGTGCTAGGTTTAGAGCTAAAAGCATCTGCGATATCGATTCATGAACCTTCTGTTGGGGAGGTTCAGTAATAGATAAACTATTCAGACTATAGACACCGATAACGACAAAATCACCTGAGTTAAAATCTAGATCACTATTTACATTTTTATTGAGCCGAGCCGAATCAATTGCCAATTGATAATCCTGTATTTGGGCAATGGACTCGAGCGCTAAAGAAAATATTGAAAAAACATTAATAGTCTCAGGTCTTTCATGTCACTAGGCCATAACTAATTCGTTAGCAAATTGCTCTGCAATTTCATCCAGAATCTGAACGATTTCTTCGTAGCTATCCGATTCAACTAACCTTGTTCTATAAGGTTTGAAATGTGAAATACCTCTGAAATAATTCGTATAATGACGCCTCATTTCAAAAATTCCCTTCAAACCGTCCTTCCATTCAACCGAAAAATCAAGATGTTTTCTGGCGACATCCACTCTTTGCTGAATGGTTGGTTTATCCAAGTGCGTCCCTGTTTCAAGAAAATGCTTGATCTCATTGAAAATCCAAGGGTAACCAATCGCCGCACGACCGATCATAATGCCATCAACACCATATTTATTTTTGTATTCTAAGGCTTTTTCTGGGGAATCAATATCTCCATTTCCGAAAATTGGAATATGAATATCCTGATGGTTTTTCACTTCTGCGATATAACTCCAGTCAGCCTCCCCTTTATACATCTGCTTTCGTGTACGGCCGTGAATGGTCAAAGCTTGCACACCAACATCCTGCAGTCTTTTTGCGACTTCCACGATTTTGATGGTGCTATCATCCCATCCGAGTCTGGTTTTGACCGTTACTGGTTTACTGACTGCCTTCACTATTTCAGCAGTCATTTGTTGCATTTTTGGTAGGTCAAGCAGGATTCCCGCTCCAGCTCCTTTGCACGCTACCTTTTTCACAGGACAACCATAGTTAATATCCACTAGTTCTGGATTAGCGGCTTCAGCTATAGCCGCTGCTTGGCGCATACTATCTATTTTGTCACCAAATATCTGAATACCAATAGGTCGTTCATAATCGTAGATATCCAACTTTTCCATACTTTTTTCCGCATTCCGAATCAATCCCTCAGAGGAAATGAATTCTGTATACATCAAATCAGCACCATTTTGCTTGCAAACCGCTCTAAAAGGCGGATCACTAACGTCCTCCATGGGTGCTAACAAAAGCGGAAATTCGCCAATTTCAATGTTTCCAATTTTTACCACAGCTCAATCTTAAATTTTGAAGTAAATTTAGAGCAATTATGCAGAATATCCTTCAAAACACACCTTCGAGTGTGAAACCAACCGCAACATGGGTATTATTGTTAATGCTCGCGGGCTATGTCCTCGGTGGATTATTTATGTTCACTTTTATCGCTCAGGTTTTTTTGCTCCCATTTTATGATTTCGCTACGATTACCCTGTTATTAACAAACCCCATGAGTGTAGAGGGTTCGAGAATGCCTTTAATTATTACTCAGGGAATTATTTCGATTGGTTCATTTATACTGATCCCGATCTTTTTTATCAAGCGCCATTTAAATGACCCTATTCAAAATTTCTTTTCATTCAACCCAAATCTTTATCGGCCATTAGTTTTGACAACACTTATCACCCTCTGCTTCATGGTGATTAATAGTGTAATTATTGAATGGAACCAACAAATGGTATTGCCAGAATTCCTCTCTGGGTTTGAATCCTGGGCCTTAGCAAAGGAATCTCAACTTGAAGAGCTGACTATTTATCTAACCGACTTTGAATATACCTATGAATTCATCACTGCATTTATCGTCATCGCTATTATTGCTGGGGTAGGGGAAGAACTACTATTCCGAGGACTGATACAAAATCTTATTAAATCAGCCACTGGCAATATTCATATTGCTATATGGATATCGGCGATAATTTTTTCAGCTTTTCATATGCAGTTTTACGGATTTATTCCTAGGATGCTTTTGGGCGCTCTGTTTGGTTATTTGTATTATTGGTCTGGTCACTTGTCGATTGCAATGTTCGCTCACTTCCTCAATAATGGCTTTACTATTACAATGATGTATTTGAGTAAGCAAGAAATTGTAAATTACAACCCAATGACCGACGCAATCTCCCCCCCTACATCAACCATTTTGATATTCCTATTGGTTTGTGCGGGTTTAATGTTCTCGTTTTGGAGTTATTGTAAAAAATTACAAAATGAGTGATTGGCAAAAAGTATATCAAGATGACCTGGAGTATCGTGCTGAAATCGTACGTGCAGTGCTTGAAGATCAAGAACTTCATCCAGTTTTATTAAATAAAAAAGATTCTAATTATCAGTTTGGGCATTTCGAAGTGCAAGTCGCCCCAGATCACGTAATCAAAGCGCTTAAAATCATAAACGAAGAAATCAGATTTGAATAAGTTCTCGGATTTAAGGAAAAGAGTATTGTCCGCTTTAGTAGGCGTTATTATAATCGTGTCCAGTCTCATGTTTAGTGAGTGGACCTACTTTGCAGTATTTTTTGCACTGGCTGTTTTCTCCCTCTGGGAATTTTATCGGTTGGTTAGACTACAAAATTATCTCCCCATAAGAGTCTTAGGTGTTTTTGTTGGAGGGTTGATGTTTATCATCAGCTTTTTCATAGAGAGACAGCACCTGAGTGCTAATTACTACTTCGCTCTTTTTCCATTAGCATCATTAAGTTTGGTCATCAAATTGTATAAAAAGAGCGACCAAAACCCCTTTATCAATATCGCTTTCTTCTATTTAGGCATAACCTATGTGGCTTTACCTTTTGCGCTGATGAATATCGTTGTGTACGATGCTGGTGTCTATAGCCACGAGATTTTAATGGGTCTATTATTTCTCATTTGGGCGAGTGATACAGGCGCTTATTTTGCTGGTACATTTTTTGGTAAGCGAAAACTTTTTTTAAGAATCTCGCCTAAAAAATCATGGGAAGGCTTTATTGGGGGTGCATTAACCGCTATTGCCTTTGCCTACCTTATCTCCAAACTTAGCACGGATTTGATGTTGTGGGAATGGATCATTCTGTCGGTCATTGTCGTAATCACGGGAACATACGGTGACTTAGTAGAATCTCTATTCAAACGATCTATGCTTATAAAAGACTCAGGCACTTCTATCCCGGGACATGGTGGATTTCTCGATCGTTTCGATAGTTTGATTTTGGCAGTCCCTTTTGTCGTCGTTTTCCTTAAATTATTCTAAGCCTAAAACGCGCTGCTTCTGTTAGTTAATAGGTCTATCCTACTTTCGAGATATACCCGCCTTGAAGCATATCAATATTAGATTTTTATCACTGGTAAATATCTGTGAAACTCGTAGCTTTGCGGCAATAAACAATAACCCCATTATAAATTATGGCTTACATTGAACCGGCTCCCATAAAGGACAAAGACAATCCTTTCGAGTCAATGATGTCAAGATTTCATATCGCAGCTCAGCACCTCGGACTGGATGATGAAGTCTACAACGTATTAAAATCCCCAACTAAACAAGTCATTGTATCACTCCCGATCACAATGGATGACGGGTCTATCAAGGTTTTTGAAGGATATCGCGTGATTCACTCCAACATCTTAGGTCCATCTAAAGGTGGAATTAGGTTTGATATGGATGTAAACTTGGATGAAGTAAAAGCTTTGGCAGCCTGGATGACATGGAAATGTGCTGTTGTGGACATTCCATTTGGAGGTGCCAAGGGTGGTATTAAATGTAATCCACGACAAATGTCCGCTGGCGAAATTGAACGGTTAACACGTTCTTTTACACAGTCGATGCTTGAGATTTTTGGACCGGACAAAGATATTCCTGCTCCTGATATGGGTACTGGCCCAAGAGAAATGGCTTGGCTAATGGATCAATACTCACGCGCGCAAGGTATGACCGTGAATGCGGTTGTTACTGGTAAACCATTGGTTTTAGGAGGGTCACTCGGACGAACTGAAGCCACTGGTAGAGGTGTAATGATCTCAGCTATGGCAGCTATGGAAAAATTAAAAATTAATCCATTTAAAGCGTCGTGCGCTGTGCAAGGTTTTGGAAACGTGGGTTCATGGGCCTCCATCTTGCTCGCCGAACGTGGCGTATCTATAAAAGCAATCAGCGATCTATCGGGTGCTTATTACAATGAGAATGGCATAGATATCAAGAAGGCAAACGAATATAGATTGCAAAATAATGGTCATCTTGAAGGCTTTGAAGGAGCTGAAAAGATGGATGCTGATGAATTGTTATTCTTGGATGTGGACGTTATTGTCCCTGCGGCTATAGAAGATGTTATCAATAAGCACAATGCTCATAGGATAAAAGCCAAGTTGATCGTAGAAGGTGCAAATGGCCCGACTTCAGCAAAAGCCGATGATATTATCAATGATAAAGGAATCATGGCCGTTCCTGATATTTTAGCCAACGCCGGAGGTGTTACAGTATCTTATTTCGAGTGGGTACAAAACCGATTGGGATACAAGTGGACCGCTGAACGTGTTAATCGCAGGTCTGACCGTATTATGAAAACTGCTTTCGACAAGGTATATGCCACCGCGCAAGAGTATAACGTGTCTTTGAGAATAGCGGCTTACATCGTGGCTATTAACAAAGTAGCTAAAACTTATAAGTTTAGAGGCGGTTTCTAATCTTTAGCTCTATCAGTACTAAAATTTCTATTATGAACATTCACAAAGAAGGTAAAAAGATCATTCCGGTTTCATTTGTTATTTTAGGGCTTTTATACGCTCTTCTTTTTTGGCTCATTCCGATTCAGGTCATTCAGGTCTTTCTCGCAATCGCAGGTATTATCTTCTTTGTGCTCATTGTTCGTTTTTTCAGGGATCCTGATGTTGATGTGCTTATTTCTGAAAATGAAATTATTGCACCTGCTGACGGGAAAGTCGTTGTAATCGAAGAGACTGATGAAACTGAATATCTGAAGGATCGTAGAATTCAAGTGTCTATTTTCATGTCGCCACTCAATGTTCATGTGAATAGAAGTCCTATAGATGGTCTTATTTCTTATTTCAAATACCATCCAGGTAAATTTTTAGTCGCCTGGCATCCTAAATCTAGTACGGATAATGAACGTACCACCATAGGAATAAAAATGAAAAATGGCATTGAAGTAATCATGAGACAAGTGGCAGGCGCTGCTGCAAGAAGGATCTGTTTTTATAGTGAGCAGGGCAAAAGCACGTTTCAAGGCGAAAAATTTGGCTTTATTCGCTTTGGAAGTAGGGTAGACCTTTACCTTCCACTAGATGCTGAAATCAAGGTTGAAATGGATCAAATCACGTTCGGCGGAAAAACAGTTATTGCGAAGTTGAAATAATCGTCAATCTGTTTTAATAAAATATAAGGCCGCTCCGTAAATGGAGTGGCCTTTTTTCCTACTCTCCCCTTTGGCATCTCGCAAAAGCACGATAAAAATTAAATAATAATCACGCGCCCAATTATGTAATAACGTGGTGAACTGCGATAAATTGACAATTAAATTTGTCTAAGGAATTGATTCCATTTTAATCGGTTAGCCGTAGGTAATCAGTAAAATAATTTTGCCTACTATACGACTAGAGGCTAACACATGAATGTGTGCTTTTTTTACCCACTCAGTAATAACAAAATAATCAGATGGCTAAGCTCTTAAAGCAATTCGGAGGAAAAGCAACCGAAACAAATATTCAACAATGCCAAAATTCGCTCAACTGGCATGAAGATAAGTTCCATAATCTGGAGTTTACTTCTATGAGTATTAAGCCAAGTAATGTCCCTTCCTTGTTATACAGCCAATTTTTTAAAACTAAAGGAAGAAATCCCATCAGCCCACTTCCAATAATTCCTTTCGATAAAAAATCTTTCTTAACAGATAGTCAAGAGGCTAAAATAATCTGGTACGGACACTCCGTAATACTGATGAGAATGAGTGGAAAAACTATCTTAATAGACCCGATGCTCGGGCCAAATGCTTCACCTATCGCACCTTTTGCTACAAAAAGATTTTCTCATGAGACGTTAGCAATAATCGATCAATTACCGGAAATAGATCTCTTATTAATGAGTCATGACCATTATGATCATCTAGACTTGGCAAGTATTGAAAAACTTCAATCTAAAACCAAACAATATTTTGTGGGCATGGGCATAGGAAGACATTTAGAAAGTTGGGGCATCAAAAAGGAGCTCATCACAGAATTTGACTGGTGGAGCGATCAGACATTTAAAGATATCAACATAACCTATACGCCCACGCGACATTTCTCAGGTCGTGGGTTAACGGATCGTGCCAAGTCATTGTGGGGCGGTTGGGTTTTTACATCTCCAAAAGAAAACATCTACTTCAGCGGAGATAGTGGTTATGGTAATCACTTCATAGAAGTAGGCGAAAAACTCGGACCTTTCGATTTTGGCATTATGGAATGTGGCCAATACAACGAGCTATGGCATCAAATACATATGTATCCTGAGGAAAGTATTCGAGCTGCAAAAGATGCAGGTGTTAAAAAGGCGATGGCTGTTCATTGGGCGGGTTTTGCACTTGCCTTACACCACTGGAAAGACCCTATCGAAAGATTTACAACTGAAGCAGACAAAGAGAATCTACAGGTTAGCAACCCAAGAATTGGTGAGATTTTCACAAAGTCATCGCTGAATAAGGAGCATTGGTGGGAGGATTTGACCTGATTAGACAGCACTCATTAAATCTTCCAACCACTTTTGATCTACTTCATCAAACGTATTCAAATTACTGCTATCGATATCTAGCACGCCAATGACTTCTCCATCTTGATTTTTCATAGGTATTACAATCTCTGATTTTGAATCGGAGCTACAGGCAATGTGTCCAGGAAATGCTTCTACATCTGGGACTATTTCGGTGATGCCTGTCTCCCAAACTGCACCACAAACGCCTTTGCCTTTTCGAATACGGGTGCAAGCTATTGGCCCCTGAAATGGTCCTAGCACAAGCTCCTCTCCTTTTACCAAATAAAACCCAATCCATAAGTGACCAAACCCGGTTTTCAACGCCGCGGATATATTTGCTAAGTTGGCCACCAAGTCCTCCTCGCCGGAAATTAACGCTTTGATTTGCGGTACAAGAGATTGATATATTTCTTCTTTATTTGTCGAGCTAACAACAGTCAGTTCTTCAGCCATTATTTTTAATTATTTGTTCTGGTAAATAGTAAGCAGATCTCTTTCAACAGGCTTTTGTTCAAGCAATTTTCCTTTCATGTTTGGAGCGGAAATACCCGTGCCGAAAGTATTCTCACTTTCAAATATTCGAGCTTCGTCCCATAAGTGAGCATCAATAAACGACTGTAAAGTCGTACTCCCTCCCTCTACGATGATGGATTGAATTTTTAAGTCAAAAAGTGCCTGTAGTATCCACTTTGGTGACATGGATTCCAATTTGATATGCCTCACATTATTCTGCTCATTATTCCATTGCGTGTTGAATACCAATGTAAAAACGGACCCATCAAATAAGTTTAAATCTTTATTCAAGGAAAGTGTACTGTCGAGCACTACCCGAATTGGGTCTGCTCCCACCCAATTCCTTGTCGTAAGAGATGGATTATCATATTGCGCTGTATTTTTTCCTACCAAAATGGCATCTTCTTCCGCACGCCATTTATGTACCAACTGTCGAGAATGTTCATTAGAAATCCATTTTGAATCGTAATTCTCTCGTGCAACATAACCATCTTTAGTCTGTGCCCATTTTAAAATAACGTAGGGTCTTTTCTTTTCAAAAAATGTAAAGAAGCGTCTATTGATTTCTCTGCCCGCTTCCTGCAGCACACCTGAAACTACTTCGATTCCTGCTTTCTCAAGTATTTCCACACCTTTTCCTGCAACTAGCGGGTTCGGGTCTAGATTGCAAATGACTACTTTCCTCACCTTATGTTCTACCAAAAGGTGTGCACAAGGTGGTGTTTTGCCATAATGGGCGCAAGGTTCGAGCGTTACGAATACCGTACTTCCTTCAATTAGACTATCATTTTTCACAGCGCGAACGGCCTTGACCTCTGCATGTCCTTCTCCGTATTTTTCATGATTTCCCTCACCGATAATCTTGCCCGCTTTTACAATCACACAGCCGACCATTGGATTGGGGCTTACAGCTCCAAGTCCCAATTGTGCCAATTGAAGTGCACGTCGCATGTATTTTTGATCTGACAAGATGGTAAGTTTGCAAGGTGGAAAATGCAATGGCAATTTATAAAGAATCAGTGGAAGCGATCGCTAAATTTTTTGGCCAAAATGAGGCTGAACAGCTTATCAATATTGCCTTTGAGGACGCCTTGGGAATAAGTCGCATTGACCGGCTGACGAAGAATGCTGCATTGACAAGCAATCAACTTGACAAAATAGCAGCCATAAGAATCCGCCTGCTGAACCAAGAGCCTATCCAGCAAATCGTAGGAAAGGCGCAATTCTACGGACATGAATTTATAATCAACGAGCATTGTCTCATCCCTCGCCCTGAAACGGAGGAATTAGTTGATTTGATCATAAAAGAGAATCAAGAAAAGAAAAGCATACTCGATATTGGAACTGGTTCTGGTTGTATTGCTATTTCCCTGAAGAAAGGAATGCCAAATGCGCGCGTGACTGGTATCGATATCGCTGAAGAAACCTTAGCTGTGGCAATAAAGAATGCTCAAAAACTTGAAGTTCAAATAGACTTTGAAAAGCTTGATATTTTAAACGAAAGCTTGAAAAATAAATACGACATCATTGTCAGTAACCCTCCCTATATCCCAGAATCTGATCGGACGAAGATGTCTGAAAACGTATTGAACTTTGAGCCCGATGTTGCATTATTCGTAACCAATGATGACCCTTTGATCTTTTATAAAAGAATCGCGGATTTAGGTCTAAGACATCTCCATAAAAATGGAAAAATCTATTTTGAAATTCACGAAGAGTTTGGAGAGCAAGTTGTCTTACTCCTCAAAAATAGCGGCTATCGAAATATTCAATTATATCAAGATTTGAATACTAAGGACAGAAT
>JBLIIJ010000020.1:0-46284 GCA_047635055.1 Cyclobacteriaceae bacterium | reverse complement strand
CCGTATTGGATAGCCTGAAAGGGATAGTTTATGTTTTCTCCAATAGCCTTGCCTAATGCGTCCATCCCTCCGGGATATTCCGGCTGATGTTCAACAAAGGTGAAAACTTCTTCAATTTTCGCTGTATTAGCTTCCTGTGCATAAAGTACGGAACCAAATGTTACTAACAGCACCACAATGCTGGAATAAATGCTTTTCACGGTTTAATAGATTTGATAATTATAGCCTTAAACTAAAAACGAAATATAATAGGTAGTACCATTCTTACTTTATCTGGCACTTCGTTTTGCGTACCTGGAAACCATAGCTCAGTCATTCCCATTAGCCGTTCGGCTTCCTCATCACACCCATAGCCAATACCTTTTACTGTTTTAATCGCAGTAACTCTACCTTCTTGGTCAATAACAAACTGTACATAAACCCTTCCTTGAACTCCTGCTCGTTTTGCTTCTTTTGGATACTTTAGATTATCACCAACAAACTTATAAAAAGCGCTCATCCCCCCTGGGTATTCAGGTTGTCGCTCTACAATGGTGAAAACTTCTTCAATAGTTGTTGTATCAGATTCTTGTGCCTGCACAATTGATGGTAATAAAGAAAGAGCGAAGAGCAGTATGACGGCAGCCTTTCTCGTAATTTTAATTTCTCGCTTTTTAATATAGTGAGTCTTCATATTTATGCTTTGATTAGTTATTTAAAATGGAGATAGGGTTCAGTCAAAAATGATATTTACTTGAGGAACAATTTTTCTAATTCTGTTTATCTCTTCTTGGTCTATAGGGTTTTTACTGAAATAAAGGGTTTTTAAATTCTTCATTTCTGTGATTCCTTCGGGAATATTTTTGATCTGATTTCCGGCTAATACCAATGTCTCCAATTTGTTAAGAGATAAGATGCCTTCCGGAAATTCTATTAGTTGGTTATAGCCAAGGTCTAGCGCTGTTAATTTCCTTAGTTGAGTAAAGCTTGCTGGAAGGTTACTAAGTCTATTCTGCGAAAGGGATAAAATTCTTAACTGTTTTAAAAGACTGATTTCATCAGGTAATTCGTCAATTAAATTTACTGGTAGGTAAAGTTGTTTTACCTTTCGAAGAGAAAATAATTCCGGAGGTAATGCTCTGATGGAATTGTTTTCAAAATCTATCAGCCAAAGTTGTTGATACCTAGCGATTGAGGAAGGAATAAATTCTAAACCTCTATTTACCCAATACAATTTGGTAATGGTGGGAGGAAAGTCTTCAATATATTTAAAAGTATACTGTTGGCTCGGGTCAGGGTGAACGGTTAATCCACTAGAAGTGTTTTCGGCGATATATCCTGTTACTTCTAATCTTTTTTCGGGGAGCAGATTGAACGTTAATTTACATAAGAGTCTTACCCTAACAGGAATGCCTTTTTGCAAACCAGCTGAAAATTTTGGCATCAATTTTAGAATTCTTATTGCTTCATTATTAAGAACTTCTTCGCTACCATGAACAACTCTATATTCAGTTGTACTGCCGTCTTTTTCGACATTAAATTGAACAAATACTGTAAACCTTTTAGATTGATAGGGGAGACTATGTTTTTTGCTTGAATGAGTACGGATAAACTGATCAAATCCATTACTTCCATTAGGAAATTTAGGCGAATCGTCTACTATAGTAAAGAGAACTGTACTATTAACAAGAGAAGTATCTGCATCGGTTTTTGGATCGTATGGAGGCAAGTTGAAAACGATGGGCATGACCATTCTCACCTTTACAGGTCTCCCCTTCTGTTTTCCTGGAATGAATTTACCCACAAGCGCTACTACTCTTTCGGCTTCTTTGTCGCAACCACCACCGATTCCTTTAACTGTTTTAATTTCAGTGAGATTTCCAGCCTCATCCACAATAAACTGGATATATAGCTTGCCGTCAATGTGTCTTATTCTCGCTTCCAATGGGTATCTCAGGTTGTCAGCAATTTTTTTATAAAAAGCAGCCATACCCCCAGGGTATTCTGGTGGTTCATCTACGATCGTATAGACTTCATCAATTGTCGTTGTATCAGTTTCTTGGGCATACAACTCAAAGCTTGTCTTAATTAATATTAGAATGGTAGAAAAGAGGATGCGTCTCACTTTATGGAAATTAGTTATTTTTAAAATTTCAAACTTACTTTATCAAGATCAGATATGAGATCACCTCACCAATAAATAACTTGTACTTCTTCCACCACTCTTATCTTTTTTCAACACGCCCCTTTTGATTAAATCGTTGATATCTCTACCAGCAGTGTCTTGAGAGGTTTTGGTCATTTTAGCCCATTTTGAAGTGGTCAGCTTTCCTTGAAAGTCATCCAGTAGCTTTTCTAGCATTTTTTGCTGCCGAGGGTTTACGCCAAGTAAATGACGATTATTCCAAAATCGAGCTTTAAACAGGACATCATCCAGTATCAATTTTGAGTCTTCGAATGATCTGAGTAAGCATTGTAAAAACCAATGGAGCCATTCGGTAATGTCGAGATTTCCTTTTTGTGCGTACTCGAGCTGTTTATAGTATTCCTCTTTTTCCTTTTCTATTCGGGCAGACATGCTATAAAAGCGAAAGGTAGTGTCATCTGACTTTGCCAGTAATAAGTCAGCAATAGCTCTTGCCATACGACCATTGCCATCTTCAAATGGATGCAGTGTGATAAACCAAAAATGGGCTATCGCTGCTTTTAAGACATAATCTATTTTGCTTTTACCGTTAAACCACATGAGAAACATACGCATTTCATTCTCCAACGATGAAGAATCTGGAGCCTGAAAATGCACGCGCTTCTTCCCCATGGGGCCTGAAACAACCTGCATAGGATCTTCTTGCGTGTTGTTTCGATATTTACCGGTAACTATCGAATACATGCCGCTTCTGCCTGAAGGAAAAAGTGAGGAGTGCCAACCAAACAAGCGATCCTGAGTCAATCGATCATTGTAGTTTAAAGTGGCATCTAGCATCACTTCTACAACACCATCAACCTCTCTGCTAGAAGCAGTTAACCCTCCAACATTCAGTCCTAGTCTTCGCGCTACTGATGACCTTACTTCATCTTTTGGTAATTGCTCACCTTCGATTAAGCTCGATTTCAATACATTTTCTGAAGCTATCTGTAGAGATGCCTTTGATTTAGCATCGAAATCTAGTTGTCCCATTTGCCCCAAAAGTTTCCCCTGCTGATGCCTTATCTGAGTAAGTTCAGCGACTAACTCATCTTGATCCCACGTGAAGCTTGGCCAATTTTTGTAATTATATATCCACATATTAATCTCCGCAAATAATGCAGTAAATATATATAGATTCTCCGCAAGTTGTTTTTATTCTCTGCTCATTATGCGGAGAATAAACTTTTAATCTCCGCAAATGCATATGGGGAATGCCCGATATAAAGAATGAAATTCGGAATCAGGAACCTCGGAGCAAGTTCACGAGGTATGATTAAACTAGCATTGGGGAATTAAACCCACTATTAGGATTAACCCTCCAAGCTTTCTTCAGCGACGAGTTGTTTGTCGTGAAGTTCCTTATAGACACCATTCAATTTCATCAACTCACTATGGGCACCTTTTTCGATAAGCGCACCATCATCAAGTACAATAATTTTATCTGCTAGCTTGGCGGAAGAAACCCGGTGTGATATGATCACCGAAGTTCTGTTCTTCATGATTCTGGCCATTGCATTCAGTATTGCATTTTCAGTTTTGGTATCAACCGCCGAAAGGGCATCATCGAGGATCAATATTTTGGGCTCACGGGCGACTGCTCTCGCGATCGATACACGTTGTTTTTGTCCACCAGAAAGGGTGATGCCTCTTTCGCCAACACGGGTTTCAAGACCATTCGGGAATCGGTCAATGTTTTCCATTAAGTCAGCATCGTTTGCAGCTTGGATGATTTCTTCTTGCGTCATGGCATCTTTTCCAAAGGCGATATTCTGGCCTACTGTATCAGAAAAAAGGAATACATCTTGAGGCACATAGCCAATTTGAGATCGAAGCGAAGACAGGGAATATTTCTTTATGTCCTGGTCATCTATCCGTAAGCTCCCAGAATCAATGTCATACATTCTGCATATAAGGTTGGCAATAGTGCTTTTGCCCGACCCTGTCGTGCCAATGATCGCTATTGACTGACCTGGTGATACTTCGAAAGACAGGTTTTTGATGGCTTGAATCCCAGAATCAGGATATAGAAAATTCACATTTTCGAATGTCAACTTACCGGAGAGCTCTTTTTCAATATTATCAGTCGACACGATATCATTTTTAATGTCCAAAAATTCATTGATACGCTTTTGCGAAGCAGCAGCTCTTTGAATAATACTCGTGATCCACCCTAGAGATGCTACCGGCCAAGTAAGCTTATTCACATAAATAATGAACTCTGCGATATTTCCAGTGCTTATTCTTCCGGCAAACACTTCCGTTGCACCTACATATATTGTAATGATCACACTTAGGCCAATCAATCCCATGATCAGAGGAAAAAACAATGACTGGACATACGCCAACTTTAATTGCTTGTCTTTGTAATCAATACTCGCATTTTTGAAATCCTCGTGAATGTCGTCCTCTCTGGTAAAAGCCTTGATGACTCGGATCCCCGAAAAAGCTTCCTGAACAAACGTGGATAATCCAGATAGGCTTTTCTGAATTTCCTCTGATCGCTTATTAATGATATTATTAACGAAATAGATACTAATAGAGAGGAGTGGTAGCGGGAACAAAGAATATAACGTAAGCTTTGGGCTGATGCTATACATGTATGGAATCACCATGATAAAAAGCGTGACAAGTCCAATACCGTACATAATGGCAGGCCCGATATACATGCGAACCTTGCTTACATCTTCTGAGATGCGTGCCATTAGGTCTCCCGTGTTATTTCTTCTATAAAAACTTAAAGGGAGGGTTTGGTAATGATCGAATATTTCGTTTTTAAGATCATACTCTATCATTCGCGACATCACAATAATTGTTTGACGCATGAAGAACATAAATATTCCTTGCAAGAGAGCGGAAGCCAAAATGAGAATGGCAATAATGAAAATACTTGATGCAAATACAGCGTAAGTCTCTGATTGCAGGTCAAAACCCGAAAAAGCTTGAAAAATATCCGAGCTGCGTTCGATTACATTAAAAGAATATCGTACTGCGATAGCAGGTACTATGCCAAAGAAATTAGAAACAATGATGAAAATTGTCCCAAGAATCAGATGCCATTTGTACTTAAATAGATATTTGTTGAGGTGTGCTAGTTCTTTCACTGGTTGTAAAACGATGTAAAGGCCAAATGGTTATTTGCTTAAAAAAAACTAATTTTGAGCGCTTTTTAGACAAGGCCTATTTTGCCTAAAAACAAGAAATCAAATGTAGCGAACAAACCGAGATGATAGACACTATACCCCAAGTAAAACAGCCGGAAATCTTCCAAACCATGTCGTCCATGGAGCATGAGCAATTAGTTTTTTGTCAAGATCAGGCGACAGGTCTTCGCGCAATTATCGCTATTCATAATACTGTACTCGGTCCCGCTATGGGGGGTACCAGAATGTGGAACTATAGCAATGAAGCGGAGGCAATCAAAGACGCTTTAAGGTTATCAAGAGGAATGACTTTGAAAAATGCGATTGCTGGACTTAATATTGGCGGAGGCAAAGCGGTTATCATAGGCGATGCTAAGAAATTGAAAAACGAAGCGCTGATGAGACGCTTTGGTAAGTTTGTCAACAGTCTCAATGGAAAGTACTGGACAGCTGAAGATGTAAATATGACCGCTCGCGACATGGAGTACATTAGAATGGAAACTCCTTTTGTAACGGGGATACCTGAAAGCATGGGTGGATCAGGAGATCCAAGTCCCGTAACAGCCTATGGCGTATACATGGGTATGAAAGCAGCGGCTAAAAAGGCTTACGGCTCTGATAGGTTGACGGGCAAAAAAATTATCGTTCAGGGAGCCGGGAATGTTGGGACTTATTTGATAGAGCGATTAGTAGCCGAAAATGCCGAGGTTTTTGTTTCAGATATTTTTGAAGAGAAAATTGCCAAAGTAACGAGTAAGTTTGCCGCAGTGAAAGTCATGCATGCAGAAGACATCATCGATGCGGAGATGGATATATATGCGCCCTGTGCTTTGGGAGCAACATTGAATGAAACAACTATTCCAAGGTTGAAATGTGCGATTGTCGCCGGTGGCGCCAACAATCAATTAGACGTGGAAGATCAGGATGCCGAAGCGTTGAAAAAAAGAGGGATCATTTATGCACCTGATTTCTTAATCAATGCTGGCGGGATCACGAATGTTTTTGCTGAACAGCAAGGAAATTATAATAAAGAGCGAGTGATGGAGCAAACTGGGCGTATTTATGATGTATGCTTAGAAGTGCTTAATTATGCTGATAATAACGATGTGACAACACACCGTGCAGCAGTCCAACTCGCAATGGACAGAATAAATGCAATTGGGAAAATAAAAATTTCCTACTAAGAAAAAACAAATGCTAAATAGAAGGATTCTTCGTGTAAAAGCCATGCAGGCACTATACAGTTATCATCTCACACGTGAATCGCTCAAAGATGTCGTTCGTGATCGAATGGAAAGTCATTTTGATTTGGATCCAGCAAAGGATGACTTTGTGGACAGAGAAAAATTTGCCCTTAGAAGGAAAAAGGCTGGTCAATTATTCAATGAAGGGTTAAAAATCGGCGAAGTACCTGATGGTATCGAGGACGAAGAGATCGCAGAAGAAGTGGGTGCTGCCCTCAGCGAATATCGCCGCGAGCTGAACAAAGAAAAGCGAAATATCCGCGGAGCGATGATGAAGGATATTACGGGGCTCAAAAATCTCTACCTGAAGTTAGTCCTGTTGGCTCAAGAGTTTAGTCATGTAGAAAAACTCGAAAAGGGGCGTAAGGAGAAATCCCATCTCAATAAAAAACACGATTACCACTACCATTTCATTAATCATCCCATTGCTGATGCATTGAGCAAAATGGAGGACTTCAATAAGTTGATTATTGATGAGAAAATTAATTGGGAAGAGCATCTTGATACATTGAGAGGCTGGTATAAAGACATTATTATTAAGGATGAAGACATTGCCGCTTACACCAAGATAGAGCACCCAACGATTGAACAGCATAGAGATGCCATGGCTAAGTTGTTTAAGAAGATTATATTCAAGAATGATACAATAGATGATTTTCTTTCAGAAATGGATATCCGCTGGAGTGAAAATAAAGCTATCTTAAAAAGCCTAGTGGCGAAGACATTTCAAGATTACGAACCAGAGTTAACGCCAGCTTTGGAGCTAAAGGAAGTCATTAGAAATCAAGAGGAAGACTTTCCGTTTTTCGAGGAGTTGTTTGACGAAACCTTAAAAAATGACCTAGAATTGGGCATATTGATCTCTGAAAATATTAAAAATTGGGATATTTCACGTGTAGCCTTGATGGATTTGATTATCCTCAAGCTTGCCATAACTGAGATGAAGGTTTTTCGTAGTATTCCTATAAAAGTGACGATCAATGAATTCATAGAAATATCCAAATTGTACAGCACACCTAAGAGTAAACAATTTGTAAATGGTATTTTGGATGTATTGTCAAACGAACTAACTTCGAAAGGCGTTATTAAGAAAAGCGGCAGAGGCCTCATTGATAACAAATAAAAAAACACAATTATGAGCAAAGGATCAGGAAGTTCATTTTTCAGTTTATTACTCGGTATTGCGATTGGCGGAGTGCTAGGAATTATGTTTGCCCCAGACAAGGGAGCGAATACCAGAGATAGACTGACCTACAGGCTAGATAAATATAAAAAGCACTTGGAGGAGCTCCTCGATGAGTTGTCGGCATCTACTGACAAACTAGAGAATGAAGCTAAGTCAGAAGGAGAGAAAATAGTGAGTGATGCTAAAGAAAAAGCGGAGCGCCTATTAGATGATGTCAATGGCTTAATCTCACAAATCAAGAGTAATTAATCAATCTTTAACATTTCATTAAGAATATTGATAGTAGAAAAAACTATCCGAGGGTTAGTTTTGTATGTTATTGATAATCTTGAACAAAAATTATAGACAAATGAAAAAACATTTAATTCAATTAGTGGCGGTTATGTTTGTTGGTGCAGTTTTATTTAGCTGTTCGAACAAAGAAGCAGAATCAAAAATCGCAAGACTAGAAGGTAAACTCGCTGAGCTAGAAGCAAAGCAAGGAGGAGCAAAACCTACTCCGAAAGTAAACGAACCAGAAGTGAAGCCAGAAGGTCCACTTCCAGGTATGGAATTTGAAGTAGAAGATCATGATTTCGGTACGATCAATGAAGGCGAAATCGTTGAAAAGATATTTAAATTCAAAAACACAGGTGATTCACCATTGATTATTTCTTCAGCTACTGCATCTTGTGGATGTACTGTGCCGATTTGGCCAAAAGAGCCAATAGCTGTTGGTGAAGAAGGAGAAATTCAGGTAAGATTCAATAGTAAGAACAAGCCAGGCGTACAGAACAAGACTGTTACGATCACCGCAAATACTTATCCTAAAATCAATAGAGTAAGAATCAAAGCAAACGTAAACAAGAGCGAGACTAAAGATCCTGCTTAAATAACATTCAATTATGATTATAACACTATTACTCCAAGTAAGCGGAGGAAACTACACGCAGTTTATTATGCTGGGTGGTATGGTTGTCATTTTTTATCTGTTCTTTATTCGTCCACAGCAGAAAAAGCAAAAAGACCAGAAGAAGTTCATCGAGGCTATTAAGAAAGGTGACGAAGTAGTTACTGTTGGCGGAATCCATGGCAAAGTAGTTGGCGTAGAAGATACCAGATTAGTCTTAGATGTGGATAGAGGTAGCAAGTTAGTAGTGGAAAAATCATCTGTTTCATTAGATTCAAGCAAGCGTCTAACAGATACTAAATAACGTATCGTTTTGACCAAAGCTATAAATAACTGGAAGGTAGTCTTGCTCTCAATCATAGGAGCGACTACCTTTTGGTGTTTTAATGCGCTTAACAAAGATTATAGTGCGCGAATAAATTATCCAATTGAATGGGTTTTTGATCGCGATAGTACCATCATTATGGAGCCTTTGCCAACAGTCGTTATGATTGATGTTACCAGTGGTGGATGGAATCTCGTTCGGAAAACATTATTACTATTCAACACGCCAATATCTATTGAATTAGACAATCCCTCGGAGATTGGCTTTTACACAAGATCTTCGATGCTGCCTATTGTTAAAGAAAAGTTGAATGGACTAAATGTCAACTTTTTAATCACTGATACGCTTCACATTAACATTGAAAGAAAAATATCAAAGAAAGTAGCGATAAAAATTGATTCCATTTCGCTTTCACTTGAGAACAGTTATCGGATTACATCCCCGATAAAAATCCAGCCAGATTCTGTCGTTTTTGTCGGTCCAAAAGTTTATCTAGATACATTGAACGATAATTATTATATCTATTCAAAAGAGTCCGAGATAGACGAAAATTATGATGAATCGATGGAAGTTTATGTGCCCGATGGATATTATATAGTATCACTCCCGTCAGAGGTAAATGTGAAATTTAACGTGCAAAAGTATGACAGACTTAAAATTACCATTCCAATAGAGGAGGTTAATTTTCCATCAGACTCTTCTGTCAGGCTTAGTCGTACTGAAGTAGATGTCGTTTTTACCGTTCTAAACTCTGAGAGAAGAGAATTCAATGAAGAAGATTTCGCTATTACGGCAGATTACTCGATGCTCGATGACAGGGACTCTACTGTGCTAGCAATGTTGATGTACTATCCAGAACAGATCCTGGAGGTGGAAATCGTACCAGAAAATATCAAAATAGCACCTTCACAATTACGATGACACCAGCAGTAGGTATTACTGGTGGTATAGGAGCCGGTAAGTCTACCGTTGCGCAATTTTTTCGGCTGCTTGGAATTCCCGTATACCTTGCTGATGATAGGGCAAAGTGGCTGATGAGTTTCGACCCTACTGTAAAAGATGCTATCATTGGTTTGTTTGGTAAAAAAGCCTATCATAATGAACGGCTAGACAGGAGGTTTGTGGCGTCAAAGGTTTTTGGAAATCAAGCATTATTGAATCAATTAAATACCATTGTCCACCCTGCAGTCCAGCAAGATTTTTCCTTATGGTTGAGCAAGCAAAAAAGCCCATATGCCTTGAAAGAGGCAGCCTTACTTTTTGAGACAGGCTCTTACAAAAGACTAAGTAGTACGATCCACGTCACAGCAAGTGAAGAATTGCGCCTCTCTAGAGTGTTAAAGCGGGATCCCGAGAGAACCAAAGAAGAGATTGCGGGAATAATGGGTAAGCAGTGGCCTGAGAAGGAGAAAATAGCTTTGGCTAGTTATGTTATCGATAATGAAAGTCAGTTACTTATTCCACAAATTCTAGCGATTGATAAGCAACTCAGAATAGGTCTTTCAGTTTGATCTGATCAGTATAAAAGTTAACCCTTTTGGACGTTAGATCCATAATTTCAATTTTCTCAACTCGGTCATTCAGGTGGTGAAAGAACACTTCGATATATATCTTGCCGAGAAGATATAAGTTTATTTTATACGCATAATACCTAATGGATGTAACGAATTGTCCATTGAATCTTATATGCTGTGCTCTCTCCGCAAAGCTTAATTTTTGAAATCGTTTTTCTAACACAAATATTTAACTGATCTTCGAATAGGAGATAATCTGATTTTTTTAAATATTCACAACACGAATCTATACTGATTAATCGCAGCTTATCTGACCGAAAAATTGTGAATTATAGGCTTTGGAAGTTATTTTCTTTCCAGTGATATCAAAGTAAATTACCACAACAAATTCAGCTAAACTAAGTTGCTGCTCAGCCATAATTAGTTGATTACCAATAAGGGCTACATTATCAAAAATGAAGTCGGATAATTGCCCTTTTTCCTTTGAAAAGAGAGCGTGCTTTCCATTTTTCAATACTTTGTAAACATCCGAAGAACCATCGGTGCTTATCTTTTGGTACATTGAAATGCCGCTGGTGATGATCGAGTCATTTTTATCAATTAGCGCCCAATTATTGGCTTCTTTTACCCATACGGCAGTGTCATTCCAGCTTTTTATTTCTCCATAATTCTGACTTAATTGATTGGAGCCATCTTTATCTAGCCATAAATATTTGTCACCTTCCTTAGCCAAATACCCATTTCCAAGCCGCTCTATTTTTTGACTATAGCTAGGCTTCAGAAGTACTTTTTTAGTAATATCATAAGCACCAAGCAATGCTTTACTCAATAAATAGATCAGAGATTTATCTTTTTCGGCTATATCATAAACAGGCTCCAAAACCAATTCACCTGCAAGGTTGATTATACCGATTTTCTCATTTTGACTAAACCTAAATAGACTATCGCTGAGCACATAAAGACCTTCAAAATTTCCTAGAGAATAAACATTACCTACAGAATCAAGAATCAGTTTTTTAGCACCCTCAATAACTTCAAAAAACTGATAGGGTATATTTTGAGCCGCTGGCAGTTTTTTGGCAGAAACACCCGCACTCAAACTGTATTTATTTCCGTTTTGAAAGAGCAAATAATTATCGTTTTCTTCTTCAACTTGCGCGCAATGGCGATTTATTAGCGTCACGGAAGTTAATTTTTCAAGGGCAATATTAAGATTCTCTCGAGAGTTTAAAAACCAGCTACCCCCTTTCTTTAAAGCTATCCAGCCATCATTAGAAGCTATTTTGCTATACTTAGTTGTTGCAGTATTGCTCGCTTCATTTACAATACTAATACTCTTATCAGTTTCAGCGATCCATTGATCGAACTCGTTGTAGACTTTGTGATTACCCCATTCCACCTTAAAATCAAGGTGGCTATCTAACAATGCTTCGCTATTGCCTTTGAATAAGATCAAGTGACCATTTGAATACTCGAAATCATCAAATTGTATGCGATCGTTGGCCTCTTTGAAATTAACTTTACTCAAAACTGATGGATCATTGAGTACATAGTTCTCAGATTGTATTTTAAAAATATAGAAGACTCCTTCGACCTTCACTTCGTCAAAGGCAGTTTGAAAAACTTCTCCTTGAAAATTAAGCAAGGACTTTTTTGTTCCCGAGATTTGTAAAAGCCACTTTCTATTGATGACTGTCAGTTGCTCGAATTCTTCGGTTATTAATTTTCCTGATAGGTGAAATGCGCTCAACTTTCCATTCTTTTTTACGATGAATACCTGTTGATCAATAACTTGGAGAGAGGAAGGAACCACATTATCTACAAGCAATATTCCTGCTCTATTGTAGATATTCCATTCGCCTTTGACGGTTTTCGCGACGAAAACTGCATGAGCAAGACCATTGCATTTTACGTCCTCAGTGATTTCTAGAAAGCCTTTATCTAGTTGTGTATTTCCCGAGGTATCGAAAAACTGAATATCTCCTGATTGTGAAAAAGCATACCAAGGACCTTCTTCCAAGCGATAGGTCGCTTTTAAGGAGTCTATGATATCCAATTCGCTAACTGCTTTGATAGTGCTTAGTTTATCAAGATGATAAGCATAATTAGTTGCTGATCGAACATGTTGACTATTGGGGTAATCAACAATGAAGTCCAAATAGTTTTTTAGCTTGTGCTCCGCCGTTCTTAATGTATAGATTTGATCGCTCACTTGCGATTTAAAGGGGGAGTTGGGATAGGCCGTTATAAACGTTTCTAAAGATGGAAGATCTTGTGGATCTGTGTTTTCCGTAAAAAGCAAAGAATCATATCGTTGCTTGGCTTTTGGTTGATACTTTGATTCCGGGTAGGTGTTGGCATAATTTAAATATGCCTGGGCTGATGGTTTTTTCTGTGCGATATCAAACGCCAAACTATCACGAGTTGCGATTACTTCTGGTATATATTTAGAATCTGCGAATCTGTAAATAAAGTCGTCAAGAGAGGTTATAGATATATTGTCAATTGCGCGATCAAATGCCAACTTATTGATGAGGGCTATCTGTGCGGAAATAACTTGCTGATTGATGCCATTCTCTTCAAGGTCTTGAATTTCTTCCTTAGCGGCGGAACGGTACAGTTGGGAGGCTTTCCGAATGAACCTATCCGCTGAGTCTAAATTGTAGAATGATTGATTAGGAGTCGTATAGTATTTGCTATAATAATACTTGACACCAATTCGACTGGAATCTTTCTCTTCACTTCGATCAAGAACATCCTTAAGCTTATCGTATTCTTCCTTTTCTATATACTTTTCGAACTTGGATAAGCTTTGCCCATGGATGTGCAGTTGAAGCGATATTAATATGAAAAATATAGACGTTTTTAATAGCGTTTTTATAATCATAAAGCAAAGGTAGCTTAAACGCTATATTTTCTACTTCAGTTTTGGATTACGCTCGTCGATATATTAAGAGCGTTTACAAGGAGTATACTCTTAGATATATGTGTTCGACTAGGCTATTTATCGTAAAATTTATGCTAGGCTAAAGTTGATCCTAATCAGTCCACAGGATTGGATTTGAGGTAATTTATTTCATTACTTTATTTACTTTAGACCGGTCAAATTCCAGTATGTTGGGTGAGCATTTATATCTCTTCATACCTCGCGATCTTACTTCAAGGCTCTTAATTGAAAATTACAGGCTACACGTATGATTGGTTTTGTGACTTTTAAGGAGGTTAAATGAAAAATAGTTTACCATAATCAAGACACATTTTCTTCAAATCACGTTCAATTTTTAATCGATATATTATAGTTCACTGACGCATGTAGCTGTCGGACACGGTATTTTTTGTCATGTCTGCAAGCGTTTTATGGTAATACCCCTCAAACATTGATATAGCAATTTCGCACTGTTCAATAAAATGAGCTTTTGCCAGAGAAATTATCAGAGAAAAGGTTGATAATATAAAAAGGTCATAAATAATTGCCGAAATATTAAAAAGCTTAGTAAAACCTATCAAGTATTGAATCAGTTTTCAGTTGAATCGGCTTTAGGTCATTATTGATTGAGAGGGTTTTGGAGCATTGAGGCCAGTAAATGGTGTGATTTCACGGGGAACAAAAAAGGCTAAGACTTTAATAATGAGTTGTTTAGTATCTAAAATAAATTATATTTATAGTCCAACCTGTTTGATTTGATCAGTGTCTTATAAGAAATTTGCATGATTATGGAGAAGGGTTGGATTTGGTTAATAGGGCTGGCGGCTATTTTTTTTAGCTGTTATGATACAGAACTTGACGCTACAGAGATAGCTTCTGATAGTGACAATGAATATTTGTTAGGGAGTAGTTTGGATGGATTAGCGTTAGATCCTTACACGATAATTGGCATCACTCCGGATAGTGATGGGTGGAATGTAATTGTCGATTATAATGGCGGTTGTGAAGAACACCAGTTTTACGCAGTATGGAATGGGGAATGGGCCGAGTCGTTCCCAATGCAAACAACCTTTGAGCTTGGACATGTTGGAAACAATGATCCTTGTGATGCTGTTATAAGAGATACTGTTCGTGTGGAGTTTGACAATCTTTTTGATAACTCTTATCCGCAGGAAGGTGCTATTGTTAATTTGCGACAATCGGTAACCAGAAATACAATTTCCGTTCATCCAGGACTAGCAGATATAGCACAAGGAAATTTTTGTAATATAAATGCAAAGCTCGTCGGAACACCATGTGGTACTGGTTTGTGGGGAAATAAGTGGCTTAAAGTTCAAGATTCTGTCGATTTTCACAGTCAAGTATGGCTCCAGCCAGTGACCAATACGGCTGCAATATCACTCAATGTTCCAGAGGATGGAGATTATGATGTTGGAATCACACTACTTTTTGGATATCAGTTTCAGATTGAAAATAGTATATGTCAAGCCTTACCTGAAGGCACCATTATTCCAATAGCTATTAACTGCTTAGATAAAGATTAATACTTATTTCTTATTAAATAATCCTTTTTTCAGATCAAGGTCAATTTTACCGTCTACCGACATCACCCAAGAAAGATGGTCCTCTTGTATGTCGAGATAATACGGTTGAATTTTGGAAACTTCCAAAGTGAAGCTAATTTTTTCACCAATGGGCTGCTTGGCTATTCCTGCATTGGCTAGTGAGTCGAGCATCGTTATTTGTTGACTCAAATCAAACTCCAAAAATTGGTTGATGTACGAACCAACAAATTCTTCCAACATCCAATCAGCGGCCTCAGCTAATTCACCTTCAGGTTGAAGTTCAAATTCAAAGTCCTTGACTGACAACTTGTAATCCTCGGATAAATGAGGCTTACCGATAACTTTTATACCGCCTATATAGTCGCCTTCAAGTCTTAGATCTATTTTTATTTTTCCGTCTTTACTCGAACCAATGTTCACAGACTTTACTATTGACTGATATCCTTGAACAGTGATGGGCAGTCGGCCGAGTTGCAAGGCGGCAATATCAGATAATTCTTGAAAGGGAATACGGACATCAATGTAGGCGAGTAAATAACTCGCATCTTTTTCGGGAAGGCCTTTTGAAGGTAAATCAATTTTTGATGAATCTTTGGCAGCCAGCGAGATCTCAAAATTTGAAATCAAGGTCGTAAATATGGAGAGGGTGTCATCCTTTGGATTTAATTGTGCACCAAGGCTCATTGGTTCAATGTTTAGCCATAGATCAACGGGCTTTTTGGCAATACGTATTGGTTTTTGGATGTCCTCCCAAACCTTTGTCATCATGCCCCTAAAGTCTACCGTTTGCGCCAAAGCCTTACAGATGGCATTGGAGATTTTATCTTTATTTTTTTCTAACTGAGTATTTACTAGTCCTTCAATGTCAATTTTAAAACCCATGACCTTTAGTGTTGGAGTCGTGGAGAGATCCATTCCCAGCCAGTTACAATCCAATGTGAGATCCCAATTTTCGTTAATATCAAAGTCTACTTTGGCCTTTGCCGTTCCTTCAAAAAGGACAGGTGAATCTTTCGTTGAAAACGAAATCCCCATCACTTTTTGCTTAATGGCTACTTCTATTTCAAGGGGAATGGCTGCATAGGCGGTCAAGCCCTTGACGGCAAGGTTGAGTTTTGCGTTTCTTGTAATTTTCAGAAAAAGGGTATCCCCCTCTTTGCCTAGCGGCAAAGCCGCATCAAGAAGCTGTTTTTTTAATACGGAGTTTACCCCCAATTCTAATTCGGCAATAGGGAAGTCAATCTCAATATTGGCACGAGAAGGCGGCAGTTCTTTTGCTTCATTGACTGCTTCTTCTTTTTGCTTATTTGTTTCGCAAGCAGCTAAAAAAAATATTATCAGGATCCAAATCCCCTTTTTCATTTTACCGGTTTTTCAGGCAAATAAGAAAGAAAGATTCACCTGCACAACTTATTCATCCTTTAAATATTTCACAGGGTTGGCCTTGCTCGTTTTTAATACTTGCGAAAAGAGGCTAATCGCCGCTAGTGAAACCACAATAAGGGTCGCCAAAAAGACTATACCAGCGTGTATACTAATGGCATATGGGTATTGAAGCAGCCATTGATGGCCTAAGAAATAGCCGCCGGCTAATCCCACGAGCGTGCCGATGCTGATAAAAATAATCAGCTTCTGTGACGTTGATAGTAGTAGCTGGGTGAAAGAAGCGCCAAGGACTTTTCTAATGCTAATTTCTTTGAGCTTTTGGTTTAGCTGTAGACCAAGAATTCCAAGTAAACCTAAGCCAGCAAGTACGACGGAAAGGAATGCACCGAACCCGACCAATTTCATCAGTCTTTGCTCTTGTTCGAAAGAACTGTTATAGAAGTCCTCGAGATATACCATGTTTATTGGGTAAGGGCTGAAGTGTTTTTGCCAGAGCGCTTCTATAACGTCTTTGTTTACCAATTTTTCCGTTTTGACATAAGCCGACTCTAGGGGATATTGCTCAGATTGATAAATGACTAATGGATCAACCTTTGATTTGGCTGACGCGAAATGATAGTTTTCTACGACTCCAATAATTTGTGGATTCTTTAAATCACCATATTCAAACGCAATAGTTTTGCCAATAGGATCGTCAATGCCTGCACTGATCAAAAACTGTTCATTCACTAGGACTTTATTTGTTTTATCAGATTGTAGCAGGCTATCGAAGTTTCGACCTGCTATTATATCAATATCAAGAAGGGTCAATAAGTCTTGCTCGATACGTAAATGCTTGACAATAATATTGCTTTCATCTTTCATCCGAGTCCCGTTGTACCCGGATATAGCAGAAGCAGAAATAACGCCTGGAACAGCTTTAAGGTCAGTTAAAAAGCGTTCGATAGTTTGATCATCAGTGTTCGGGATGTATTCAAAATAAAGGACGCCATCAAGCCCTATTTTGTTATCAAAGTTCTGGAGATGCTTGAGTTGCGATTTTAGAATTATCATGCCGATGATAAGTAAGGCCGTAATGCCAAACTGAAGTGCCATCAATGACTGAGTCAAAGCCTTACTGCGACCAATTCTAGGATACCCTTTTAGTGAGTGAACCATCGACAGCTTAGAAAATATAATGGACGGATAGGCGCCTGTAAAAAGGATGATCAAAAATAGGATAAATACAGCACCAGAAATAAATACAGGGTTGTATAGTTCAGAAAAGGAATACGATTTTGAGACAAGCTCACCAAAAAGAGGCAATGCAATAAGGAGAATAACAGAGGCAAATAATGCTGCAATTACAACCGAAAGCGCTGATTCGCTCATTAGTTGAGTGAAAATGCCACCTCTGCCGGATCCAATTATTTTTCTTACCGCTACTTCTCGTGAACGATTCAGGTAAAGCGAGATATTGAAATTAGTATAATTAATAATTGCAATAATCAAGGCCAGTAGACCTACACAAGAAAATATCCAGATGAGCTCGGTATTGCCACCTGCGGCTATCCCATTGTAGTGGCCATAATCCTTATCGAGATGAGTGTCAGTAATTGGCTGAAGGCGGAAGCTCACTACGGCTTCCATATCGGGATTATTTTCCAAATGAAGCAAATTCATTTTGGTGGAAATAGCGGCCACATTCACATAATCTCTTAACAGGACTAAGGTGTTCATGTTGACGTCAAACCAAGTGGTCAATTTTTCAGGTTTCGCATGCTTAATGTAATAGTCAAATGACAATATCAGTTCCGCATGAACAGAGGTGTTTAAGGGAATGTCCCTATATATTCCTTTGATGATAAAGACTTCATCACCCTGTCCAAAATTCATGGTTAATGTGGCATCAGCGGCTTGGCTATCAATAGCCAAGAGTCCAGCAAGGGATTCGGAAACCCAGAGTTCATTAGGTCCTTTGAAGGAATCGTGCCCGGAGATAAACTGAAGGTCGAGAAATCTCTCAATCTGCGTTTCAGTAACCAAAATGGATTTTTCGAGATAATCTTCTCCTTGCTTTATTAATGCATTCGAGCGGTCTAACCTTACCACCTGTTCTATCTCAGGAATCTGTTCTTTGAAAGTTTGAGAAATCGCATTTGAACTACCCCCAATGTGATGCACATTGTCTCCATGCTGGATGTCTATGACTACACGATACAGCCGGTCATGCAAGGATAAATGCTTATCATAACTGGTTTCATCATTAACATAGAGCCAAGCCAACAAGCAGAAAGAGAGGCCTAATGCTAGTCCTGCGATGTTCATGGTTGAGTAGACCATGTTCTTTTTCAAGAATCGCCAGCCTGTCTTTATATGCATATTGAAGGTCATGAGGAGTTGATTTAAATATTGAAAAGGGGAGAAATGATATATTCTGAACGACCGGAGTACTTCATAGATGAAAAATGCTTTTGCATTAAAGGAGCTTTTCGACTCCATACGCCAATAGAATGCTTCCAATAAGTCACCCTCTACTTCTTCTCTTTTTTCTTGCGGGCAAAAAATAGCAAGCAGCCAACTAAAAATTTTTGGAGGTCTGTTTTTCATGAGGTATTAATTGATGTTCGGGATCATACTCCAGATTTTACTTCGCTTTTCCTGAAGTTCTTTGGCCATATGGTACCCGTTATTTGTAGCGGAATAAATGCGTTTTCTCCTGCCTCCACGTTCGGCAGTAGGTTCTCCCATTTTAGATTTTACCAGCCCTTTTTCATCTAGCCTTTTTAGTACGACATGAATGGTCGGAAGCGTAATGGATTGGTTGAAGTTTGCTTCGTACTCTTTCACAATTCCCACGCCATAGTTTTCCTCCGTCATGAGCAGAATGAGCAGGACTATTTCTTCCAAGTTTCCAAGTTGCTGCATATGATTAGTATTTGTTTTTTATATCTATACGCATATGATTAGCATTTGTTTATAATATTTCTTTTTGGTAAAAATATGACTTCTTTCAGTGACATCTATTTACATTTTTTGACATAAACCTCCGTATGGAGAGTATCATTTGAGGCACTTCTCCCGTTAAAAGGCTAGACCAAAAAAACCCAAAAATGCTTGAAATCAAAGACATCCACAAGTCTTATCACCTCGGAAAGCAATCCATGCATGTACTGAGAGGCATCAATTTAAAGGTCAATGAAGGAGAACTTGTCTCTATTATGGGTACCTCTGGTTCTGGAAAATCTACCTT
Organism: Cyclobacteriaceae bacterium; assembly: GCA_047635055.1. Classification (GTDB taxonomy): domain Bacteria; phylum Bacteroidota; class Bacteroidia; order Cytophagales; family Cyclobacteriaceae; genus JAVJRN01. The sequence continues at coordinate 26,710 of JBLIIJ010000020.1, read as the reverse complement.
ATTAAATATTCTCGGAATTCTCGATAGTTATGATACTGGAACGTACCATTTAGGTGGACATTTAATCAAAAACCTATCCGAAGGTAAAGCTGCAACATTACGTAATGAGCTTATTGGGTTTGTATTTCAATCATTTAATTTGTTGAATTTCAAAAATGCTGTGGAGAATGTAGCATTACCACTTTACTATCAAAAGGTGAGCCGTAAAAAGCGAAATAAAATTGCAGAGGAATATTTGGAAAAAGTTGGTTTAACGCAATGGGCGAATCACTTGCCCAACGAAATGTCCGGAGGTCAGAGGCAAAGAGTGGCTATCGCCCGGGCATTAATCACCAATCCAAAAATCATTTTAGCTGATGAGCCAACGGGGGCTTTGGACAGCAGTACTTCTGAGGAAGTGATGAATATTTTCAAAGAAGTAAATGCTTCAGGGAAGACTATTCTTATTGTGACGCATGAAAATGAAGTGGCCGCTCAGACCGAGCGGGTCATTATGATAAAAGATGGGCTGATCTTAAGCGAAGATTATAAAACGAGCCATGTTTGATATTGATAAGTGGCAAGAAATTTTCCAAGCGATTGGAAAGAACAAGATGCGCACGTTTGCTACCGCATTTGGCGTCTTTTGGGGCATTCTAATGCTCATATTGCTCCTTGGCGCAGGTCAAGGGCTCCAAAATGGCGTGCAACAAAGTATGCTACTTGATGCGATCAATAGTATTTGGATTATACCTTCCCGAACGTCTATTTCATATCAAGGCATGCCTTCAGGTCGAGATCATGATTTCATAGAGGAGGATTTGGAATCCGTAGATTCGGAAATTTCTGGAATTGAATTTATGTCTCCAGAAAACTGGTTGGAAGGTAATTATATGGTTAAGCGCCAAAATAGGAGTTCAGGGTTTGGCGTCTATGGCACTAGAGCGGATTATTTTGATATAAAAGTAACCGTAAAAACCACCAACGGGCGAAGGTTGAATCTACTGGATATGAAAGAAAAACGGAAGGTCTGTTATATTGGAAGTCGTGTAGCCGAAATATTATTCAATGTGGATGAGAATCCTGTTGGCGAGTATCTCAACATTAAGGGAAGCATGTTTAAAGTCGTTGGAGTTTATAAGTTTGAAGCCTCGAATCAAAGAGATCAAGCCTCTAGAGTTTACATACCCTTTTCCACCTTTCAACAGATCTTTAACCCTGACAAATCAGTCTCGCTTTTTGCCGTAACAACAGCACCCGGTCGGGTTGGAAAGGAACTGGAAGCTGACATAGTAAAATTGCTGAAGATCAGGCAAAGTATTCACCCAGATGACGATCAAGCTTTTTTTGTCCATAATCAGGAAGAAAACTTCAAGCAGGTGCAAGCATTATTTACTGGGATTAAAATATTTATTTGGCTGGTAGGTATTGGTACACTGACCGCCGGTATTGTAGGGGTGAGTAACGTTATGATCATAGTAGTAAAAGAACGGACGAAAGAAATTGGAATCCGAAAAGCGATGGGTGCTACGCCAAGTTCGATTGTCGGCCTGATTTTACAGGAGTCCGTTTTTATCACTGCTGTTGCAGGGTATTTAGGCTTGTTTTTGGGTGTAGTGCTTTTAGAATCTGTCAATTATGCTTTAGAGGCGATGGGCGCGGATATAGATTTTTTCAAACAACCCGAAGTTGACTTTCAAGTGGCCATTGTATCATTGGTCATTCTTGTAATATCAGGAACTTTGGCAGGTCTTTTTCCTGCCTTACGTGCAGCCAATGTGAAACCTATTGAAGCTTTAAAAGACGAGTAATATGTTTGATCAAGATAAGTGGGAAGAGATTTGGCAAACGATTATGAAGCATAAGCTCCGTACTTTTTTGACAGCATTTGGCGTGTTCTGGGGCATTTTTATGCTCGTCCTTTTATTAGGTGCCGGAAAAGGGCTTTACAACGGGACAATGCAAAACTTTCAGATTGCCAAGAATGCCGTTTTCATCTGGGGCGAGCAAACATCTATTCCTTATGAAGGTTTTCAGCCAGGCCGAAGCATCAATATGACCATGGATGACTTCCGGTTACTTCAAGATTTAAAGGAGCTAAAGACAGTTTCACCGAGGATCAGGATTAGCTCTCGGTTTGGAGGGGGACAGATCTCCATGGAATATGATAATAAGGAAGTTTCCTATGCGTTAATGGGCGATTATCCTCAATATGTGGATATACAACCTTTGTGGGTGCGAGAAGGACGATGGATCAATAAACTAGATATTGATAAGCGTAGAAAAGTGGCGGTATTAGGAAGAAGGGTGAAAGACGACCTTTTTCAAGATAGAGCCGCCATTGGCGAATACATTGCTATTAATGACATCCCTTTTAAAGTCGTTGGTATTTTTGATTCTCGGTCGACTGGCGAAGAGTCCCGTGATGATGTACAAGTAGTACATATTCCTTTGACCACAGCCCAAAAGACATTTAATCGCGGGGAAAATATAGGATGGTTTGGCTGTATCCCAAATGAAGGAACGTCAGGAACAGAAGCTGAAGAGATCATGGCGAGTGTTTTCAGAGAGCGGTTTAAAATTTCGCCTGAGGACAGAGAAGCACTTGGGAGTTTCAATGTCGAACAAGAATTTAAAGAAATGCAAGGGCTCTTTTCAGGCATTGCAGCTTTTAGTTGGCTGGTAGCGATAGGGACCATTTTGGCAGGTATGATTGGGGTAGGAAATATCATGCTCATCATCGTAAAAGAACGAACCAAAGAAATTGGCATACGCAAATCAATTGGCGCCAAGCCATGGTCAATTATCAGTATGATTGTTCAGGAATCGCTCGTTATATCGGGTGTTTCTGGATATTTCGGGCTTGTGGTAGGCGTGTTGCTGGTGGAAGGCATTTCCTATGGTATGAAGGAATTTGGCATGGAAAGTGAATTTTTTGCAAATCCCGAAATCGACTTTCAAGCCGCTTTTTCAGCCATTGTCGTGTTGTTGATCTCAGGAGTAATCGCCGGGTTAATACCTGGAATAAAAGCAGCCAATGTAGACCCTGTAATTGCGTTGCGAGACGAATAATTTTAACTCATAAGAACTTAACTAACTCAAAATAAGATGAAACGATTTTTTATAGCACTCACCATTATTGTCATCGTCGGTGGTTTTATAGGAATTGGCTATTTCCTTTACCAAAAGTCGGTGGAGCCACCAGTGGTTTACCAAACAGACACGCCATTTAGAACCGATATTATTCAGAAGACCATTGCGACGGGCTCTATTGTTCCGAGAAAAGAGGTCGCCCAGAAGTCACAAGTTTCTGGTGTTGTGCAGAAACTGTATTTGGAAGAAGGGGCAATTGTTAAAATAGGAGACTTGATCGCTAAAATCAAAATAATCCCCAATGTGGTCGCATTAAACAATGCACAAGCCCAATTGGCTACTGCTAAAATCAACTTCGAAAATGCTCAAAAAGAGGTTAAAAGACAAAAGGAGCTTTTTGATGAAAGAGTCATTTCTGAGTTTGACTACAATCAATTTGTTCTTGATTTTAAATTGAGAAAGCAAGAAGTGGCAGCAGCAGAAAATAATTTGGAATTAATCAGAGAGGGTTCGTCGAAGAAGACTGGAAATGTTTCCAATATTGTTAGATCTACCGTGGAAGGTATGGTATTGGATATTCCCGTCAAGGAGGGCACATTTATTATTGAGTCCAACACTTTTAACGAAGGAACCACCATTGCTTCTGTCGCGGATATGAAGGAGATGATTTTTGAAGGTAAGGTGGATGAATCAGAAGTAGGCAAAATCAAAGTGGGAATGGAACTATCGCTTTCCGTTGGAGCTATTGAAGATGTAAATTTTGACGCAAAGCTTGAGTTCATTTCACCAAAGGGAGAGGATACAGATGGTGCAGTGAAGTTCGACATCAAGGCAGCTATAATGTTAGACGCTGATTATTTTCTTAGAGCCGGCTACTCAGCGACAGCTGATATCGTATTGAAAAAAGTAGATGAAGTGCTTGCTATAAAAGAGAGTAATCTTATTTTTGAAGGGGACGAGATTTATGTAGAAGTCGAAACCGCGGATCAAAAATTTGAAAAACGAAAAATAGAAATAGGCCTATCGGATGGTATCAACATTCAGATATTGGCAGGGTTAACGGAGGCTGAGAAGATTAAGAAGATCTAAAAAAAGTTTTTAAAGCAGTAATATATAGGTACAAACTGTTGTCTGTTGTTCTAAAAATTATTGATTCAAACAATTAAAAACACTTGAGATTTATGAGATTTTACCTTTTAGCTATCACTATTTCATTTTTTCATTTTGGTCACGCCCAAAGTATTGCCAAGGTTGAAAGTATTAAAATCAATTCTGCCGCTCTTGATCAAGAAAGAGAAATATTGATTTATACACCCATCCTTTATGACGAATCGGAACATACCAGTTTTGATGTTATTTATGTTTTTGATTCACAAAATCGAGAAATATTTGATCAGACACATTCTACGATCGCTTTTCTGGAAGATTATATGTGGAAAAAGTATATTGTAGTTGGCATTACCTCTCCTTACAAGGAGGAAATAGACTATGCTAGAAACAATGATCTGCTCCCAGAGCTCAAAAGTGAAGTTGCCATTGATAAGTATGGCTCCTATAGTGGCAATGCAGATAATTTTTTGAAATACGTAAAAGAAGAAGTTATTCCTTTAATTGACAATCGATTCCGAACACTAAATAAGCGAGTGGCTGTAGGACATTCTTTGAGTGCATCATTTGTACTCAGGGCGATGATCAAAGAGCCAAATCTGTTTACAGATTATCTGGCGGTATCACCCAACATGGCCTATGATGAAGCGAGATTGACAGAGGAAATTTTAGCTTTTAATTTTGATCGCATGGATAAGTCAACTTTCTTATATATCAGTCACGCCAATGAAGCTACATTTAAGCGATGGAGCAACTGGAAGCCTGCGAGAGAAAAGGTTTATTCATTTTTAAATGATTCACTAAAGAATGAAAATCTTGTTTCAGTTATTAGCGCATTTCCTGAAGAGGGTCATTGGGGGACCTATCCTGTAAGTTACAAAGCGGGTATTACGGCTTATCTGGAGCATTTCTCCACGAATTACCAAGCGTTTTTGTCGAAGGAATTTTATGATATTACCATCAAAGTAACGGTACCAGATAAGAATGATAAAGTTTACATAACTGGCAATCAAGAGGTACTATCTAACTGGCAAGAAGTAGATAAACTTAAGCTTAAAAAAACAGGTGATAAGACAAGAGAAATCACGCTTTCATTGCGGTCACCAGCTCAATTTAAACTGACGCGCGGCAGTTGGGAAACAGAAGCAATTATAGCAGGGAATGATGCTATGCGTGACTTGACTGTAGTCCCATCTGGCTCCACAATTGTAAAATATGAGATCATTAATTGGGATGATAAAATGGATTATTGAATCCCGTTGTGGGTAGTATTTCCCGTTGCTTTCCCCGAATAGGAAGCAATGATCCGTCTTCAAACCTCGCGAGGTTCTTGTTTCAAACAATTAAGTCATGCTAAAACACAGATATTCAAAGGAACTGGCGTGAACTAGGGTCAACTTCTGTCTTCACGGAAACATTTTATTTGATAAACAAAACGCATTGTCATTATCTTCGTACTACCAACCATGAAGATAGTCTCCATTTTATTTGTAACTCTTGCTTTGAGCATTGTGAGTTGTTCCTTCGAAGATAAGGAGAACAAAGCGCAGGAGCTTATCGATAAATCCATAAAGGCTTATGGGCAGCAGCATTTCGACAACAGCGCGCTAAGTTTTGTTTTTAGGGATAAGAACTATACCGTGTTAAGAACATCTGAGAAGTTTATTTACACCCGATCATTCTATGATTCCCTTGATTATATCAAAGATGTTTTGATCAATAGTACCGACTTCACCCGGACGGTTAATGGAGATACGATAGCATTAGACGAGGAGTGGACCGAAAAGTACAGACGCTCAGTCAACTCGGTTCTTTACTTTGTGCAACTACCCTATATATTGAATGATCCTGCAGTTAGAAAATCTTATATGGGGACAACCAACATTGCTGGAGACGACTATTATGCGATCCAAGTCACTTTTAAAAGCGAAGATGGGGGTGAGGATTTTGATGATGAGTTTTATTATTGGATCAATACCAAAAATTATATGATGGACTACTTCGCTTATAGGTATAGTACTGAAGGAGGAGGAGTCAGGTTCAGGGAAGCCTTTCATCGGCACAAAAAGAAAGGTATTATGTTTCAGAACTATATCAACTATGATGCGCCATTGGATGTGCCGCTAGCCGAGTTGCCAAAGTTATTTGAAACTGACCAGCTCAATGAACTATCCAGAATCGAGCAGGAGAGAGTACAGGTTTTCAGGAAGAAAGAGTAGCGAGGATTCAATATTAAAAATAACAACCATTATTAAGTGGTTGTTCATTGGCCAGCCCTTGGGCGAAACCCACTTCCATTAGAACGGATTTAACAACCTCTCCAATGAGATGCTACATTGCATTTTGATAATAATTGGAGTTATTCATATCTAGCCCTTCGATGACGGCTTTACGATTATCCATAATCACCCTAGCGTGTTATAGGCTGTTCATGCACATGGCTATGTGCATGAATTATTGGGTAGATCGATTCTCCCTTTTCGATTCCTGAGGTGCTTATAGCTTCCACACTTTCCACGCGGAGTTTATAGATTTTGGAGTTTTGTTTATCAGTATAATATGCAGCAAGTAGCAAAAGAGAAATAAGATAACCCGAATAATTTCGAAGATAATTCTTGAGAAAGATAGAGCCTTGATTCATAGAGCAATTGATGGAGACTCGGGAAAAAATGAGTAGTCCAAATTTATGCTACTATCATTGGCTAGATCACCGATATAATACATTGAAAATCAACTTCTGGTACAAACTTGATCAGTTTCATCGTGAATAACCCGCGATAAGCTGGTCGTTTACAATTTGCTTTCCAGTTCAAGGTTTTTCTAAGCGGCATAGCCTTTCAGTAAAGTCACTCCTTGATTAATTTAATGACTTGCTTCTCCTTTTCTTGGGCAATCAGTAATTGGTATAGGCCACTTTCACAAGTCTTAAAAAAGCGTGATAGTATTGATGCTGCTTCTTTTACATTTCCTGAAATTTTTAAAACCTGCTTCCCGGTAATATCACTTAGATAAAAGTTGGCAGTCACGTTATGCGGTCCATCAATATGTAAATTTCCTTTTACCGGATTGGGAAAAATGCCCCAAAGGGTTGTTTTATCCTCTTTGCTAATATTGAGGGCTTCCGTTTGTACAACCTGAATTTGGAATCGATTCATCCCTGTGTCCAAATCCAAGTTTAACGCCTCAGAATCATTTAATAAAATCTTCGAATGATCGCTCATATTTATCAATTGAATCCGCGTGTTTTTAACCTTATCAAAGCATGCAATTTTGAGCGAATACGTGCCAGTGGTTGACGCTCTCATCACTAACTCTATTTTGGTACTTGCTAAGTGCTCCTTTGGTAAAGCTTGTATAGCTAGTGGAACATTGTCTGAAACCGAATAGATAGATAATGGGCTGTTGGAAAAATACCTTGCATCTAAACCAAAATCCATCGCTTCAGTGGCTTCATTGGTGAACCCTATGATTGTCTCGCTACTCAGTACATTATTGGAGATAGACAAACGAAGAATGGGAATGGACTCTTTTCTGTAAAAATGATCATCGCTATTACTTTCTGCGGTGGTTAGCTGCATATTTGGCCGAATGGCGACCTTTTCTGTTGGGTCTGTCACATAGACGAAAAACCCTTGTACCGATGCAATATTGCCATTCTCGGCTGCATGTTCTCCTTGGCCATTGGCACCAAGATCTACTGTGCCGACCTGACCTAGTTTGTTAATCGTGATGTAATCTCCTCCTCTCACGTTACCATTATTCATACCGCCATCATCCCAGAAATAAAGTGTGCCATCAATGGTAGATGCATTTGCATCTTGAAATTTCTCTATGGAAATGGGTGCTGCATATGGATTGGACACTAGCTGAAAACCTGTACTTACAGCGATATCAACATCACCAGAATTTGGGGTGCCCAAAAATGTCAATAATGGGGATGTTTCTTCAAAAGAAACGAAATATCCATGGCCGGTTGTCATTGCTCCAGTATAGGATTCAAAGCCATTGTTGTAGCTATAAACATGATCCGCATTCAAGTTTAAAATGCTTGCTTGAGAAATGGGGGACCCGATAATGCTGTAACCACCACTTCCTGTCGTATTACGAAAAATGTTGACCTTACCATCTCCGTAAGCTTCACCAAAAATGGCCAGAGCTGCACCCGAGCCGACTGTTAGGGTTGCTCCACTTTCTAGTTCCAAATTATTGATAGACGCCTCTGACGAAACTATGGGCATAGTCGATACCTTGGCTATTTTCACATTTTCGGAGGATATAGGCACATTTTCTGTACTCCAGTTATCAGCATCGTGCCAGTTGGCACTTTCTGATCCATCCCAAATGGTTATTGGGGTTTCTCCCACCAACTTGAAATTGTCAAATCCTGCATAGTCGCTACCGCCATCTTGCGTTACTTTGATGCGAAGACCTACTGATGTACTTCCATCGGTAATGCTAATTGTTTTACTTTCTGAAGAAGAACGCCCTCCCGAAACGCCAACAAAAAGTTCAATAAAACCTTGACCTGTGCCATTTAATATGATTTCATATTCGATCTTATCAGTGGCATCATAGCCTACCGCTTGATAGTCAAATGTTAGCTGCACGTTGATTGTTCCAGTTGTGGTTATTGATGTAAATATCAACTCTGCGAAACCATCGGAATTATCACCATTATTGATATCTCGAGCCCCGAAAAACTGACTACCTTCTGTCGGCAGGTTGGTAACACTGGTCAGAGAAGTCACAATTTCCCAAATATCGGTTGATGAAGAAAAAGATCCTGCCGTAGGATTGGTGGTATAAGACCAGTTATCATCGTTATCAGCCTCAAATCCTTGCTTAAATAGTAAGTCACTGGTGCCGCCTGTATTGCTCAAAATTTCTGTTCCTGTGGCAGTTACATTTACCGAAGGGGCATTTGTTGACGTATGACTGATGCTTGTTGAATAGGTTTCACCAGTCGACGAAGTGGGGGAAAATCGAACATAAATAGTATTATTTAACCCTGATTCGGCTTGGCTTTGCGTCAACGTAACCGATGGGCTCCAGCTACTATTGTTTAATGACAACTCAAAAGGAGCCTGGGTGCTTACGACAACATCAGCCACTAGGTTAGTGCCTGTCAAGGTATAAGTCCTTGGTTGGCTGTTTGCTCCAGTGCTAGTTGCTCCGATATCTATGTTCGATGTGGATGTTGTTATTACAGGTGTTGTATTAAGCTGATCCCAAATTCGAGCGACATATTCAGGATGGTCAACAAACGGATTTCTATTTCCCTGATAGGTGTAGGCATTGTTGTTTCGATCTATTTCCTTCTGACTTACCGGATCATTTTTGTGCCATTGTAAGAGCATTTCCAATGCCCAGGTTTTATAAACTTGGTGGTCACTTCCGTCAAGCATCTCACTGTTCCATGACCCAAGGACGTCTTCATAGCGAGTGGCCATGTAAAAATAGGAGCGCGCCAAATCGCCCTTAAACTCATCAATTGGTTCGAAGACCGTACCTGAATAACCTAGACCACTTCGTGCGTTTCCCTTTAAACTACCATTGTCAGAAGTGAAGCTTGCTGACCCAACTTCTCCAAAAGGCAGATTCCCTCTTTGACCATTGACGTAACCGTCGGTCGGATATAGGTGATGAATATCGGCAAACATAGGCGAACGGTCATCAAACCAGCTTTTTGGGAAAGAATGCTCTCGGTTATAGCAGGACCCTTCGCCGCTATAATTTCCACATTGGTCCGAACTCTTTGTGTAGTTGTAGGAATCAACACCCAAAGGGTTTTCAGAATAAATATCTAGTACGGTGTTGTCATTTTCGTAATAAGCATCCGCCTCATAGTCTGAAATAAACCCCCAAACTGCGCTATAGCCTCTATCGCTATGCCCGTCAATAATATTATGGAGTTGAGTTTTTAAGGTATAGCCGCTTCCCGTGGCTGAGTTGTAGTATTCATTGGGGATTTGGGCCCATCCAACGGCACAATAAGACATTAATAAGATTGCTGCTATTCGATTTTTCATAAAAACTTATTTCTACGAGCTAAGTTAAATCAAATGACTTCTTAGTGCTTGTTACTGTTTACCACTACGAATGTCGCCCTTGGCCATCACGAAACTAGCAAATATTGAAATATTAGCGTTAGTTATGACCAAGTGGTTTCATTTGAGATAAGAAACTGATGATTCTGGTTTTGTGTTTAGGCATAAGTGCTAAGCTCGCACTTTCATTTTGAGCTATTGAAATAACGATTATGTAAAGCTCTGGGGCATGTAGAAGTTAGCAACATTATGTTGCATTACTATTGTCTTAGGATTCGGGTTAATCCGAATAATTCAGGCGACAATTATTGAGAAAGATGTAAGCCTCTACAATCCGCTTTTCTTGCCACTATTTCCCTTTTCTCACAATAATATCTCCGTTCATATTTTTGAAAGTATGTTCTGAGCCACCGCCATTAATCTTACCAAAAACCCATGAGTTGATGGAGACTTCATATTCTCCTTTGTCTTTGCGAATCTGTTGCATGCCTTTCTCAATGGACATGTCAAAATCACTATAAATTTCCCCTCTGTCGGACTTCATTTTCGTTGTGAGTTTTGCGGATGTAGGAAACGTGACGTCTACATCGCCATTGAGGGTCACAAAGGACATGGGGTTTTTATTGATTGATTGGAAGGAGATCACGATATCCCCATTGACGGTATTGGCAACCATTGAGCCGGAAACATTGTAGGCCTCTATTCCACCATTGACACTAGAGATATCATGCGCTCCATTGATACCGTCGATTTTAATTACGCCATGCACCGTGCTCAATTCCAAATCTGTATTTGCAGGAGCTTTGATGTTCAGGTTGATTTTGCGCTTCCAAGATTCCGTGTCTATTTCTACGATGTTATTTTCTTCCGAAGCGCTTAATTCGACAGGATTTGATTCAATGCGCCTCATTCCGGGAGGAGGTGATTTTTTACGATCGTTATCATTGTCAACATCCACAGGTACATCGTGATCGTCACAACTTTCACAATAATTATCATTATGGCGGTGATTACCTCTCTTATTCATACCACCAAAACTGGCCTCAATGATTACTTCGGCACCACCATAGCCGCTTACCGTTATATCACCATTTACTTGACCGAGCGCTATGGTTGCTCTCTGCCCTGGCTTAGAAAGCGGAATGGTGATGGTCTCAATATCTTCCTGTCCAAAGCCAAAGAAGCTTTGAAGGAGGATGGTCGTTATGATTAATATCTTTTTCATATCTGTATCTTTTTTTAAATGTCTGTTTTTCAGGTGTATAAATTCATCTTTGGTGAGCTTCGGAAATTGTGGCGGCCATGTCGATTTCACTCTGCTATATTGGAAATACTATATGTTGAAGTCCGTTATTTATAGTTGATTATTTGTCGACTTAAAACGATCTTAAATACATGTTGCCGCTCAAAGTTTCCATCGTGAGTTGTGGCCCAGATTCCTTTCCAATTTGAATACCTGTTTTGTTTTCCATTCGAAAAACAGTCTTCCCTCGTTGCTTATCTCTGGTTTTGATCATTTTTGGCGCCAAGGTGGTGTAATGGTAAGAGGTAAAAAATTCCCCATCCATGGACTTGCTAAATACTGCGGCATTCAAGCTTTCGTCACAATAAACTTTGATGTCTCCAGAAATGCTGTTGAACTTAGCATCGAAAGTCGGTCTGTCGGCATATTCCACCAGCACATCTCCGTTGACAGTTGAGGCAACCAAAAGCTGTTTTGCCCCTATGACGGAGACGTTCCCGTTCACATTTTGGGCAGAAATTTTACCGACGATACCCTCTATATTCACACGGCCTTGGTCTATTGTACCAACAGTCAAACTGGCGTTTGCAGGAAGCTTTAAGGTGATGTCAAATCGAAATTCATACTTTTCATCATGCCTAATCCATCGGCCCTGATCATCGCATCCGTTCCATTTATTGCAAATGAATGGGGCTTGAATGTAGGCAATAATCGAATCGTTTCGCTCAATCCAGCCGATTTTGACTTGCTCCATGGCTTTGTCCAGCTGACTTTGTTTGTATCCCTTATAAAGCTTCTTGATTTCAAAGGTGACGTCCTCATTTTTTGAGGCTTGAACGAGAACGTTCCCAAAGATATTTTCGACCACAACCGTAAGATTTTTGGTTGCGTCAAAATGTTTTTTCTCTATTATTTCTTTTGTGTATTGCTGCGCATGGCTGCAAAAACCAGCCATGCTCAATAGGCAAATAAGTAGTATAAATTTCATAGACTAAATTTCTTTTAAAGTTTGAATTGTAGATTTCAACTTGGATTTTATGCTCGGATCTACATTTTTATTATCCATCATTTTTTGAAATTCGGAAGCAGCTTCTTTGGCTTGAATTTGCACCAGCGCATCCGCTAAAGTCACCAATACTAATGGTGAGCTTTGCCTTGGAATGGTCTTGATCAATGCAGATCTGACCTCTTCGTCATTACCATATTGCACCAAGGCATCTATGGAGGCCAATCTCACATTGAGACTTTTATCCTTATTCATCGTTTCAATCAGCACGTCAACAATGCTTGCGTCGGCTTTTCTTACTTCGCTCACCATGCTTACCGCTCTTATTCTGTCTTGGGCTTGTGGTTTTTCTATAAGCGATAGCACCATCATCTTTTTCAAATCAGACACTTCACTTGCGAGCTGATCGACTTTGGTTGCTTCCTTGTTGGGGGAGAGAGCAAGCCCAATGATCAATCCAATCGCCAGAGCACCAACGCCAACTTTCCAGTTTGTCTCGAACCAAATAGAAAGGGAATATAGGACGTCCATTTTTTCCACTTTTGGCTGAGCCAATTGGGCCATAAAAGCATCAAATTTTTGATCCATGTGGTCAGAGGGTGAAGGAATCTCCATTTTCGCAAGGTTGTCCCAAAGCATGCTCGTGCTGTCTAGCTCTTCCTTAATTGCAGGATTTGCTGAAAGAAATTGTGCCAATGCTTGTGTCTCCTTTTCTGCCAAAGGTTGCGCAAGTTGGCTGCTCCATAATTCTCTTGCTTGTGCCTCTGTTATTTCCATTTTCATTTAAGCATCGAGTTTGATATAATTTTTTTTTAATTCTTTCATGATACGGTATATCCTTACTTTCACGGCACTCTCACTGATGTTGAGCAATTGTGCCACTTGTTCATATTTGAGCTTTTGAAACCGTGTCATTTCTATCAATTCACGTTTTTCGGTCGTTAGCGCATTCAAGGCAATTGTTAAGTTTCTTAGTTCATCGCTTTTTTGAATATCGCGCTCTTTATTTTGCTCTTCTCTAAGGTGGCCTTCCCAGCTTTGCATATCCTCTTGAAAATCGTAACGCTTATTTTTTTTGATATGATCGAGATGAACATTTCGAGCTATGTGAAATACCCAAGATTCGAAATGACCATTTTCAGCATAAGAATGCTTGTATTTGATGATCCTTTCAAAGACGTTTTGCACCAGATCTTCACTTGAACCGGAATCAAGTGTCATTCTGTAAAAAAAACCGTACAGTCTTTTGCTGTATCGTTTGTATAGCAAACTCAGATGTTCTAGACCACCTGATTTTACTTTGAGCATGATGATATGATCATCCAATGTATTCGAGCATTTTATCCAAATTTCACAAGGGTAACCGCGTCGGTGGTGCGAGGTTACATAAATGTCTGCTTTTATATTTTATTCTGAAAGTAGGATAAAATAATTCACTTTTTTATGAATTCACCTAATGAAAACGTTATCAAATTAGATGAGATTCAATCAATTGATGTTTCCATTGAAATCATTTGGTAGCAGCTTTGATCGTCTTTATCTTACATTTTCCAAATAGAAGTGGAGTATGAAGAAAAAAGAAGTACCTGGCTTGGTCAAGAATGATCCTTGGTTAGAGCCACACACTCAAGATATTTTAGACCGGATTGAGAGATTCGAAAGTCGAAAAGCGGAATTAGAAAAGAAGTACGGCAGCCTGCAAAAGTTTGCAGAAGGCTATACTTATTATGGCTTTAATTATGATAAAAAAGCCAGAGGATGGTGGTACCGAGAATGGGCACCAAAGGCAGAAAGTTTAGCCTTAACAGGAGATTTTAATCAATGGGATAAGGCGTCTCATGTAATGACTCGTCTGGAATCTGGCGTCTGGGAGATTTTTCTTTCCGACCAGGATTACAAGAAAACTTTCACGCATGAGAGCGCTGTGAAAGTTCATGTAAAAGGAGCAAATGGATCGGCTACAGATCGTATTCCTACCTATATCAAGTACGTCACGCAAGACGAAAAAACATATGATTTTACTGGTCGCTTATGGGATCCTCCAAAGCCTTTTAAGTGGACGGATAAAAAATTCACAAGTGACGAAGCATATAAAAATCCGTATATCTACGAATGTCATGTAGGTATGGCTCAGCAAAAAGAAGGTTTGGGCACTTATCTAGAATTTGCTAAAAACATATTGCCAAAAATAAAAGAGCAAGGTTATAATACCATTCAAGTAATGGCGATTCAGGAGCACCCTTATTATGGATCTTTTGGATATCACGTGAGTAACTTTTTTGCTCCGTCAAGCCGGTTTGGTACGCCTTATGAATTGAAGCAGTTGATCGATACCGCTCACGACATGGGCATTGCGGTGATCATGGATATTGTTCATTCTCATGCAGTACAAAACATCGCGGAAGGGTTGAATAATTTTGATGGCTCGGGCGATCAATACTTTCATGCAGGCGAAAGAGGAAACCATGAACTTTGGGATTCCAAGCTTTTCAATTATGGAAAGGAAGAGGTACTACAGTTTTTGGTTTCTAACGTAAAGTACTGGTTGGAAGAATACCATATTGATGGATACCGTTATGACGGAGTTACGTCTATGTTGTATTTCCATCACGGGGATATTTCTTTTGACAATTACAATAAATATTTTGATGAGGTAGATTGGGATGTGTTGACTTATTGTCAACTCGCCAATACGGTTATCAAAGAACTGAAACCGGGGGCCATTGTCATCGCGGAAGATATGAGCGGCATGCCAGGTTTGTGTCGTCCTGTTGCCGAAGGGGGCATGGGATTCGATTTCAGATTAGGCATGGGCATTCCTGATTTCTGGATTAAACTCTTGAAGCATAAATCTGATGATGAGTGGAATATTCACGATCTGTGGAGCACATTGACGAATCGAAGATACGGTGAGCGGACGATTGCCTATGCGGAATCACATGATCAGGCGCTTGTCGGTGATAAATCCATTGCCTTCTGGCTGATGGATAAGGAGATGTATACCCACATGCACAAGGATATTCAGTCCTTGATTATAGATCGTGGAATGGCTTTGCACAAAATGATAAGACTCTTCACCTTGAGCTTAGGTGGTGAAGGCTGGCTTAATTTTATTGGCAATGAATTTGGCCATCCGGAATGGGTAGATTTCCCAAGAGAAGGCAATGACTGGAGTTATAAATATGCGAGAAGGCAATGGAACCTTCAGGAAAACGAGGATTTGCGCTATCAATACCTCTACAATTTTGGTGCGTCTATGGTGAATACGGCGAAGGATAATGATGTAGTTGCTTCCTTGCCCGCCAAGCAGATGAATATGGATGAGGATAACAAGACCATTATTTTCGAGAGAAACAACCTAATTTTCTTATTCAACTTTCATCCCACTAATTCCGTTTCTGACTACCGTTTCAAAGTTCCAGATGGTGGTCAATATCAAATCATCTTGAACTCGGATAAAAAGGAGTTTGGAGGCCATGAACGTATTGATGATCAGATGGTTTATCCTACAGTGAAGCTTTTTGGCGAGTGCTTTCTGAGTGTCTACTTACCCTCCAGAGTCGCTTTGGTACTGAAAAAGGTCTAGCAGTTAGCTTACATAATAATCCTTATAAAAGGATGTTTACTTTTAATAATTAAGGCTTGAATCGAACATTCAGGCCTTAATTTTGTGTTATAGATTGAAAACCTAGTGCTAACAGAGATATGAATTTTGAGCAACTAAAAAAAGACCTTGAGGGAGCGCTATTTACAGACGAAGTAACTAGGCGATTATACGCGACTGATGCTTCGGCATATCGTGAAATTCCCATTGCCGTAGCGATTCCAAAATCAGATAACGATTTGGTGAAGCTCATCAATTTTGCTAGAGAAAACGAGATTTCAGTTATTCCCAGAACAGCGGGTACCTCACTGGCCGGTCAGGTTGTGGGAGGAGGTATCGTTGTAGATGTCTCCAAGCATTTCAATAAGGTACTCGACTTAAATACTAAAGAAGGTTGGGTTCGTGTACAGCCCGGGATCGTTCGTGATGACTTAAATAGTCACTTGAAACCACTCGGATACTTTTTCGCACCCGAAACTTCCACAGCCAACCGTGCAATGATTGGCGGTATGATTGGCAATAATTCCTGTGGAACTAATTCGGTCGTTTATGGAAGTACAAGAGAGCATTTGCTGGAAACCAATGCCATTCTTGCGGATGGTCATCATGTGACTTTTGGCGATCTTGATTTGAATGCATTTTTGGCAAAAGCCAATGGCATGCACATGGATTCTGAGATCGAGGCGAGTATCTATTATGATATTCGAGAGATGCTCTCTGACGAGAAAAATATTCAAGAAATTGAAGCGGGATTTCCAAAAGCATCTGTCGAGCGGCGCAATACTGGCTATGCTATAGACATGTTGGCACGTCAGAAACCTTTTAATCAAAAAGGGGCGTTATTTAACTTTTCAAGTCTCCTTGCTGGTTCAGAAGGGACTTTGGCTTTCATTACTTCTGCTAAATTAAAACTCACACCTTTAGCGTCTCCGCACAAGCAGCTTGTTTGTATTCATTGCCACACCATAGATGAGTCACTTCATGCAAATCTTATTGCCTTAAAACATCAGCCTTCCGCATGTGAGTTGATGGATCATTACGTACTGGAGGCCACCAAGCGCAATAGAATGTATGCGGCCTATCGCTTTTTTGTAGAAGGAGATCCACAAGCTATTTTGGTCGTAGAAATTACGCGAGAATCTGCTGAAGAATGTGAAAAAACTATTGCAGCATTAATCGACGAGCTTAAAGTAAAAAATCTAGGTTATTCATTTCCGACCGTTTCGGGCCCTGATATTTCCAAAGTCTGGGGTTTGCGAAAAGCTGGCCTTGGTCTTTTATCCAATCTTCCCGGTGATGCCAAACCTGTCCCGGTGATTGAAGATACAGCTGTGGATGTCGTGGATCTTCCTGCTTACATAGCAGAGTTTAATCAAATTTTGGAAAAGCATAATCTCTATTGCGTGCATTATGCACATGCAGGGTCTGGGGAGTTGCATTTGCGTCCAATTATTGATTTGAAAACCAGTGAAGGAGTGGGACAATTCCGTTTAATCGCGGAAGAAATAGCCAAGTTGGTCAAAAAATACAAAGGGTCTTTGTCCGGAGAGCATGGAGATGGAAGATTGCGTGGAGAGTTTATTCCACAAATGCTAGGAGCGCACAACTATGAATTAATCAAGCGGGTAAAACATGCTTGGGATCCACAAAGTGTCTTTAATCCAGGCAAAATCGTGGATACACCACCGATGGATACTTCGCTGAGATTTGAAAAAGATCGACCAACACCGGAGTTTGAAACGAAGCTTGATTTTTCGTCTACCCAAGGAATAGTAAGGGCCGCTGAACAATGCAACGGATCTGGGGATTGCCGAAAAACAGAGCTGTCAGGTGGAACCATGTGTCCAAGTTATATGGCCACCCGAAATGAGAAAGACACTACAAGAGCGAGGGCAAACATCCTCCGTGAAATGCTGTCCGATCCTGATAAAAAGACGCCTTTTGCAAGTAAGGAAATAAAAGAAGTGATGGACTTATGTCTTTCCTGTAAGGGCTGTAAATCGGAATGTCCATCGAATGTGGATATGGGTAAGCTCAAGGCGGAGTGGCAATATCAATATTACAAGGAGCACGGTGTGCCATTTCGTAGCAGGCTTATAGGAGGCTTTGCTGGAGGTATGAAACTAGCCTCCGCGATTCCTTTTGGCTATAATCTGGCTTTTGGCAATAAACTAACTTCTTCCATTGCCAAGGCGGTGATGGGATTTGCTCAAAAGCGGAGTATGCCTGAGCTGTCGAAGAAAACGTGGAAAACATGGTTTGACAAAGACTTTGAACCAAAAACCACACAAGCTAAAAAGACGATTTATCTCTTCATTGATGAGTTTATCAACTACAACGAGGCAAATATTGGGATCACTGCAACCAAGTTACTGGATGCTTTAGGTTATGAAATAAAAACGGTAGCGCATAAGGAGTCGGGACGTAGCTACTTGTCCAAAGGTCTCTTGGACCAGGCGGGAGCATTGGCCCATTATAATGTGGATCAGTTTGCAGGCTTGATTACCGAAGACACGCCATTAGTGGGTGTGGAGCCATCGGCAATCTTGACCTTTCGGGATGAATATCCTGATTTGCTGCGCGGTGAGCAAAAAGAAAAAGCATTATCCATTGCCGAACATACTTTTATGATTGAAGAGTTTTTGGCAAAAGAATTAGCTGCTGGGAATATTGATTTGGGACTTTTCGCTAAAGTAGGTAAAACGGTCAAATACCATGGTCATTGTCAGCAGAAAGCCCTTTCGTCTTTGACACCTGTCAAAAAAATTCTAACACAAATGGGCGGATACGAGGTGCATATGATTCCGTCGGGATGCTGCGGTATGGCAGGTTCTTTTGGTTATGAAAAGGAGCATTATGATTTAAGCATGCAAATTGGAGAGTTGGTACTTTTTCCTGCCTTGAGAAAACAACCAGAAGAGGTTATTATTTCAGCTACGGGGACAAGCTGTAGGCATCAAATAAAGGATGGAACAAGCAGAAAGGCGCTACATCCTGTTGACTTACTTTATGCTGCTTTGAGGTAAAAAGGATTACTTTGTTCAGGATTAACCTAATGACTCATTATGAAGGCATTTCTAACGCTTACATTATCCGTTTTCTTTTCTCTAATCGCTTTTTCTCAACAGGTTAAACTCCCCAGAGATTATCAATATTATTTTAAAGGAGATAAAGTCACCTTCCAAAAAGGGTTGGATATACTGCAAAAAGGAACGCATTCGGCAGATATTTCTCACGAAGATAAAACGGTAACCATTGAGAAAACAGCTTCGGTTGTTGGTCGTGATTTTCCTTATAAAGACTTTGTGACGCAGACTGGAGATAAACTTACAATCGCTGATCTTGAGGGCAAAATTCTCGTGATAAACTATTGGTTTGTAGGTTGCCGCCCTTGCTTGGAAGAAATGCCAGAACTCAATGCGCTGATTAAGAAATATGACAATGATAAATTGATGTTTTTGGCAATAGCCAATGATCCAGCTGACAGAGTGTCAAAGTTTTTAGATCGATTTCCCTTCGATTATACCATTATTCCTGACGAAATGCAGTTTGGAATGGATTTGGGAGTTAGGGCTTATCCAACACATATGTTCATAACACCAGAGGGTAAAATAGCCGATGTGTTCTCTGGTCAGTATGATGGTGTTGGTAATAAAATTTCAAGAAAAATTGATAAACTAATTTCAAAATGGGACAAAAAGTAGCGTTAGTTCTTTCGAGTGGAGGTGCAAGAGGACTGGCTCATATTGGCGTTATTCAGGGGCTTTTGGCTAATGGTTATGAGATAACGTCTATCTCAGGTTCTTCCATGGGAGCGGTTGTCGGTGCTTTTTATGCAGCGGGAAAACTCGAAGTATACCATGAATGGGCGCTTGAGTTAGACAGATATGATATCTTTAAATTATTAGATTTTTCCTTTTCCACTCAAGGTTTTTTGAGAGGGGAGAAGGTATTCAAAGAACTCGAAAAGGTGATTGATGATATCAAAATTGAAGATATGCCGATCTCTTTTAGGGCAATGGCAACTGATATCATCAATAAGAAGGAGGTAATATTTGAGAAAGGCAGCATGTATGACGCCATTAAGGCGTCAGTGGCGATTCCGACAGTTATAAGGCCTGTTCCTTTTGAGGATACTAACCTGGTGGATGGAGCAGTCATTAACCCTATTCCCATTAGCTGTGTGAAAAGGCATGAGGGCGATATATTGGTTGTGTCAAATGTCAACGCGATGATTCCATACACTCCACCAAAACAGACCCAGGCAGAGATGGAAAAGGCAGAGTCTTACCAAAAAAAGATTCAAAATTTTGTCGAAAAATGGGCGAAAATGATTCCTGGTAACAATGAGCCAAAAAAGAAGTTGGGCTATTTTGATTTAATGACGCGTTCGATTGAGCTTATGCAGGATCGTTTAACCTCATTAATTTTAGAAAAATACAATCCGGAAATTAGAATCGATATTTCACGTGAAGTCTGTACGACATTTGAATTTTACAAAGCCGAACAGGTTATTGCCGAGGGTCGCAGATCATTAGAAGAAAGTCTCTTAAAAATCAGTAAATATTCTTGAAATAGAGAACCATCTATTTTAGAATATGGTTTTTCCATTATGCAAACAGAAACGAGTCAGTCAATAACGAACGCAGATATTGCTGCTGCGTTGACCTATCAGGAATACCGAGATTTGATCGATCGACTAATGCTTGTTGGAAGGACAACAGGTGAGAGTCAGTCGGAAGCGATGAAGCATTTTGCGAAGATGAATATCTCCCGTATGAAAAAATGGGATAAAATATTCAAGGTTTCGGAGGAGGCAAAAACAACAATGGAGTCGATAAAAACGACGCAAACTTGGGTGATATTAACCGAAGGGTGGTGTGGAGATGCGGCACAAAATATTCCTGTAATTATGAAGCTTGCTGAAATCAATAGTTTGATTCAAGTTCGCTTTTTACTGAGGGACGAAAACCTTCCGATTATGGATCAATTCTTAACCAATGGAGGACGATCTATACCAAAATTGATCGCCCTCGATTCCAATTCCCTATCACCGATATTTGATTGGGGACCAAGACCCGCACGAGCCCAAGAGCTCTTTTTGGAGCGGAAAGCTAAAGGGTTGGATTATGCTGAGCCTTTGCATGCTTGGTACGCAAAGGATAAGGGAATGCAAGTGGAGCAGGAACTTATTAGGTTACTGGCGAATAAGTAACACTCCTTTTTACGCTTGTTTTGACGTCTAATGCTTCACCACAATTTTCATGTTTAAGGTGGCATTTTTGCTTCCTAATTGCTTGAAAGTAACGAGGTATATTCCATCTTCAAGATGGCTGACAGGGATCTCTACTTTCTGTTCAAATCCATCAGTGAGCTTTTCTTGATGTATAAGTTTCCCTTGAAGGTTATGGATTTCGACGATATAACTGGAGGAAAGCAAGCGATCATACGCAATAGTGAGATAGTCTTTTGCCGGATTAGGATAAATGCTCAGAGCCTTGAAGCCCTGATCATAAATGGATAATAAATCGACACGTGTCACTTCAATTCCATTTGCTGTAATAAAAGCTTCAAGTTTGAAATTGTTGGCATCAAAGCCATTACCGCCAATCTCAAATTCTACGAAAGAATCTGGATCCATTGGGATACCCGGAAACTCGATATTAAATCGATAAGTACCGGGTGGTAAAAAGTTGAATTCGAATTCCCCATTGTCATTTGTTTCGACATAAGCCATTATTTCCCAATTACCGTCTTGCAGCTCCCGACCACTTGCACGAAAGCGCCTTACGCTACATCCGGCTTTTTTAACTTTCCGTCGTTCCAGTAATCTACCACCATCAAAATCAGACGCTACCGCACCAGAAACTACGCCTTCTCCATCATCGGGACTCAGAGGAGGAGGGAAAAATTGCATCTTGTAATCATTGACATCTTGATCACTAAAAAGCAAAATAGTATCGGCCTCCGCCCAGAGATCAGTGCCTCTATAATAGGTGGGCAGATAAATTATTTTATTATCAGCATCTCGTTGCTCCGAATCAGTAATGGCCAGATATTTTCCAATAACAAGATTATTAGCAGCGAAAACACCATTAGTCACAGGGACCGAGCGCGCGTTAAAATACCCCGTATCTACTTCGATTATTTGATAAAAGCGCACATTTCCTCCTAACAAGGGTTGTTCATTTATTCCTTGGATGGTGCCTGTAAGATTGGCTGTGGCGGCAATGACTATTTCCTCCCCTTCAAGTATCATCCCGGGTAGCGCACTATTGGTGATTTCGACTTTATATGTTCCCATATTGTCGAAACTGAGACTTTCAAGAAGTAAGGAATTAGCTGTTGTAGTCGCGATAGTTGTATTCTTGGTTAGAATATTTGATAGTATCCAGTTGTATGAATTCCCTGTTGTTGCGGTAAATGTTTCGAGTATGAAAGGGCTACCTGCCGGAATAGAATCTGATGGGACAGTAGTAATGGCGGCTTGTGGGCTAAAATCGGTTGGGTTGCTGAGGAAATTACTTACGAGAAGCAAATCTGAAAAATCTAGCGCGTTACTTGAAACGTTGAGGTTGGTCAAAGCTGTCAAACTGTTTAGACTTAACAGTTCATTGAAACCATTTTCACTTAAGTTCAAAGAGGTCAATGCATTAAGTAGTAATATGGAAGGAGATAATGCACCGGTGATTCCCTTTTCAGACAGATCGAGTGCAATGACTCTGTCACCAGTCACAGTAACTTCAGTTCTTTTGGCGAGCGTAAGCGTTTTCCAATCAGCGGTCGTATTAATCCAGCTTTCGCCGTTGAGGTCATCATATAGTTGATTGAGAGTTATTGAGTCAAGCTCAATTAAGGTGAACTCAGCCAAGAGATTCGCAATGGGTTGGACCGAGGAAATATTTCCGTCTACGTCTTCTGCCACCAAATAGACATCATATAAGTTTTCTCTCACGAAAGATCCAATATAGTTTTCCCTGTTAATGGACGATGGGTTTTGGTAATCAACTGTTCCGAAAAACACCTGATTTTCGAGCGAGATGGTTCCCTCTCCCGCTTGTTTTATTTCTTCGGTAGTGGGTTCCGCGGATTCACCATCTAACCCAACCAGATAGATTGTCGATGTTTCATTAAGAGAGAAGTTCAGTTCGATATCGCTTCCTATTATTCTTCCTGAAGCGCTCAACCATACTGGTGGAATTTCATTGATAATACGGAAAACAGATTCACTTTGTGTAGTAATTGACCGGGTGGTATTCGTCAGGCGAATAATGGCCTGATCTGAGACTATGTCAGGAACAGTATACGTTATTTTATCAATGGAAAAACCGCCAAAGGAATTGTTGCCGACGGTAGAAAAGGTTGCCCCATTGTCATAACTGATGGAGATAAGAAGCATTTCGGCGTTCTCCATATTAGTTCTCGACCAGCTTACGATTTCTTGCTGTCCGACCGACCATACTTCTCCTCCATTTGGGCTTAATAGCGTCAGCGTTCTGTCGATGGTACCGATCTCAAAAGGGGCATCACTTACATCTTCGACTGATTTTGTGGTGTTTACTACTTTAACGAGACATTCAGAAGAGGCGGACTCCACCAATCGATAGAACAGTGAACCATTATAAATACTTGATGGACCCTCACTAATGACACTGTAAGTAGTACCATTATCTGTGCTTAATTGTATTTGAACCAAGTCAGTTGATGCAAAGCTTACGGCACTCCACGTAACATTTTGTTGTGAGCCAACTTCCCAAAATTCTCCTCCGTTAGGGCTCGTTACTTCCACGGAAGTTGGTGCTTTGATTCTAATGAAAGTTAGGCTTACGTCCTGTGCAGTTCCTGAGGCTGTTTCTATGAGTATTCTGGCGGCAAAAGTTGGGCTATCAGGTACTGTCCATGTGTAAGAAAGGCCAAAAGCTCCTCTAGCAATTTCAACGAACGCGTCATTCGAATTTGCACCAGTCGTGTTTAATTTAATCACAATGACCTCATCCAAAGGTATGTTGGTCGTCGACCAAGTGATTTCATAAGTATCACCTACAGTTACCTCTCCGCCATTTGGTGTTAAAAGTTCGATGATAGCAGTTGCTTGTATCGTAAAGTTTGCGTTTGATTCATCAGCCACGTCTGCAGTTGTATTAGTGACTCTAATCTTATTGTTAGTTCCTACTTCAAAAGGGACAGACCAAGAATAAGAGCCATTGAATGTGCTTACTGTGCCATTGGCTATTTCAGTATAATTGGCTCCTCCATCAATGCTATGGGCAATGGATAATTGATCAGTAGTCGGCGTGTTTTGTACTGTCCAAGTGATAGTATAATCATCACCTGCTTCTAACACCTCACCACCATTTGGGGTAATTATATTAACCAAAGGGTCTGGAGGCAAAGCGATGGAAAAGTTAGTTTCCGAGGAGGTTGAAATTGCGCTACTTGTATTACTGATTCGAATACTGCCTAGGGCGGTGACCGTATTGGGAACAGTCCAAATATACCGGCCGTTATAACTTGCTAATGTGCCTGTAGATATATTTTCGTAAGTGGCTCCTGTGTCACTACTAAATTCAATGCTAAGATCGTCGGATTCATTTAGAAACTGAGTCGACCAAGTAATATTGAAGGTTTCACCAACAGTTAACGATTCCCCACCATTTGGTTGAATTAAGGAGATCGTTGGTTTTGGCGCAACGATGGTAAAGTTATTGTCAGATGCATCGCTGAGTGGGTTGGTGATATTCCGTATTCTAATACGGGCTGTAGTTGAAGGATTTTCAGGAACCGTCCATGTGTACCGGCTTGGATAAGTGGAGAATAGCCCTTTCTGGATAGTGGAGTAAGTTGAACCATCGTCATTGCTCAGCTCTATATATAGACTGTCCGTAGAAGATATGTTTTGTGAGCTCCATTGGATATTATATTGTTGACTGCCCGTGAGAAGCTCTCCGCCATTAGGTTTAATCAAGGCTAAAGAAGGAATCAGTGCGGGCAGAATAGAAAAATTGGCATCTGATTCATCACTAATGGATTGCGTGACATTTCTTACACGTACTCTTACGGTTGTAGAGATATTATCAGACACCTGCCAAGCAATACTATTGTTGGTTATTGCTTCGAATTTCCCTTGAAAAATAGTAGTTGCTTCATAGTTAACACCAGCATCTAAAGAATATTCAACGACCAGACTATCAGTAGAAGGCCATGTTGACCCAATACTCCAAGTGATTGGATAAGTGCTGCCGACTCTAAACTGTTCTCCTCCATTGGGTGAACTTAGGTTTACCGCGGGGCAAGTGAGACAGATCGTAAACGCTTCGGTTGTATCTGATTTGTTGCGGGACGTATTTTGGACTCTAAATCTTACATTCGAGCTTTCAATCAATGGTACGCTCCATGTATATGTTGAAAGCGTTCCATCATTCACTAATTGAGAGTGGAATGGACTAGCAACGAAATTAAAAGTGCCGCCATCGAAACTATAGGTTAGGCTAAATCGATCATTTGTGCCTAGATCACCATTATCCCACGTGATTTGTGTAGTGCCTCCTTGTAGCACATATTGATCCGAGGCTGGAGCTAAAATCTCTACTTTTGGATCAAAATATATCCGAAAAGTAGAAGTTGTATCTGCTACATTTCTGGATGTATTTTGAACTCGGATATCTACCTGATTATCTAAAGTGGCACCAAGATCAGGGATAATCCAAACATAGGTGGAGCGCTTATCATCATTGCTTAATTGTGAGTGAAAAGGACTGGCTATAAAGTTATAAGTACCACCATCGATCCTATAAGTGATTGAGAAACGGTCATTGGTACCTAGATCATTATTTAGCCAAGAGATTGTTACTGATTCTGCAAATTTAAACTGGTCGGTAGAATCAGGAAGATCAAGTATCACAAATGGCTCAAAATAGGCTCTAAAAGGTTGCGATGTGTCTTCTACAGCTCTGGAAGTATTTTGAACTCTAATCTCGATCTGACTTTCGATTGTTATACCCAGATCTGGTAGTATCCATGAGTAATTGGAGGTATCTCCGGAATTAGTTAATTGCGAGTGAAAAGGAGTGGCGATAAAATTGGCGGGTCCTCCATCGACCCTATAGGTAATAGAAAATCGATCGTTGGTGCCTAAGTCTTGATTTAGCCAAGATAAAAGGATGGTCTCTCCGAACTTGTATTGCTCAGTGGTAATTGGGTTTAGGATTTCAACAGTAGGCTCAAAATAGGCTCTAAAAGGTTGCGATGTGTCTTCTACAGCTCTGGAAGTATTTTGAATTCTAATCTCGATCTGACTTTCGATTGTTGTACCCAGATCTGGTAGAATCCATGAGTAATTGGAAGTATCACCCGAATTAGTTAATTGCGAGTGAAAAGGAGTGGCGATAAAATTGGCGGGTCCTCCATCGACCCTATAGGTAATAGAAAATCGATCGTTGGTGCCTAAGTCTTGATTTAGCCAAGATAAAAGGATGGTCTCTCCGAACTTGTATTGCTCAGTGGTAATTGGGTTTAGGATTTCAACAGTAGGCTCAAAATAGGCTCTAAAAGGTTGCGATGTGTCTTCTACAGCTCTGGAAGTATTTTGAACTCTAATCTCGATCTGACTTTCGATTGTTATACCCAGATCT
>JBLIIJ010000019.1:0-46707 GCA_047635055.1 Cyclobacteriaceae bacterium | reverse complement strand
ATAACCATGGCTTATCATACTTTCCATGGTCTGGAAACGAGGATCGTCCGCATCTTCAATACTTTTGGTCCAAGAATGCGCTTAGATGATGGAAGAGTACTTCCGGCATTTATCTCTCAAGCGCTGCGAGGTGAGAAATTAACGGCTTTTGGTGACGGTAGTCAAACTAGGTCATTTACCTATGTAGATGACTTGGTAGAGGGCATTTATAGGTTGCTTTTAAGCGATTATGCGAGCCCAGTGAATATCGGTAACCCTGAAGAAATTACTATTAAGGAGTTTGGAGAAGAAATTATTAGAATAACTGACTCAAAGTCTACGATAGAATATTTGGATTTACCAAAAGATGATCCAAAACAAAGAAAACCAGACATCTCCCTTGCTCAAAAGCTGTTGAGTTGGGAACCAAAATACACAAGGTCAGAGGGGCTAGTTCCAACATTAGAATTTTTTAAAAATAAAGTGCTTTCGTAGAAATATTTCTAATGATGCGGTCTTAACGTTGCAAAATTATTAAATTCGCGCTTTATTCAAATGCTTGCCAATGGACAATCTTAATGTTATTCCGCATAAACACACCATTCGGTCTGAAGATCGGATAGAAAGAAACGGTTATATGCCAAAAGTTCTGTGGTTTACAGGGTTGTCCGGATCTGGAAAGTCAACATTAGCGAATGAAGTGGAGAAATATCTTTTTGCTAAAGGGTTTTCTACCTACATCTTAGATGGCGACAATGTCAGAAAAGGGTTAAATGTTGACCTTACTTTTTCTGACATTGATCGAATAGAGAATATCCGACGTATTTCTCATGTCGCTTCACTATTCGTTGATGCAGGTGTTTTCGTTTTAACAGCCTTTATTTCTCCATTTAAAGAAGATAGGGATAGAGCCAAATCTATTTTAGGAGAGGAAAATTTCTTGGAGATTTTCATTGATACACCATTTGAAGAATGTGAGAAAAGAGATGTTAAAGGGCTATATAAAAAAGCTCGAGCGGGAGATTTAAAAAATTTCACGGGGTTAGATTCTCCTTTCGAGCCTCCTGAGAGCCCTAATGTCCACATAAAAACAGCGGGTAAAACAGTCAATGAAAGTTTTGAAGAAATACTTCAGGCTCTGGATTTGCAAAAAGTTATTTAAAGAAGATTTTTAAGAATTTACTGATATATGAGTAATTACAACCTTACGCACATTAAAGAGCTCGAAGCGGAAGCTATTTATATTTTGAGAGAGGTTTTTGCACAATTCGAAAATCCGGCTATCCTTTTTTCAGGAGGTAAAGATTCTATTTGTGTCGCACATTTGGCAAGAAAAGCCTTTTTCCCTGCTAAGATTCCATTTCCTTTTGTTCATGTTGATACTGGGCATAATTTTCCAGAAACAATGGAGTTTAGAGATAATTACATAGAGGAATTAGGCGTAAAGCTTATTGTTGGCTCTGTTCAAAAATCGATTGATGATGGCTCAGCGACAGAGGAGAAAGGGAAAAATGCTAGTCGAAATGCAATTCAGACAGTGACACTTCTAGACACGATAGAAGAGCATGCATTTGATGCCTGTATTGGTGGGGCTAGAAGAGATGAAGAAAAAGCTCGGGCTAAGGAAAGATTTTTTTCTCATAGAGATGAGTTTGGTCAATGGGATCCAAAAAATCAAAGACCCGAATTATGGAATATCTTCAATGGGAGGTGTCATCAAGGAGAAAACTTTAGAGTCTTTCCATTAAGTAATTGGACGGAGATGGATGTATGGCAATATATTTTATCAGAGAATATGGATCTCCCGTCACTCTATTTTGCGCATGAAAGACAAGTGATCAGGAGGAGCAATACTTGGTTACCTGTTTCGGAATTTATCACCATTGCTAAAAGTGAAGAAATAGTAACCAAAAGGATAAGATTTAGAACATTGGGGGATATTACTATAACTGGAGGCGATGAGTCCGATGCGGATACGTTAGAAAAAATCGTTGATGAAGTAGCCTCAGCGAGACAAACAGAAAGAGGTAACAGAGAGGATGATAAAAGGTCTGAAACCTCCATGGAGGACAGAAAGAAGCAGGGCTATTTTTAAGAATTATTGACCAACGATATTACATAAAGATGAGTAAAGAAATCGAAAAGCATGATAATAAAGGCTACCTAAACATGGAGCTTCTCAGATTCACTACAGCTGGTAGTGTAGATGACGGGAAGAGTACATTGATCGGTAGACTTTTATATGATTCAAAGTCAATATTTGAAGATCAAATGGAGCAAGTGGCTAAGTCCAGCGAAAGGAAGGGCTTAGATCACACTGATTTAGCTTTATTGACTGATGGTCTTAAAGATGAGCGCGAACAAGGAATCACGATTGACGTTGCATACAGGTACTTTGCAACACCCAAAAGAAAATTTATTATAGCCGATACACCTGGTCATATTCAGTATACACGGAATATGGTAACCGGGGCATCAACGGCTAATTGTGCATTACTTTTGATTGATGCCCGTAAAGGAGTGATTGAGCAAACTCAGCGACACTCTATAATTGCCTCTCTTCTAAAAATACCACATGTTATAGTTTGCATTAACAAGATGGATTTAGTTGATTATTCTGAAGAAATATTCGAGAAAATTAAGGAAGATTACGAAGCTTTCGCTTCAAAATTAGAGGTGAAGGATGTACGATTTATTCCGATATCTGCCCTAAACGGAGATAATGTTGTCAATAGGAGTGAAAATATGTCATGGTATGAAGGCTCAACTTTACTCTATACTCTGGAAAACATTCATATCGGAAGTGACCATAACCATATCGATGGTCGATTTCCAGTACAAACTGTAATTCGACCAAAAACGGATAAATACCATGATTATAGAGGATATGCTGGGCGTATAGCTTCTGGTGTTTTTAAACCTGGCGATGAAGTAACAGTGATGCCATCTGGCTTTAGTTCCAAGATTAAGTCAATTGAAATCTACGATGGTGCAATTGATGAGGCATTTGCTCCAATGTCGGTTACCATGCAGTTGGAAGATGATATTGATATTGGACGTGGAGATATGATCGTAAGAACTGGAAATAAACCACAAGCCATTCAAGATATCGATGTAATGATTTGTTGGTTAAATAATAAGGAGCCAAAACCAAAATCAAAATATATACTTCGACACACGACTGCTGACGTCAAGGCAATGATCAAGGAAATTACTTATAAACTAGATATAAGTACCCTTCATAGAAATGAAAGTGATAAGAGTATTACAGCTAATGATATCTGTAAAATGAAGTTAAGAACGACAAAACCATTATTTGCAGATTCTTACGCTAAAAATAGAATAACAGGCAGCCTAATCTTGGTTGATGAGGGTACCAATGAGACTGTTGCAGCGGGAATGATTATATGATGAATCTACGGCTCAACTAAGTATTAATAACTTCCACAAATAGGATCTCATCAATAATTAAAAAAACAAATCAATGATTGGAATAGATTTAAATGCACTGTTAATGAGCGCTAAAAGTGCGGCAATTGCGGCAGGTGTAGAGATAATAAAGATCTATGAAACTGGAGATTTTTCAGTGGAAGCAAAATCCGATAATTCACCGTTAACAAAGGCAGATCGTGCGGCTCACAATATTATAGTTGCGCAATTAGAAGGTTCAGGTTTGCCGGTCCTAAGTGAAGAGGGTAAGGCAATTGATTTTAATGAGAGAAAAGAGTGGGAATATTTTTGGATGATTGATCCACTCGATGGAACTAAGGAGTTTATTAAAAAGAATGGAGAGTTTACCGTCAATATAGCGTTGATAAAAAACGGTAAAGTCGTACTTGGTGTCGTTTATGCTCCAGTCCTTCAAGATATTTACTATGCAGTGGAGGGTGACGGAGCGTTTAAAAATGGGGAGGCTATTAACGTCCGAGAGTTCAATATGTCTGATTCGGCCTTAAACGTGGTAGCATCAAGGTCGCATCTGACGAGTGAGACACAAGAATTCTTAGATGTTTTGAACGAACCAAAAATAGTTTCTAAAGGGAGTTCATTAAAATTATTGATGGTTGCGGAGGGTTCAGCTGATCTTTACCCACGTTACGCACCAACAATGGAATGGGATACTGCAGCTGCACAGATAATAGTCGAAGAAGCTGGAGGAAAGGTACTTGTTGCAGACTCAAAAAACGTAGTTCACTACAATAAACCTGACCTACTCAATCCTTATTTTTTAGTTTTTGGCAATCTTAAATAAGCGAAGAACTATATGGAGGTAAGTATAAATCTATGTTGTAAATTTGCTGGCTTTACAGAAAATGGAAAATGAATAAAGTATTTTTAAGAATTTTTTTCGTGCTTGCTTTAAGACTAGCTATTCCAATTTTATCGAGTCACGCTCAAGAAGCACCAAGCATTAACAATCTTCAAAATATTAATGTGGATGACCTCTCTGATGATCAAGTAAGGAAACTGCTTGAAAAGGTAGAGTCAAGTGGCTACTCACAGCAGCAATTGGAGGTCCTAGCTAAAGCGAGGGGAATGTCCGCTACACAAATCACCAAGCTCAGAAGAAGAATCTCCAAGATACAAAGTCAACGAGACGATGTGTCGGGATCGGGAGCATTTAGTAGAAATCGAGGAGACAAGGATATAAGTAAGGATGTAGTCCAAGATGGTTCTTCAACAGCTTTTAACCCATTCAATGATTTAGTTCAAGATGATAGTTCTGATGGTGGAGATGCTGTTCCCATTTTTGGAATGTCTTTTTTTAGAAATAGAAATTTGAGTTTTGATCCTAGTGTAAATTTCGCCACTCCTAAGGGGTACCAAGTAGGGCCAGGTGACGGTATTATCATTGATGTATGGGGAGCTTCGGAACAAACCTATCAATTAGAAGTTTCGCCTGAAGGGTCAATAATTATTCCAAGTGTTGGCCCAATTTTTTTAAACGGACTGTCAATGGAAAGGGCCGAACAGCGAATCAAAGCTAAGCTCAAATCAATTTATAGTGGTTTAGGCGAAAATACGTATGCGCAGGTAAGCCTAGGTCAAATAAGAACGATTAGTGTAAATGTTGTAGGGGAAGCCTATCGCCCAGGAACTTATCAAATGTCCTCTTTCGCAACAGCATTTAATGCGCTATACTATGCAGGTGGACCAAGTGAAGGAGGTTCATTGAGGAATATAGATATATTTAGAGCGGGGAGTAAAATTGCAACATTAGATGGGTATGATTTTTTAGTAAAAGGAACACCAAAAAACATCATGTTACAAGATCAAGATGTTTTATTGATTAGACCGTATGGCAATCGCGTATCACTGACAGGTGAAGTAAAAAGACCTGCGATATATGAGATATTACCCGAAGAGAAATTAGCGGATGCAGTTGCTTTTACAGGTGGATTCAAATCAGGTGGGTATTATAAAAGCTTATCAATCAGAAGAAACTTGTCTAATGGTAAAACAATATTAACAGTGTTGAAGGAAGACTTTGATCAATTTAATCTCCTAGACGGTGACGAATTAGAAGTTGACCCCATTCAAAAATTATTTACTGGTCGCGTGCGGGTAGAAGGTGCTGTAAACCATCCTGGTGAGTATGAGCTTAAAGAAGGAATGAAATTATCAGATGTAATTAATCTATCTGATGGATTTCGTCCAGATGTCTTTCTCAATCGTGGGGTACTTATCCGCCAAAATGACGATTTGACTTTATCAAGTATTGCCTTTTCACCTAAAAGCCTATTGGAAGGACAAGGAGATATTGCTCTTCAATCGGAAGATTTGATAAAAGTTCAATCAATTTTTGATATGACACAAGAGTACACCGTCTCTATTCAAGGGGAGGTTCAAGCTCCAGGAGATTATAGCCATGCAGAAGGAATAACAGTAGAAAATTTAATTTTTATGGCAAATGGTTTTAAGGAATCTGCTGCTAAGTCATTTGTGGAGGTGGCACGTAGAATAACTGAAGAGACAAGTGACGGAACCAACGTTTCACAGCTTTTCAATTTTCCAATTGATGAAAACCTCATGCTTGATGATAGAGCTTCAAATTTTGTGCTTAAACCATTTGATCTAGTGGTAATCAGAAAATCGCCATTCTATGAAAGTCGAGATGTCGTGGTTATCGAAGGGGAAGTGCTATATCCTGGTCCTTACGCTCTTGAAAGTAAAACGGAACGAATTTCTGACCTACTAAGACGAGCAGGAGGTTTGACAAACGAGGCATACCCAGCAGGCGGAAGCTTGATCAGACAGACTGAATATTCGGATGAGAGGGAAGTTTCAAGAGTAAAAAAATTACGTCTTCAAGCGCTAGGTCAGGCAGATACTACCGCTGTTAAAGGTACTTTTGCAATTAATCAGACGGAAGCGATTGCGATAGAATTGGAGAAAATAGTAGACAACCCTAAATCAGAATTTGATTTATTGCTTAAAGATGGTGACATTATTAGTATACCCAAAGAATTACAAACAGTGAGGATTAGAGGGGAGGTTTATTTTTCTAGTAATGTGTTGTTTCAACGGAGTAATTCTTTTAAGGATTATTTGTCTTCAGCTGGAGGGGCAACACAAGATGCGAAGTTGAATAGGTCTTATGTTGTCTTCGCAAATGGTAGTGCAAAAAAGACGCGCAGTTTTTTGTGGTTTAAGAATTATCCTAAAGTAGAGCCGGGAGCAGAGATTGTTGTGCCAAGAAGGCCTGAGAAAAGAAAGTTGAGTCCAGGAGAGATTATTGGGATAAGCTCAGGATTAACCTCTTTGACTTTTGTGGTTATTCAAATCGTAAATTCTTTTAAATGATGGACAATGAAAAGGGGCGCAGGCTAGAAGAGGCGGAAGAAATTGATTTGATTGAGTTAATCAAGTTTATTTGGTCGAGGAAAACCCTGATTGTTAAAACACTTTGTTTATTTTTATTTTTAGGATCTTTAGTAGTTTTTACCACAAAGAATGAATTCGCTTCCTACAGCCGTATTATTCCAGAAAGCTTGGAAGCTGGAGGTTCTTTAGGTGGATTGAGCGGGTTGGCAGGATTGGCGGGTATTAATTTGGATATGGCGAGTGGGAATTCTATTCCACCTCAGCTATACCCAGAGTTGGCCAATAAAGTGTCCTTTCAAGTTGAGCTCATGAATTCACCAATCTATTTTAGTTCGTTAGATTCTATGATGACCTGTTATGCGTATTTTAAGGATTATCACACAGCGAACTATTTAGGTATTTTTTTGAAATATACCATGGGTTTACCGGGAATCGTTAAAGGACTAATTATGAAAGATGAATTAGGCAGTGGATTTACAAACCCTGAATTCCTATCTTTTTCAAAAGAGGATTGGAATATGTATGAGAGTTTCAAGGAACGTCAAAATGTTTTTTACAACGAAGAAATTGGAACTATAGGATTAAGTGTAGAAATGCCAGATAAATATGCGGCTGCCCAATTGAATAAATTGATGTTAGATCTTTTGACAAAGGATATTATTGAATATAAAGTGGCTAAAGTAGCTTCAAATCTAAATTTTATAAATGAACGTTACGAAGATGTTCTTAAGGAGTATGATTACCTACAAAATAAGTTGGCTAAATTCATAGATGGAAATAGAAACTTAACCAGTTCAGTAGTGCAATTTGAGCTGCAACGCATGACAAGTGAGGTGGACTTACAGTATGAAGTCCTAAAGGGATTGGCTACTCAATTGGAGCAGGCTAAAATTAAAGTAAAGGAAAATACTCCTGTATTCACAGTACTTGACTATCCAATGATTCCAGTAGAGAAAAGTAAACCAAGGCGCTTATTGACTCTCATTGGTATTTCGTTTGTCTCCGTCTTCATATCAATTGGATATTTATTATTGATTTTTTTGTTTAAAGAGAAGTATGTAACTCCTCCTGAAAGGAATAGTGTTGAGAATTAAGAATGTTTCCAGAAAATTTACCACTATTATCCAAAATGTGGGATGGTTGACGTTGGAGCGCTTCTTTCGTTTAGGCCTTACTCTAATCGTAGGAGTATTAGTGGCGCGATATTTAGGGCCAGCCGAATTTGAAAAATTCAGTTATGTATTGACATTTGTTATAATTATTGAAGCTATATCTAGTTTAGGGCTTGACAATATTATCGTCCAACGAATTGTTCAAAATCAGGAAGGGCAGTTTGAGGTTGTAAGTACAGGATTCATTCTTCGGCTAATGTCTCTATTACTACTTATTCCATTCGGTGGTTTAATTATTTACCTCTTAAGAGAAGACAAGGGTGTTCATTTGATCCCATATATTATGCTATCTTCTCTCATTTTCAGGTCTTTTGATGTTATTGATTTTTGGTTTCGTATATGCATTAATTCAAAATATGTTACCTATACCAAACTTTTTCAACCCAATGTAGCAGTAATTTTAGCACGTCTTGGCATTTTATTTGAGTCTAATTTTGTCTACTTAGCATTTGCATTCTCATCCCGGATTATTTTTAGTTTAAATAGATTAAAATACCCTAGTCTAATAGTGTTGGTCTGAATGAAAGCGTCAACTAAAGTAGTATTAAATACAGTTATTTCATATGTAAAAATTGGGATGACTATGTTAATAACGCTATTCACTACAAGATATGCGTTAGATGCGCTTGGTGTAACTGATTATGGACTCTACAATTTAATTGCTGGGATAGTTGCTTTATTAGCATTCTTTAATTCTGCACTTACAGTTTCTACACAACGTTATTTATCATTTAATCAAGGTATGAGTGGGATAAGTTTGCAGAAAGAAGTATTTCAGAGTAGTCTCATTCTACATGTTATTATAGGTCTGGTCATTGTAGGAATAATGGAACTTGCAGGTCTTGTAATATTCGATGGGTTTCTAAATATTCCTACTGACAAGATTGATACTGCTATTTATATATATCATTTTCTTGCCGTGTCTATTTTATTTACAGTTCTGGCTACTCCATTTACTGCTAGTATAAATGCACACGAAGAACTTCATTGGATTGCTCTTGTAAATATTGGTGAAGTGTTAATTAAACTGGGCATAGCATTGACCTTATATTATGTCGAGGAGGATAGGCTTTTGGTTTACGGCATTCTCATTCCTTCAATATCTATATTAATTTTTTTTATATATGCTTTGATAGGGTTTAAGCGGTATCAAGAGTGTTCGCTTACAGAATTTAGGCATATTAATTTTTCCAAAATGAAAGAAATGAGTGCTTATGCAGGTTGGAACTTGTTTGGATCAATGGCGGGATTAGCTCGTTCTCAAGGAATAGCGGTCATGTTTAATTTGTTTTATGGAATAGGAATAAATGCTGCCTATGCTATTTGTATACAAGTTGAGCTAAAAGTGCGGTTTCTTTCTGCGTCATTAATGCAAGTTTTAAATCCGCAAATTATGAAAAGCGAGGGTGCTGGTGATAGGGAAAGAATGCTGCAACTCTCAATGATGGCTAGTAAGTTTGGTTTTTTTCTAGTGGCTATTGTAAGTATTCCTATGATATTTGAGATGGAAGAAGTGCTTGGGGTTTGGCTAAAGGAGATTCCTGACTTTACAGTAGTTTTTTGCCAACTGACTTTGTTAGCGACTTTGTTCAACCAACTTACCGTTGGATTGCAATCTGCCCTGCAGGCAACTGGACGGATCAGAAAATATCTTTCAGTGGTAGGGAGTTTAATTTTGCTCAACCTTCCAATTGCTTATGGCCTCCTGGCCTATGGTAGTGCTCCACAAACAGTATTGGTAAGCTTTGTTTTAATCGAACTAGCGGCCTCTTTATTAAGAATCTACTTTATAAACAGCGTAGCTAATCTATCCTATATGACTTTTTATAAGCGTGTGATAAGGCGGGAAATTCTTCCAACTTTGGCATCCATTGGGGTATGTTGGGGTATAATTATCAATATAGATCTGGAGTATCGATTTTTATTAACTGGCTTTATGTCGACAGTGACTTTCGTATTTTTCGCATATTTTTTCGGCCTTGAAAACAAAGAAAAGACAGTAATTAATAAGTTAATTTTGTCTTTCAAAGAGTATTATAGAATTAGAATAAATTGACTAAACATGAGTGCTACTGATATAAAGGATTTAATAAAAAGTAATCTGTGCACGGGATGTGGTATGTGCGTCTCAGAGTCGAATAGGACTCTTAAAATGGAGTGGAATGACTTTGGTTTTATAGAGCCTTCGGAAATAGATAGTCCTATTCCAGAGAATGCTATAAAAGTATGTCCTTTCAATCCTGAACCTGAAGAAGAAGTTAAAGATGAGGATAGGTTGGCAGAATTATTTTTAAAGAATGCAACAAAACATGACGATAAGCTGGGAAGATTTGAAAATACATATGCGGGTTACAGTAATGAATACCGTGAAAGCTCTTCATCAGGAGGAATAGCTACTTATGTATTTGAGCAGTTACTTATTCGAAAAGTTGTAGATTTCTTGTACGTAGTAAAAGAGAAGGAAGGATCTTACGAATATCAATTATATCATAATCCGGATGATATTAAGAGAATTTCGAAAAGCCGCTATATCCCTGTGACGATGGAAAAATTGTTTCTAGAGATTAACAATCTTGAGGGTAAAGTTGCCATTTCCGGAGTTGCATGTTTTGTAAAAGCCATCAGATTAAAACAACACTACAACCCACAACTTAAAGAAAAAATCCCGTTTGTTGTAGGCATTATGTGCGGTGGATGGAAAAGCACTTTTTTCACAGATTTTTTGGCTCAAAGCTCTGGTATAAATTCAGAATACCATAAACCGGAGTATAGATTGAAAGACTCAAATAGTCCTGCCACTGATTACTCTTTTGGTGCATTTGATGAAAAAGATCAGTTCAGTCAAATGAAGA
Source organism: Cyclobacteriaceae bacterium (assembly GCA_047635055.1). Lineage (GTDB taxonomy): Bacteria > Bacteroidota > Bacteroidia > Cytophagales > Cyclobacteriaceae > JAVJRN01. The sequence continues at coordinate 35,879 of JBLIIJ010000019.1, read as the reverse complement.
TGTCTACTGTCGGTGACATGTGGGGCACGGGCATGTTTAAGTCCCGGGCGTGCGATTTCTGTACTGATGTGACCACTGAATTGGCAGATGTATCATTAGGGGATGCTTGGTTGCCTGAGTATTACTCTGACGGAATGGGTACAAGCGTTATTATTACTAGATCGCCATTAGCAGATCTGATAATTGAAGAAGGAATCAGAGCTAATGAACTGACTGTTTCGCCTGTTTTAAAGGAAAAGGTTATCCAGTCTCAAAGGGCAAGTTTTATGCATAGACAAACTGCGCTATCATTTCGAATGAAAATGAATAAATTAAATGGGTTATTATTACCGAATATAAGAACACGCGTTTTAGGGAGAATTACTTTCACTTACGCTGTGGTACAATTTTTAAGAAATTTAGTTAGAGGTAGAAGTTTGGTCTATTGGCATAAAACCCGAGATATAAATCGATTTAAAAAGAAAATGAAGCCATTGTTATTAGTTTTAAAGCTATCTACCAAGGTTTATCACAAGTTTAGATGAAGGCAATTTATTGTAAATCAGCAGTTTAGATCAAAACATGACACTTGTACTAGGGGTTTATGGGAACCAAATAGGATTCTCTTTTATTTCTTGAAATGATACAAGCCATCCGTCTTAAAGGAAAAAGAAGGTATAGATTAAAATTAATCAAATGAAAAATAGAATTCTATCAAGTATATATTTTCAAAGTTTAAAAACTGCTCTGAAGATATTTTTCACATTTGGTAAAAAAGTGTACATCCTTGGCACACCTTATCATGCCAATATGGGAGATCAGGCACAGTTATATTGTACGATGAGATGGTTAAAAGAAAACTATCCAGAGAGAAAAATTGTCCGAATATCTACCCAAGTAGCTTCTCCCGCAATGCTTCCATACTCTAAGATATTCTTTAAAACCTTATTTTCCAGCTTGATAACATTGATCTTAAGGTTTAAAATAACTAGAGATGATCTTTTGATCGGTCATAGTGGTTACTTTATTACTGATCATCATCCGGGCTTAGCATTGTTTTTAAGGATAATATATTATTTTCCTAAAAACAAGTTTGTCATTTTTCCTCAAACAGTCAATCTTTATAGTCCTGAGATTGCTGACAGAGTATCTGAGGTATTTAAAACCAGCAAGGATCTCACCCTTATCTGTCGTGATGAAATTTCATTTCAAAATGCCAAAGTTTTATTTCCTAAGACTAAATTATTGCTTTACCCTGATATAGTGACTTCTCTTATAGGGAGTAGGCACTATGATCATTCTCGTGAGGGTATATTGTTTTGCCTAAGGAATGATAATGAGGCGTACTATAGAAGGGAAGAGATCAATGAACTAATAAGTAAATTCGGTAACATAAAATCTGAAATCACGGATACTTCGATTAAAATGTCAATTTATGAAATGGACAAAAAAAGAGAAGTGACATTATTAAATATGTTTGATTACTTTTCGAAATTCAAAATCGTGGTGACGGATCGATATCATGGGACAATTTTCTCGCTAATCACATGTACGCCCGTTATAGTTTTGTCTTCAGCCGATCATAAGTTGAGCAGTGGTGTGAAGTGGTTCCCTGAATCGTTTAGTAATTATGTGAAATATGCTAAAGATTTGAATGAGGCCGAAAATCTAATTAATTCTACCTTCAAGGATGAAAGTGTCACATACGAGATGAAACCTTATTTTCTAAATACATATTATTCTAAACTCAAGGAGGAGCTTAATTCTAAGAACTAAGTTCTTCTAGTTAAACAAAACAGATGTCTAATGAGCATGCATAAAATGGGCGATTGACTAAGCGCGACTTATGGGGTGTCTTTTAGAGAAATAAATAGATGAGAGTTATTCAGATCAACACACGCGACATAATCGGCGGTGCTGCAATTGCAGCTTCCAGAATTCATAAAGGCTTAATGTCTTTGGGAATCGAATCTAAAATGCTTGTTGATATTAAAGCCTGTTTGAATGACCCGTCTATTGAAAGCTTGAGTTACGGTCTTTCAAGCAAAGTGAGGGCAAGGATTGATTTTTTTCCTTTGCGGTTTTTGAAGAATAAGGCACGAAGCATTTCTTGGGTAAAAAGTAAAATATTAAGAAAAATAATGGAAGTCCACCCAGATGTAGTTCATTTACATTGGGTTAATAATGGATTCCTTGCAATAGAACAAATCGCGCAAATTGACTGCCCAATTGTTTGGACGTTACATGATATGTGGGTGTTTTCAGATTCAAGACACTATGTCTCGGAAGAGGAGTCACCAACCTATAGATCGGATTTGTGGATTGATAGGTGGGTATGGAATAGAAAGAAAAGAACATACTCCAAACTCAAGAATTTGACTATAGTCACGCCAAGCAATTGGTTAGCAGAATGTGCAAAGAAGAGCGTTTTATTGAAAGATCATAATATTCACGTGATTGCGAATGGGATAGACACGGAGATGTACAGCCCACGAGATAAGCATTTACTTAGAGAGAAGTATGCCATTAACGAATCATCATACATGATTTTGTTTAGTGGCTATGACGGTGTGCGGGATGATCGAAAGGGCTTTCATCATCTGATAAATGCTATTTCACTTATTAAAAGCGTGTTACCTGAAAATGTATCTTTAGGGGTTATTGGTTCAAATGGACCGACAGATTTGGATAAGTTAGGTTTTAGAACATATTATTTTGGAAACATTAAGGATCAGGAGGCCATGAGAGATCTTTATGCTTTGTCGGATCTATTCGTATTACCCTCGACTCAAGATAATTTACCCAATACGGTAATAGAGGCAATGGCGTGTGGTTGTCCTACAGTGGCGTTTAATGTAGGCGGGATTCCTGATATGGTAGATCATCTGCAAAATGGCTATCTGGCAGAATTGCGCAATGAAGAGGATTTGGCTAAAGGAATTTTGTGGTACTTTGAATCGGATGATAAAGCCACACTTTCAAAAAAAGCGAGAGAAAAGGTGTTGAAAAACTTTAATATTACAATGCAAGCACAGAAATACATTGATTTGTATAGCGCTGTTTTACAACAAAAATAATGAAGAGATATCTTAAAGGGTTTTGGATGTTGCTTCTCTTGTGGGTAGGTTATTTTCCTTCTCATACACTAAGAAGGTTGTTTTATTTTTTACTTGGCTTTCGTTTTCCAAAGAGTTCTGTTGTTTATTCGGGACTTGAGGTAAGAAAACCCAAAGGCGTGATTATTGGTAATAATTCAATTATTGGACATGATTGCATTCTGGATGGCCGGAAAGGCATTCAAATTGGCGAAAATGTTAATCTAAGTACAGGAGTTTGGGTATGGACTTTGCAGCATGATCCACAGAGCACATTATTTGAAACCAAAGGAGGAGAAGTGATTATAGAAGATTATGCTTGGATCAGTTGTCGAAGTATAATACTTCCCGGTGTTAAAATTGCCAAAGGGACCGTTGTGGCTGCAGGATCCGTCGTGGTGAGGGATACACAGCCATATACGATAGTGGGAGGCATCCCAGCCAAAAAAATTGGAGAGAGAAATCAAGAACTGAAATACATACTCGGAAATGAGCGGACTCCATTCATTTAGTAAGGAGCTTAGTAATAAGAAGATCAAGATTGGCTTTTCTGTTGTAATAGCAATATTTTTTATTATTGTGAGCAACCTGAGGCCTGGTATAATGGGGCAGAAATTGGGCTCAATTCTTATACTAGCTGTATTATATTTAGTGTTTGTCTTATTGTTACTCAAGCCTAAAATTAGCTTAATACGGATTCAAAGCCCATTTATTTTTTCATATGTGGCTATAGTATTCTATCTCATTTTTCAAATGACGTTCATAGGACTGGAAAATCCTAAGGGGGCTATCAGTGTGTTATTTATGATTTCTCTTGGTTATCTGCCATTTCTATTCGGAGATGCAAAAGCAGCGAGGACTTTCGCGAAATATTTGGTTATAATATGTTTGCTCTTAGGGCTTAGTTATATCCTCACTTTTATTCTTGCTTCCTTAAAAATTTACTTTTACTTATTTACAATTAATATTCCTACTCATACAGGTTGGGTTTATGAATTGCCAATTATGTTCCCTTTTTCGCCCGTATATGATGCTGGCGCTAAAGTGGGAAGTTTGCTCTTGCCTAGAGCAATTGGATTTATGCGTGAGCCCGGATTATATCAGATGGTCTTAATTGTTGCCTTTTGGATGGTAGACATTTATGACTTTAAAAAGGCTCTTTTAATTCGAACAGTACTTATTCTATCTTTGATTTTCACATTTTCTACTGCTGGTTATTTTTTATTCTTGATTACTGTAGTTGTAAAAATATTCTCAAGTAGCAAAAAAAAGGCAATGATTATTTTTCTTGGTTTGCCAATTCTAGCCTCGATTTTATATTTTCTTTTCACTACGGAAAGCCAATTTGGCTTAGCCCAAAAATTTAACAACAGGTCTGGTCTAAGTCGATTAGAAGTAACGCTAAAGGCAATTGAATTGATTACTGAAAATCCCTTCATGGGCATAGGTTTTCACAATAGAATCAACGGTATGGAATTAGGAATTAATTTTTTAGGCACTACTGCTCAGATTGGTTTAATAGGTGTATTTGTATTTTTATTTCCATTTATTTTCACACTATTAAAGATCCGAAAGCAAGGAGTTGCTTTTATTTCAATTTGGCTCTGTTTACTAACAACCATGCTGTTTTCACAGCCATTATATGATAAGCCAATAACCTATTTAGTATTATCATTTTTGATTTTGTCAGTTCCAAATAAAACGGTTCATCCAATGACTTCATATGTTGCCTAAAATTTCAATAATTACTCCATCCTTTAATCAAGCTGAGTTTCTTGAGGAGACTATTTTATCTGTACTTGATCAGAAGTACGAAAACCTAGAATATATCATTATAGACGGGGGATCAACAGACAATTCAGTAAATATCATTAAGAAGTATGCAGATCAAATATCGTATTGGGTATCCGAAGCTGATGAGGGACAGACACATGCCATAAACAAAGGTTTCAGAAAGGCTACAGGTGATCTAGTCGCTTGGATGAACAGTGATGATATTTATTATCCGTACGCTTTTCACGCAATAGCTACTTCATACGCGAATACAAATGGAGCCTTCGATGTTTATTTTGGTGATAAGGAAAATATAGACAAAGAAGGCAAACTGATTAAAAGGTATTATTACCCTCCTTTTTGTAGCTGGGGGATTAAGTATACGACCAATATGAATATTAGTAATCAATCAGCGTTTTGGAGAAGAGATGTTCTTGATGCAATGGGCTATCTAGACGAGTCGATCCAGTTTGCTATGGATTATGAGTTTTTTTTGAGAATTTGTATCAAAGGAGCACGATTCAAAAAGGTTAACAGCACTTTAGGAGCTCTGAGAATGTATGAAGAGAATAAGAGTTCGTTAGAAGAATGGATTAAGATCAAATTTGAAAACCTGAAGGAAATCAAAAAACAAAATGAGATTTCTGACTCCTTTATAAAGAAGGGCTTGTTTTATATGTACAAAGCTATTTTTGTAGCCTATGGTAAAACTTTTGGAAGAATCAATTAAAACTAACTGGGCCTAAGTCCAATTTTGGATTTTATAAGTCAATTCGCGCCTTCAATAAGTATCTTCTGAGAGAGAGTTTGAAAGGAATCATTTGCTTCATCAGATAGTGTGATCATATAAATCCCCGGTTTGACCTTCGTCTTGGACAAATTTATTTCGATATTTTGTTCGGCCTGTTCGTTATGTTTTCCTTGGTAAACAATTTTTCCTTGGAGGCTATAAATTGTAATCTTTAGACTTCTATTACCATGTACATCATACGGAATAAGCAAATTGTCTTTAACAGGATTGGGATATATCCGCTCTGAATTATCCAAACCTAATTCCAAATGGTCTCCTGTGTTTTCAACAACAGAAATGTTTCCTCTATCAAAATTTGTAAAGGCGATATCAGCTCTTCCGTCATTATTAAAGTCGCCTATTGCTGATCCAAAGCGAACTCCACACTCCCCGAAAGAAGGTATTGTCTCAAATAGCACCGAGCTGTCGTCTGATGTGTTTCTGTAAATTTTTATTTGACATCCACTCATACTGGTTGTGAGGATATCTAATTTGCCATCTCCATCTAGATCACCAAGCTCAAGCCTTGCTGTCTGTTTTTGAGCCGAGTATTTTATTTCCTCTGCAAAGGCACCTGTACCTGAATTAATCCCATTGTTTTTGGCAGTGAAAATAGCATTGCTACTCCAGGAAGAGTAGACTAAATCGAACAAGCCATCTCCGTCTAAATCATTGAGAGCAATTAGACTTGGTGATGCAGATAGTTCAAATTCTAGACTTGAACCAAACCTAATATTACCTGATCCAGAACTTTCGTTAAGCATTATTGAAAGAGTTGTAGAGCCATTAGAAAATACTAGATCTGGTTTAGCATCCTTATTCATATCTACTGCGAGTAATTCCTCAACACCAAACGGAAAAACTAAGGGTTCAAGGAGCTCCAATTGTGACGGGGTACTGTTATTTTGAAAAATAGAAAAACTATTTTCACCACTATTCACCACGACTATATCTGGCTTCCCATCAAGGTCGAAATCGCTAATGGATAAAGAACTAGGCCATTTTTTAGTTTTATAATCTATTCTTTGATCAAATTGAATAACTCCACCGGTATTACTTTTATTAATGAAAACAGAGATATTTGAAGCTCTCTTGTTCAATACAACAATGTCAAGTCTACCATCGGTATCTATATCAGCTATGCTAATACCACATGGATATCCTACCTCGTATATTTTTTGCGTTTCAAAAATGATAGTCTTATTAACTGTTGCATTTTGAAGAATCGAGATTGATTCACCGGATTGGTTAGCAACTACCAAGTCCAGCTTACCATCGTCATTAAAGTCACCACTTCTAATGATTTCAGGTAGACTGCCTACTTCTGCTGTAGTGGTATTTGAAAAGAAAGAACTCGCTAATTCTGGTCCTTCGAATAGTGTAACGAAAGCATCTGAAGCATACCCCATTAATCCTTCATTTACTACAAAGAGAGGATTATTGGTCGCCCCAAAAGGAGCCGAAACCTGTATTTCTGTTTGAGTGCTATTTATTATCTCTCCTTTGATAGACCCAAAGAAGACTGTGTTTTTATTAACGTTTTCATTAAATCCACTACCATAAATGGTTACCAATGTACCCGGTTTACCTTCAGCAGGTGAAAACGACGTAATTACTGGAGGAGCTTGACTCTCTTCAATGCGAACTGCCCATTCTTGAGAGCTTAGTCCATCTTCTGCTACTATCTTATATTGTAAAGTATAGTTAGTGAAGTCTACTTCACTTTGACCGCTTATCTGTAATATGGAGTCAAAGTACAATGAAGCTCCCTCAGAGAGGTAGAAAATGGGTTTAGTTGCATTTAATGATTCGTTGGCAAGTACTTTCAGGTCGATAGTATGGTCGACTGTATTAATTGAAGTCGCCCCGATCTGCTCGTTGATATAGAAAGATTTAAAATCTGTCGCTGTTGATTTCTCTCTGTTATTACTGTTGTTTTCAAGTATTGAAACTACTCTTTGATTTAAGTCGGTGAATATTATATCCAAAAGGGCATCACCACCTACATTGGCAATCTGTATTCCGTAAAGATTTGATTCACTGCTCATTTGTAAATCGACTTTGTCGTCAAAGGAAACAACTCCATTTGAGGTACTGTTTCTAAACAAGGATATCGTTTGGTTGCTTCCATTGGTTATTGCAAAATCCTTTAATCCATCATTGTCTAGATCTCCAATAGCTAGTTGTCTAGGTTCGGAATTAGTTATCAAATCAATTTTCTCGGCAAATGACACATTCGATGCTCCTAGGTTTTGAAAAATGGAAATAGTGTTACTTAGATTGTTTACTACGGCTAGATCTGGAAAAGTATCTCCATTAAGATCTGCAATACCAATAGACATTGGTGAGAATCCAGTTTCGACTACAATGGGATTTGATAGTTCCGTGTTATTGGCATTCTGCGTACTGCCTATATAAATAAACAGATTGTGGCTGTTTCCATTTGACACGACCACATCCATTAGCCCATCTTGATTCAAATCCGCAATTTTTATATCATTGGGTTGGCTTCCTGTACTGAACAATTTGTCTGTTGTAAAATACACACCATGGCTTTCACTAATATTGGTAAATACCGAGAGGTTGTCCGAGTTGACATTAGTAACAACCAAATCAGCTTTTCCATCATTAGTCAAGTCACCAATAGCCACAGAAATAGGGCTTTGTGCAGTATTATAATTACTTTGAAGGCTAAAGTCGATAGTTCCCCCATTCGATGTGAGATTTGAAAACAGCGAGATGGAGTTGCTATGTTGGTTTGTAACGACAATATCTATTTTTCCATCCCCATCAAAGTCAGCTGATGAAACTGAACGTGGACCATCCCCTGCAGTGTGGTCAACTCTAGGCTCAAAGCTTAGTAAATCAGAAGAGGAAGAATTTTTAAAAACAGAGACTGAATAGCTTCCGGCATTTGCTACAATTAATTCACTTAGCCCATCTCCATCTAAGTCATTGTGAGATATGGAATACGGAGATATACCAGTTCTTAAGTCTACTCTTTCTTTGAATGAATTATCGAATAATTGACATTTGGCAGGAAAACTTGCAAAACATAAAGCAATGCATAGGACAGCACTTGAGTAAGAAAAATATTTTTTCACGTGATATGGACTATTTTTATTTAATCGAATTCTCTTTAAATCTATGACGTTATAAAACCTTGCTTTCACATTCCTAACTTTACACCTAAAGAAACTTTATATGTAAAGTTAGATGAATTTCCTCCATGAAATGTTGAGAAAAGAAAACGAGTGATTAGTGTGCTATCTCCTTCAAGAGATCGGAATTGAATTCCAGACCTATCGATTTGCTTTATTCCATCTACCCAAATTTCCATCTCTTCATTTTTTTGCAGTAGCGGGCTCGTTAATTTTCATATAGAGTGAAATTTTATTTACTAGGAGGGAACACAATTCTGTCCGTCTTTACATCATCGCCATTTATACAGCTATTCTTTTGATGGTACAAATAGGATTATAGAAGACCGTGCTCTTCAAATAGGATACGTAAACGCCACCCATTTGGTCTTCCTTCACTGCCTCCCTGAACTGGATTTTTAGGTCTAGACCCATGTAGTTTTTCGCCTTTAACAAAGTCGAGATCCTCATCAAATTTGATTGAATATTGTCTTTTAGGGGTTTGTAGAGAATTTACATTGCTAAAAACTCGTTTACTTTCAATTTGCGAGCCAGTATAATTGATTTCAATACATGAACCATTTTTGGTTTTACGCCCTTCATTCTTCGAGATATAAGTCATGCTGTAGGAAAGATTCTTCATTTTTGTTATTCTGTCTCCGTAAGGGCTCTGGGCTCGCTCCAAGAAGTACTTCAAAGTGGCTATTCAATTGGCGACCTCCTAATGGAAAAGGGTATTCAATATTGGACCTGCTAGACGGAGGAATTGAAATTTCTGCTTTTATCGACGCTTAACGTGATCTGAATGACTTTATAGCTAATAAGGTTAGCCTTACAGTTTTGATATTGTACGTTAGCATTCATGAACTTCATACCATAAATATAGATTCATATGTACTTTTATCGTTTGGTTTAGAATTATCAGAGCTTATAGCAGCTGGTTACGTGTGAGACCTTGGCGATCTTATTAATTAGGGTTTTGGTTTTGGTCTTTTACGGAAGAATGGATATGCGGAGACTGAGCTATTAGAAGTAGGCCTAATGGGTACACTTTTAGCTGTTGAGGGGAATGATTATAAGTGGGTTAAGATTGGAAATCAAATATGGATGGCAGAAAATTCACGAAACTTTCATTACAACAATGGAATGCCTGTTATTCAGGCTTCAGAAACAATATGGTATGGCGAACTCTGAACAGAATCACATGTCTGACAGTACAACCTCTTTTATTTTTTTGAAGGATGATAGCTCCAAGTTGATTATATGTAATTGGTATGCTTCACAGCAATCAAATATTTGCTCAATTGGGGGGTATTTTCCAACCGCTGATGAGCTTAAATAATTATTGGAATCGGTAGATTATTCGGCCAAGTCTATTACCTCTTCTGAATATTGGTTTGATGCGGGTAGTTATTGAAAAGCAAAAATTGTTGGTAGAGACTTAGAAATGAATAATAATTCGGTTTTTAATTTAAGCGGCATTCCTGGCATATATGATGGGAAGGAGATTTTGGAGGAAATCAAGTTTATATTTGGGCGAATAATCCAGTGGATGATTATCCGAAACTGTTGTATGTCCAAGCCTATTCAGAAATTCTTTCTATATCTGGAGGATGGGGTGAGCTTACTCCAATAAAGTATCAATACTCTTGTATTAAATGCATTAAAGATAGATCATTCAGATAGCGTTCTTCCTTTGTATATTTCGATATCATCAAAGTAGGCTGTTTCAATGGAATAAAACCCCAATGAGTTTCTAGGGGCAAAGTCAGGTGTATTTCCTCCATGAAAGGTTGAAAATAGAAATTGGCTAATTAATGTATTTTCTCCATCTACACTTCTAAATTGTAATCCATCTTGTTTTATGACAGTTGTTCCATCTACTTTAACCTCTAGTTGTCCATTTTTCGCTGTGAAAGGCGTATTTATTCTTATATAGAATTCTATTTGTTGAAATTTTCCAGGAATAATTACTCCAGCCTGAGAGGTGATACCCTCTCCATATATACCTTTCTGATCTTGATGATATGTGTATGTTGCTATTTTACCATTGGGTTTAAAAAGAAGCCTAGCGCTCCATTTGTCAGGCCCCCCATTATTCCCTCCAGAAACTGGTTTGGAAGGACCGAATCCATGAAGCTTTCCACCTTTCACAAAACTAAACTCGTCCGAAAACTTGACTTTAAATTTCAGTGTAGCTTCTTGAGTTGGTTCTCCAGGAATCATAATATTAGATAATACGCGTCTACTTCCGTGTGGATATCCAATGTATTCAACTAAGATCATACTATTTTTGTCCCCTTTTAGTAATTTAATCTCGCTGAGGTTTATTAAGGCTAATTCTTCATTCGTCAATTCGCCATCAAAATCTAAAGACATCATTTTTTGACCAGAGCAGATCGATAATTGAACGGTGTAAATGATACAAAGAACATGCTTTAATTTTATGATGTTCTTAAATAGATTTTTATAAAATACTTTCATGTCTTCTGAATTAAATATGGTGAGTGTTTTTGATTCGAACGATCAAAAAGAGATGTGGAAGAACGAAATATTCGGCCTATAAATTCGAATTAAAAATTGGTTACAAATCACCATAATTTACTATTTATCAATTCAGTTAATGATAATTTGCCAAAAAAGAATTTCCTAAATGCTAGAAGTCAACTCAAAAAAAATACAAATAGTAAATTGAATTATATCAGAATATATTTACATAAGTCCTTCAAAACTTTAGTTTAAAAGATGAGATACATTTTGGAACCAAATGGGAAAACAAATACAGCAAAGTATGTTAGTAATATTATTGTAGCAGAGAAAATTTTCACTTCTAGAAAGAATATTTATGATGATGAAAATGAAGTAGTAGTCTTTGGTAATTATGGCGTTTCCAAAGGGTTAAAAAAATTAGTTTACTACTTGGTAGGTTGGTTCAAAATCGTATCTACTGTGAAAATCAATGACATTTTTCATTATCACTGGCTCAAATTAAGTTTTATGGACTTTTTCTTTCTTAGAATTTTGAAATCACGTGGAATAATTATAGTAGGAACCGTTCATAATATTCTTCCTCATGAAACTAAGTTTTTTGATTTTTATTTTTTTAGAAAAATATACGGAATATCAGATTCTTTAATCTTCCATACAAAAGGTATTTATCAATCTTACTGTAAGTCGTTTCCTGCTCCTTTGAGCTACCATATCATAGATCACTATTTTGATAAAGTTAAAATTGAAAAGAAACTGGAGAATCCACATCACATTCTATTTTTCGGAAATATAAGGCCTTACAAGGGATTGGAAATACTCATTGAATCGCTAGATAAAATATCTTATGATGGAGAGTGGGAAGTCACAATAGCAGGGCAAGTTGAGTATGATATTGACCTCCTAATTGAATCCCAAAATAAGAGAGCAAACATTCACTGGCTTATTAATTACATTCCCGATAATGAAGTAGAGCTACTTTTCAATAAGGCGGGAGTTGTTGTGATGCCATATCTTAAAATAGACACAAGTGGTTTATTATACTTAGCAAAGAGCTATGGTAAATTAATCATTGCGCCGAAATTAGGAATATTTGAAGAAAATATAGACAATGGTGAGAATGGCATACTGTTCGAAGTTGGAAATGCGGTTGACCTGGCTAAAGCAATTAATAAAGCGTTTGATTCAGATCTTTTCAAGAGAATTAAATCTAGGATAAATAAAGATATGCCAGTAAATTCTATTGCTATATTTAAAGAAAAACATCAAAAGGTTTATAGCTTAATATGATATTCTTGATTTTAATAATTTCCCTATATTCCGCGATTTTTTTTGTGTACTTAGGGTACCCTCTAATTATTCATTTGCTTAAACGATTGGATCCTGTTAAAAAAAACGTTTTTGGTTCTAGCACATCTGTCTACCATATAATTCCACTTTATAATGAAGAAGGGACAATTGAGGAGAAAGTTAGTAATTGTATTGAATTGAAAAGTGAGTTTAGAATGGTGCATGTTTTTGTTGTTGATAAATCAGGCGACAGGACAAGCGAAGTGATTAATAAGTTCTCCAAACTTTTTCCAGATCAAATAGCTGTAATTGATAAGGGTTATCGTAAAGGGAAAAATGATTCTTTAAATATCGCAATCGATCAATTATCTCCAGAGGAGAATGACATTTTACTATTCTCTGACGCAAATACCTTTTTTGAAAAAAATGCTTTTAAGTTTTTGGTTGAAAGTTTAAGGGAAGGGTATGATTTAGTCGGTGGTTCAATGCAGTATTACGATGAAGTTACCGAATCTGCTAAATCAGAAGGTCTATATTGGAAATACGAGGAGTGGATTAGAAGAAGTGAGGCCAAATTAGGACGATGTATTGTAGTCAATGGAGGAAATTTCGCCATGCTGGCAAGGCACTTTAGGCAGTTACCTGAATTTGTCCCTAATGATTTAGAAGCACCTTTAAGGTTATGTGGCAATGGTCTTTCGGTTGGATTTAATGCTCAAGCAAAGGGTCTAGAAGCTGCTGTTCTCAATGAAGAGGAAGAGACTTCCAGAAAAAGAAGAATGGGAAATAGGCAAATGAATTGTGTTACATATTTATGGCCTGAGCTGGATTTAACTACCAAAATGCACATTATCCTACGAAAAGTACTGAGGTGGTCAGGATTTCATTTTTTGTTACTAAACTTAGTTTTGACAATAATATATGGGATATTTCAAATGAATTATTATTTCATTTTCCTTGGACTGCTCGGGCTTTTTTTTATTGTAATCCTAGCTTTGCTTCACTATTTCGGAAATAGAAACAAATTAGTCATGGCTTTTCACCACGCAATGGTAGTACATGTCAATTCTTTCAATGGAATGTTATCGTCCGTGTTTGGTAAGAAGATTAGTTTTTGGGATAAGGCAGAATCAAATCGATAATAAACCATCATGCAACATTTTTTTTGAAAATTTGTGGATTAAAATTTTATTTTCTTGACGAAAAAAGCACTTATTACAGGAATAACAGGACAGAGCGTATTTAACGGAATTGCTCCTTGAAAAAGGATATGAAGTTCACGGAATTAAGCGTGGGGCCTCATTATTTAACACGGATAGAATTGATCATTTTTATCAAGACCCTCACAAGCAAAATACACGACTATTCCTTCATTATGGCGATTTGACAGATTCAATGAATTTAACTAGGTTAATTCAAGAAATCCAACCTGATGAGATTTACAATTTAGGAGCCATGTCTCACGTTCGTGTGAGTTTTGATACTCCTGAATATGTAGCTAATGTAGACGGAATTGGTACTTTGCGCTTGTTGTAAGCGGTTCGTTTGCTAGGACTAACATAAAAGACGAGAATCTATCAGGCTTCTACTTCTGAACTTTATGGATTGGTGCAAGAAGTACCTCAAAAAGAACAACTCCTTTTTATCCTAGATCACCATACGCTGTTACCAAGATGTACGCATCCTGGATCACAGTTAATTACCGCGAAGCGTACAATATGTATGCTTGCCATGGCATACTATTTAACCATGAGTCACCTCTAAGAAGAGAAACATTTGTGACTCGAAAAATCACAAGGGCAGTTGCTAAAATGTCTTTGGGTTTACAAGAACTTGTTTATATGGGTAATCTATATTCTAAGAGAGATTGGGGTCATGCAAAGGATTATGTAAGAGGTATGTGGTTAATGCTTCAACAAGACAAACCAGAAGACTTTATCCTAGCAACAGAGACAACAACCCCAATAAGAGATTTCATGAGAATGGCTTTCGCAGAAGTTGGTGTTGAGCTTGAATTTAAAGGTAGTGGTGTAGACGAAGTAGGAATAGTAACTTCTCTATCTGATAAAAAGACTTCACTTAAAATCGGACAGGAGGTTATTCGTATTGACCCTAAATATTTTAGACCTACTGAGGTTGATTTATTAATTGGAGATCCTTCAAAGGCAAATTCTAAGTTAGGATGGAAGCCAGAGTACGATCTAAAGGCGTTAGTAAAGGAAATGATGGAGTCAGACCTAAAACTCTTTGAGAAGGATAAATATTTGTTAGAGGGAGGCCATCAAGTATTAAAACAGTCAGAGTAAGTGGGAAAAAGCCGAAAATATATGTTGCTTGCCATCGAGGAATGGTTGGTTTTGCTATTGTAAGAATTCGGCAATCAGAAGTTTATACTAAAATATACTCAAGATCTTCGAAAGAATTGAATCTGATCAACCAAGAAAGGGTTGCTGTTTATTTGAAAATGAAAAGCCTGATTATGTTTTTTTAGCCGCATCTAAAGCGGGAGGCATTCATGCCAAAAATCTCTTCAGGGGTGCGTTTCTTTATGAAAACTTGATGATTCAAAGTAATGTGATTCAGGCGGCTTACGAGACCTCTGTTAAAAAAATACTTTTCTAAGTTGTTCGAGGATTTATCCAAAAATGGCTAATCAGCCTATAACAGAGGATAGCTTGCTTATAGGAAGTCTTGAGTCAACGAATGTGCCTTATGCCATTGCTAAAATAGCCGGGACAAAACTATGTGAGACTTATCGCGCACAATATGGTTCGGATTTTATTAGTGCTATGCCTGCAAACCTGTATAGACCCAAAGACAACTATGATTTGAATAATTCACATGTTTTGCCCACTTTAATTCGTTAGTGGAAATATGGGGAAGTCCTATGCGTGAGTTTTTGCACGTGGATGATTTGGCTGAAGCACCTTTGTTTCTAATGGAAAACTACAGTGATGGTAATACTGTGAATATCGGTTTTGGTGAAGATTTGACAATTAGCGATCTAGCGCATATGGTGAAGCAAGTCGTGGGATATGAAGGTAAAATCTTTTCAATACAGAAAAGCCTGATGGGACACCAAGAAAATTAATGTCAAGTAAGCGAATTAACGAACTGGGCTGGCACCCGAAGATAAAACTAAAAGAAGGGATCACTTCAGTTTATAAGTTGGTAGATAAATCAGGTTGGTAAGGAGATCTTTTGTCTACCCATTTTAGGGTATTTTACAACCATTTACAATGTATAATGTGTCTTCTTGCCGGATTACACTTATTCTTGCTCAAATCTTGTAATATGATTCGCCATAGATATTCAAAATACATATCTGGAATTTTCCTAATCTTAGACCTAGTTTGTTTTAATAGTGCTTATTGGATAGCCGTTTTTTGCAATACTAACAATGCTGAAAGCTTTAAAACAATTTTTTCGTTTGAGCTTATTTTAAGTGCTATATGGTTAATTACGTTTTTCGGAGCAGGCTTGAATAAAGCATATAGGGAAGCAAATTTTTTTCAATACTTGAATAAAATATCCGTTGCTTTAATAATCAATCCAATAGTCGTCCTCGTTTTTTGGATGTTATCAGGGCCTGAAGTCATCACGAAAGAGCTCCTATTTTTCACTTATTTGTATTTTGCTTTAGGCGCTGTAATGTGGAGAGCCTTTTGGTATTTCTTTATCAGATACTATCGAGCCAGGGGTTACAATATACGTCGAGTAGCTTTTCTTGGAAAACATAGTACGACAGAAGAACTCATAAATTACTTCAAAATTAATAAAGGGATAGGCTATCGGTATTTTGGATATTTAGAGGACTCAATCGACATTCAACAGATAAAGGCGCAACTAGATGAAGGTCAAGTAGATATTTTATTTATTTATACTCCCTTGATAAATGAAGAAAGCATTGCTGATATAGTAGATTTTGCTGAAAATAATTTAATCAAGGTGAAATTACTTTCACAATTCAGTGCGATAAGTAACAGATCCCTAGAAGTACAGAACTACGGCTTCATTCCTGTATTAAATTTAAATCCAATTCCTCTGGATAGCAAGTTTAACCAAGTATTCAAAAGAGTGTTTGACGTAGTTTTCTCATCGTTAATTATGATAATCGTATTATCTTGGTTAGTGCCCCTTGTTGGCTTAATTATCAAACTGGAGTCGAGAGGCCCCATTTTCTTTAAACAGAATCGTCATGGTCGCGATAATAGACTGTTTCTTTGCTGGAAGTTTAGAACAATGGTCGTGAATTCTGAATCTGACACAAAGCAAGCTACAAAAAATGATAGTAGAATTACTAAAATAGGAGCTTTCTTAAGAAAGACCAGTTTAGACGAAATTCCGCAATTCATCAATGTTTTTTTTGGAGAAATGTCGGTGGTTGGTCCACGGCCTCACCCAATTAAGTTGAATGAAAAATTCCAACCATCCATTGAAAAATTTTGGCAAAGACATGCTGTTAAACCAGGAATTACTGGGTTAGCCCAAGCAAAGGGCTTTCGAGGAGAAACATTCGATTATAGTGATATGTCCGGAAGGGTTCGGCTCGATCGGTTCTATGTGAAGAATTGGACAATGTCATTTGATTTTAAAATCATTCTCTTAACTATTTGGTCAATTGTAAAAGGAAGCGAGAACGCTTACTAGTCATTATCATGAATCAATCTTAAGGACTATGAATAAATATTTACTCTATTCGGACTAAGTCGTTGCTGAATTACATGTTTTGACCTTCAAATCGTATTCAAGTCGCGATATTTTAAGTGTAGGTAAAAGACACTTTACTTAATCAACGAATGGAATTTAATGCCTAGTCCCACCTTCTAATAATGTGAAACCGTTAGTAAATTTTACTTAAGTTTGTTTTGACTATTCTTATGGATAAAAACAAACTAATAAAAACCTTTTTAATTCGCGCCCTAATTGTCTTTGTGACATGGGAAGTCGTATTTTTCGCTTATCTGCAACCAGAGGGTTCACTGAATGCTTGGTTGACTGGTACTGTAGTTGTAGCAAGTGTAGGTGGATTGAAAATGATTGGATTTGAATCGGAGGCGATAGAGAACGTGATTTTCATAAACCAAGAGCAATCTGTTTTAGTGGCTAACCCATGTAATGGCTTAGAGCTTTTTGCACTTTTTATTGGTTTCTTGATCTGCTTTCCAGGGGGTGGGATAAGTAAAATTATTTATTCTTTTGTGGGGTGTTTATTAATTTCTCTGATCAATGTAATTCGGGAGATCGCATTAGCTTTAAACTATAACTACTTTCGCGCAACATTCGACCTGAATCATAAATATACCTATACATTGATCGTATATATATTCATATTCTTAATATGGCGACACTGGCTATTGAGATATTCCGTAATAGCGCAAACAAAAACGAATGAAGATTAACAATACAACTCCAATATCGATTGGGCTTGTGATTATTATCATTTCATTAGGGATATTTAAATATCATATATCTATTCTTTATACAGATATTTTTAAAGCTTTTTTGGATTTGCTTAATGTTAGCTACACGACAATTGAAAGTCGATTTATGTTTTTGTCTAAAGACAAAGATATCATGTACGGCATTGGAGCAATCGTTTTCGCACCTACATACCTTCTGTTTCATCTTTTACTGATCTATTCTCTCTTTTACAAGTCAATTGGTTTAGTTAGATATTTATCCATTGGTCTGGTTGGAGTTGTATGTTTAGTAGCTATGCTTACTATTATTTTCAAGTATTTCGGTTTTATTGAGTTAGGGACTTATTTCCATGATATGTTTGATAATTTAATCGCTAAACCGCTTATTCTTTTTATGGTAGAGGGAGGAGGAATAATTTATCAGTACGTCGATAAAAAGCTAAATTGATTCAAGGATTGAATTCTTCTAAGAAATAGGTTCAAGCTTATTTATCAGTTAATCCTATTTCGTTATTTTCTAAAACGTGGAAATAGTAGATATTCGTACTTTCACTTATCAATGGCAAGCGCTCTTTAAACTCAAGGTAAAACCACGTTATATTAATCTTAAGATTAGGTTTGACCAATATAGGAATCAGACAGTTGACACCTCCTTGACGGCCTTGATCAGTCTTTTTTTTTATCATTTTATTGAAACGTGTTACAAATTTATCAAGGAATCCCCTCAGTTTACTCCCATATGATTTTTCAACTCGTAATAGGCGTCCTTTTAGCTTCTGAAAGATTAGCTAATCCGCTAAATAGTAATTCGTAGATAATGGCCTTGTGTATAAATAGCAAGCGGATAAGTACTTGTAGCAACTTACCAACCGGAACGCCTTTACTTTTTATAGCGTCAAAAGATTTTGACAACTTGTTAAAATGAAAATACTCCAAATGATGAACCATGATCTCTATTGCCTTTTGTGGCTTTATGAAAAATGATCGAAGTGCATCGATGTTTTGGATATATTAAGAAAAAAGCATGATTTTTAAGTGTTTCTAATTCACTTACATTATACTGATTTTCAGGGTATTACTCAAATAATTATCCTTCCTTTTTACCTAATTATGCTTCCCTTTGAGGTAGTAACTTCTCCCGGAACCTGATGATTTAGCAATCAAGGATGTGGCGATTAAATAGCGTGGTAGTAGCCTTCACAGGAGAACTTGTTTTTAATTTGATTAGACATGCAGTAACATCTAAAAAGCGGCTGTATAGTTCAGGTGTAGGAGCTTTTTGATGGGAACTTATGATAGGCTCAAAAGGGAGAATAAAATGAGGTTGTAATCAACCGGAGAAATTAAATTAAATTAGAAACTTAAACTTCCCTACCCACTTTAGGGTATTTTACAACCATTTACAATGTATAATGTGTCTTCTTTCCGGATTACACTTATTTTTACTCAAATCTTGTAATATGATTCGCCATAGATATTCAAAATACATTCCAACAATATTTCTTTTACTGGATTTAATTTGTTTCAATGGGGCGTATTGGTCATCGATTTTTACTATTTCTAATAATCCAGATGCATTAGGTTTAAGGAGCATATTTGAATTTGAACTCATCTTAAGTGTAATATGGCTGATTACTTTCTTTTTGACAGGCTTGAATAAAGCCTACCGTGACGTGAGTTTTTTTGAATACCTAAATAAAATCTCGATTGCTTTAATTATCAACCCAATAGTCGTACTTCTATTTTGGATGTTGACTAACCAAAGTGCTATTTCAAGAGAGGTTTTATTATACACCTACTTATATTTTTCTATTGGCGCAGTTTCATGGAGAGCTTTTTGGTATTTTTTTATTCGATATTCCAGAGCAAGAGGGTATAATATAAGAAGAGTTGCTTTTCTAGGAAAACATGCTACAACTGACGAGTTATTTAATTATTTTAAAATTAATAAGAGTATTGGTTACAGAGTTTCTGGTTACCTAGGTGATGACAGAGCGGTTGACAGAATAAAGGAAGAGTTAAACGAACAAAGTATTGATATTCTTTTTATTTATACGCCAATAATATCTGAGGAAGATATTGCCGAGCTGGTTGATTATGCAGAAAACCATTTGATAAAAATTAAGCTGTTATCTCAGTTCAGTGCAATTAGTAATAGATCACTAGAAGTGCAAAATTACGGTATTATTCCCGTTCTTAATTTGAACCCAATCCCCTTAGACAGCCATATAAATCAATTTGCAAAAAGAGGGTTTGATTTCTTGTTTTCGCTGCTGGTTATGATCTCTGTACTTTCGTGGTTAGTGCCACTTATCGGGTTAATTATTAAACTCGAATCAAGTGGTCCAATTTTTTTTAGGCAGAATAGACATGGAAGGCAAAATAGGCTATTCCTTTGCTTAAAGTTTAGAACAATGGTTGTTAACACGGACTCAGATACAAAGCAAGCCACTAAAAACGATAGTCGCATCACCAAAGTAGGAGCATTCCTAAGAAAGTCCAGTTTGGATGAGATTCCCCAATTTATTAATGTTTTTTTTGGAGAAATGTCGGTGGTAGGTCCACGGCCTCACCCAATAAAGCTTAATGAAAAATTTCAACCATCAATTGAAAAATTTTGGCAGAGACATGCTGTAAAGCCAGGGATAACTGGGTTAGCGCAGGCTAAAGGCTTTAGAGGAGAGACGACAGATTTTAGTGATATGAGTGGAAGAGTACGGCTAGATCGATTTTATGTTAAAAAATGGACAATGCTTTTCGATATAAAGATTATCCTCCTGACTATCCTTTCTATCATCAGAGGAAATGAAAATGCGTATTAAGGGCACAAGTGATTAATAAGTAATGAATTACAGCAGTTTTAATTTAAGATTGGATTTATCTATCAATTAATTTTGTGACCCCAGATCGATTAATGTCTCAACTAAAGTAGCATCCAGTAAAAAGTTAACTAGCAAAACATAGAATCGAACCTCTTTATTAGGCTGTTTATCTAATTTACTAACAAGAGTAATGTTCTATGATGTACTTTTGATCTCATATTATCATAATAGATGTTTGCACTTGTAGCCTTAGCAATTTCATTTACAGTTTCGTTTTTCTTAATGCCAGTCGTCATTAAGTTATTCAAAGCTATTGATCTTCTCGATATACCCGACAGAAGAAAAATTCACAAAACTAACGCACCGTCTTTAGGAGGACTTGCTTTTTTTATTGGTTTTATTTTAGCCTTATTCACAGCACTTGATGGTTCGGAGTTTACTGATTTAAAATATTTCATTGCGAGTATTATTATGATTTTCTTACTAGGTGTTCGTGACGATATCGCAAGCCTCGAAGCAACCCAAAAATTCTCCGTGCAAATTTTAGCATCATTGATTGTTGTTTTTGTGTCTGATGTTCATTTTACAGGTTTGTATGGTTTATTTGGCATTAATGTGCTCCCTTTCCATCTTGAGTTTGTTCTAACCATTGTTTTCATAATAGGCTTGACTAATGCCTTTAATCTTATTGACGGGATTGATGGGCTTGCTGGATCAATAGGAGCTTTGGCTAGTGTTTGTCTTGGCTGGTGCTTTTTAATACTTGGGTTGAATGGTTATTCGATCATTGCGTTTTCTTTAAGTGGTGCGCTAATAGCCTTTCTATTTTTTAACTGGTTTCCATCCAAAATATTCATGGGTGATACAGGATCAATGATCATCGGCTTTATCGTTTCCGTTCTTTCAATAGCTGTTATAAACGCAAGTAGTTTAAGTCTAGAGCTACCTTTGGATGAATCTTTGCCATTAATTGGTGCAGTTTTAGCCATCCCTCTTTATGATACAATCAAAGTATTTGTTCTCAGATTATCTAAGGGACAATCTCCCTTTTACCCTGATAGGAGTCATATTCATCATAGTCTATTGAAAATAGGCATGAATCATGGCCAAGCGACATTAACCTTGCTTTCTTTTACATTATTTCAGATTTGGGTGGCTTATACATTTTCAATGAGTATTGGAATGAATCTTATTATTCCAATACTCATTGCTGATGTCATATTGTTTGGACTTGTAATTGACCGACTGGTCATAAAGAAGAAATTTATGGGGAGCAATGTTATCGTCAATAATTCACCAGATATTTCTGAATCAAAAAGAGGCTCCTAATATCTCAATGACTAGTTTTGCACTCATATTAAAAAAATGAGAGATAAAATTGATTTGATAAAGACGGAACTAGCTAATATATCTGTGTCTACAGCACAGGAATTAGAGAATTTCAGATTAACATATATAAGTCGAAAGGGAGTAATAAGTAAGCTTTTTGACGAATTTAAGACTATTTCGTCCGATCAAAAAAAAGAATTTGGAGGTCCGATAAATCAACTAAAACAAGACGTACAAAGCAAGCTTAAGTCTTTTTCTAATGAGTTATCATCAAAGGAGTCAAATGAGACACATTACTCCGATGTTACTTTGCCTGATAATATTAATATGGGCTCAGTTCACCCGTTGACACAAGTTAAAAATAGGATCATTCAAATATTTGAGAGGCAAGGGTTTAATGTTTCTGACGGCCCAGAAATTGAAGATGACTGGCATAATTTCACCGCTTTAAATTTTCCAGAGAACCATCCTGCACGAGATATGCAGGACACCTATTTTCTTAAAAAGAACCCAGATATATTATTAAGAACCCATACTTCAAATGTGCAGACACGATTGATGGAGCATGGAACTCCGCCATTTAGGTCAATTATGCCAGGTCGAGTATACAGAAATGAAGCAATTTCTGCCAGAGCCCATTGTTTTTTTAATCAGATAGAGGGTTTGTATGTCGACAAAGGTGTAAGCTTCAAGGATTTAAAACAGACTATTTATCATTTTGCTACAGCTTTTTTTGGAGAGGGGACTCAGATTAGGTTTAGACCGTCTTATTTCCCTTTTACTGAACCAAGTGCAGAGATCGATATTAGTTGTTTTATTTGTGGCGGTGACGGCTGTAAAATTTGTAAGAATTCCGGCTGGGTTGAGATTGGAGGATCTGGGATGGTTGATCCGAATGTACTAGAAAATTGTGGTATTGATGCTAAAGAGTACAGCGGCTTTGCTTTCGGTATGGGTGTAGAACGAATGACCATGCTCAAATATCAAATCGATGATATTAGATTATTTTCTGAGAACGATGTACGCTTCTTAAATCAGTTTTAAAGAAGCGCATCGATTATCAACTCTTCAGTCTTTCCTTCGGCTTCAGCTTTGAAGTTTCGAACGATTCTATGACCTAAAATTGGATGTGCTACTTGTTGCACATCTTCTATATCCGGTGAGAATTTACCGTTTAGTAGCGCGTTACATTTAGCTCCTAGGATTAAAAATTGGCTTGCTCTTGGACCGGCCCCCCATTCGAGATATTCATTTGTAATAGGTAAGGCTGTTTCACTTTGTGGTCTTGTTTTATGCACCAGCTTAACAGCATATTCAAATACATTATCAGGAACTGGAACACGCCTAACAAGGGCTTGATAGGCCAATATTTGCTCTTTAGTTAAAACCTGATTAATCTGATTTACAATAGTCGAAGTGGTTTTTTTGACAATATTCAACTCTTCTTCTAATGAAGGATATCCCAATTTGATCATAAACATGAACCTGTCGAGCTGCGCTTCAGGTAATGGGTAGGTTCCTTCCTGTTCGATAGGGTTTTGAGTGGCCAAAACGAAAAAAGGCTTATCTAATTGATAATTGTTTCCTCCAATGGTGACACTACCTTCTTGCATCGCCTCAAGTAAAGCCGATTGGGTTTTAGGAGGGGTTCTGTTGATTTCATCTGCTAGCACGATGTTAGAGAAGATTGGCCCTTTCACAAATCTTAGATTTCTGTTTTGATCTAAGGTCTCCGCTCCTAAGACATCAGAGGGCATTAAGTCTGGGGTAAATTGAATACGACTATAGTCGAGACCTAAACTGTTTGAAATCGTTTGTACGAGTAGCGTTTTGGCTAGACCAGGAACGCCCACTAGTAAAGAATGACCAGAACAAAATATAGAGGTAATTAAAAGCCTGACAACTTCATCTTGTCCAACAATTACCTTACTAATTTCCTTTCGCAATTTATGATACGCTTCATAAATTTCTTTGGCCAAGGCCACTTCGTCTTTTATTTCTGACATGCTGATTATAGTAAATTATTCTAAGAGGTTGCAGAATTTATATGCCGGATCTATATCGATAAAAACATTTTTTCTTGCATCCTCAAACCATTTTGATAGTATTCGATTACGTTTATCATTGAGTGTAGCGGCAGCTATTTTCTGGTAATCGATCTTTAGATTCGCTTGATGTGGAGGCACTTTGTATTTGTAATATAATATTCTAAACGCATATGATCCATCTTGTTGTTGAAACCTCTCAGGTCTCGTAATATTACCGATTTTCATGGTATCCAATGTGAAGAAAATGGTTGGGTCTAGTTCCTCCACTGAAATTCTAGCAGATCCATTTTCATCTAAGAAAAATCCTCCATTGGAGCTTGTTGACTTGTCATCGCTATGCTCTTTTGCTGCTGCCTGAAAATCAATGCTATCATTTAATATTAATGTCCTCAAACTATCTAGAAAGTTTTCTGCTTCCTGAACGTCATCAAGAGATGGCTTGGGCGTTTTTAGTATGTGTCGACTTCTAAATGTGTTTCCTCGTTTCTCTTGTAGTTCAATTAAATGGACACCAAAATCTGATTGGACGGGCATGGAGAGTTCACCAGGCTGCAAGGTCATGGCCGTAGCTTCATACTCAGGTGCTAAGTCTCCTCTTTTAAAGAAAGGAAGTTGGCCCCCGCGAGGTGCAGATCCAGGATCATCGGAATACTGTCGTGCAATAGTTGAAAAAGATTCTCCTTTGATTATTCTGCCCCTAAGTTCGTACATCTCTTTCTTTACTTTGTTAATCTGAGACTTACCAGCTTCGGGGATAACGACGATTTGACCGACCTGTACTTCTGTAGAAAAGTAGGGCAATGAATCTCTTGGAATCTTGTTGTAAAATTTCCTTACTTCAGAGGGAGACACTTTAAGATTACTGGTGATTTCCTGTTGCATCCGTTGAATGATCATTTGCTCCTTGATACTTTCAAAAAGCTCATCTTCCAACTGATCTAGCGTTTTTCCGTAGAATTTTTCTATTTCGTCAGGAGAGCCAACTTGCGAAACCATGTACTCCATGCGTCTTGATAAATTGCTTTTTACTTCATCATCAGAAACTTCAACAGAATCTATAATTGATTTGGCAACAAGCATTTTATTCACAACGAGTTGCTCTAATACCTGACACTTTGCATTCGCTCCTCTGAACTCACCTCTAGATAGGAATTCCAAATAGCCTTTTTCTAAGTCCGATTTTAATACTATATAGTCATCGACCTTAGCTATTATCTTATCAATATTTACTCGCTCTTGTGCAGAAGCGGTAATGAATAATACTATAAATGCTAGGCTAGTCAGTATATATCTCAAATCGATCGTTTTTAATCGCTTCATCATAAATTTTTTCTTCCAGTCTTTTCTTGAGTTCAATCTTTCTTTTATTGATGATAATATTAACGATATCATCTTTTATGAATTGTAGTGGTGAAATCTCTTCTGAAACTTTATAGTCGAAGATTTTCAGCAAATATGTATAATTCGCGTCGGATGTTTCAGAATATTGTGTTTTTCGAAGAAATTGCGTGTCGTTATTTAGAGATTCCAATGGTGTGCCTGCTGTCAATTCTGAAAATGGGAGCCAAACGGAATCTTCCACATAGGATTTCACACTAAACTGCGTTAAATATGACTTAAAGTCTTCATCATTCGTATTTGGGTATGCCCTGAAATTTCTCCGAAACTGTCTGAGATTAGGGGCATTTTTCGAGATTTTAGCAAAAATACACTTTATAATATTTTGCTTGAGAAGGAAATTATCAGCCTTTTGATTGTAATATCTCTCTATGGTACTATCTCTGACATACAGATCAAGGTTTTTGTCAATATAATTCTTAGTGAAAGTATGTACAATTAGCACATATCGATATTCAAGAACTTTTCTTTCGATTTCGGCTTCATTAAGCTGAGTTTTCTCGTTCGCCTCAGCAATCATGAGCTGTTTTTTAATCCAATCATCAACGTACTTTTCTGTAAGTATGCTGCTATCATTGGATGATGTTTTTTTTGGAAAAAGACCTTCTAAATCTGACCTATAAAGCGATTTCCCGTTAAAGACAGTAGCAATCGGCACCTCTTCTATCAGCTCTTTTGGTTTAAAGAATTCACATGAGAGTGCAAACAAGAGTACTATTGGGCTTAGTAGCCAAAACTTCATGAACGGATTTTTTTAGTTAATCTGCAAATATTGTAATTCTTATTGGTCGAAAACTCAATTTTATCCATTATTCTTTTTACTAAAATTAAACCTACGCCTCCTTTTCTTTTACTCGAAATTATTTCGGTCATATCGGGTTCTTCGTATTGATCAAAATCAAACGAAATACCCGTGTCTTTGATAATGAAAACAATTTGGTCGGTTTTTTGAATATTAACTAAGACTTCAATTTTCTTAGTAGGGTTGCAATGGTTGGAATGTATAATCAGGTTGGCGCATATTTCATCAACTGCCAAAATCATTTTATGTGCCTCTAGCTCCATTATAGCATGGCTTTCTAGAATCTCACTTAAAAATGACCGAATTTTTGACAGATTGGTCTTATTACACGCTATGACCAGATTATATTTCATTGGCTATTTTGATTGCTTCATCCTTATCAGTCACGATTGTCATTATTTGATTAAGACCTAATATGTCAAAGACTTCCTTTACAGCAGGTTGCATACCGAATAAAATGAACAGGATTTTTTTCGTTTTTAACTCATCGATATAGGAAATGAATACGCCAAGTCCTGCTGATGAAATGTAATCCAACCCTTCTAAGTTGATTATTATCCCTGAGCCCTCATCTGATGCACTTCTTAATGCATCGTCCAATTCAATACTCGAGCTGGCATCTATTTCTCCAACGACAGTTATAAGTTGAATGTCATGCTCTTTTGCTATATCTATATTAACCATTTCTTGTTGTGTCAAATTTCATAACGGACAAAGTATAATCATCATCGAGTTCTAAATCGCCTAAAAATACTTGAAGATCATCTATTATTCGCTGTTTTATTTCTTCTGCTGTGCAATCTGTGTGTTTAACGAGGGAGGTTTTGAGTCCCTCGATACCATATAATTTATTATCCGCATTTCTAGCTTCTGTGATTCCATCAGTGTAGGCCAATAGAATATCTCCATTATGGTAGGTGAGTGTTTCTTCCTTAACGAAATCATTGTATTCAGAGTTTCTAAGTATTCCCAAACCAAGGCCATTTGACTCCAAAAGTTGAATTTTATTAGTTGATCGGGAAAAATAAAGCGCTGGGCAATGCCCTGCGCGTACGTGACAAAGCTTCTTCTTTATGGTGTCAATCTGAAAATAGGAGGCGGTAATAAATGATGATTTTTCGAGGCACATGCCAAGTGCAGCATTGGCAAGCATAATGAATTCTGCAGGTTTTCCATTTTGTAAAACAAGGCTATGAAAAATGCCTTTCATTTGCGCCATATTAAAAGCAGCTGAGGTACCCTTTCCTGAAACATCGCCGATGATGAAATTGAAAATCCCATCCTGAGATTCAACCATATCATAATAGTCGCCACCAACTTCTTCTGCCGCATGGCTCTCCGCTACAATTTCAAAATCAGGGTGGGTATTTAGCTTACTTGGCAATAAGCTATTCTGTACTGTTTTAGCAATTTTTAGTTGTTCTTGATACCTTTCGTTTTCTATAGCTTCACTGATCAATGTGAAGTTTTCGATTGAAATACTTGCTTGACTAACGAACGTCACGATGATGTCAACCATTTCTCGATTAAAGGCGTCAGCTACTTCTTGCAACAGTACAAGCACACCATGTTGACTCCCTTTGACCATGATGGGCATAGTTATAATCGATTTGAAAGTCGAGTGTCTTAGGCTGGTCGATACCTTATTGTTGCTAAAGTCGCCATTGAAATTAAAGCTGATAATCTCTTTTGCAGAGTTATTATTAATATTTTCATGAACCTCTTTAATCATATTCTGATCAATATTTCTAGAGAGAATATTGTCATTATTTTTAAGTTTAAGAAATGCCGCATCAGCGAAAACAGCGCTCATAGAACTATCTAAAAGGATATCATAAGTTTGATTTTCACTTTGGCCGCTAGGTATGGATTGGCTTAATTTTTGGAAATCAATAGCTTCCTTGAGTTTTTGCTCAAAGACGGAAGAGGTAGGAAGATTAAATAAGGTAACAAGAATGGAAATCCCTGCATAGAGTATTATAAAGACAAAAATGGCATTAATATATACTCTATCAATTAAGTTTATGCTGAGCTCATTCGTACTGGAAAAATTCGTCAAGTTTAAAAGGAAATGATAAACGTAGATTCCAGAGAGAAGAATGAAAAGAATACTTTTCCATTTTTGTTTAAAATTAAGATAAGCGATCCACTTCAGGTTAAAAGAAAGGATTAAAGCAAAGCTAGAGAGAAATATAAGTACCGTATTGAAATTAACGGTAAAGAATTGGTTGCCAAAAAAATCGAAAATCATACTACCTAATAGGGCGTATTCAAAAAAACCCCAAAGCTGTAGCAAGTTTTTCGACTTTTGATAAAGTATCAGACGTTTCCAAACGACGAATGTTGAGATCAAAAAAATGATTACCAGCCCGACAAGGAGGTGGTAGAAGAAATTGATTGTTATTGGGTTTTTTGATATTGCGCTATTGGCGAAAACATAAAAGAAAAGTCGAATAATAAGTGAACCGATTGTCGTTACCAACCCTGTAATAAAGACTCTCCAAAGCAGGTCAAGAAAATTGATACTATCTGCCTTGGTTATTTTATAACGATAAAAAGTGAGCGTAGAAAGAATGAAGGTGGTTAGAAAAATTTGAGGAAGGAGCTCAGATAAATTTACTTTTAATTCATATTTCGCTACGAAAAGAGCGTAGAGGTCAAAAAAAGCAAAGAGCAACCAGGACAGAAGTCCCGCCAGAAAACTGAGTCTGATCTTGAGTTTTTGGGTCATTAACTGCGCAAAAGTACGCCACTAAGGGCAAATTGCTATGTTGCGATCGTTAATTAATGTGAAAGCACACAATTAGCCATCATCAAAGCCAATATCTTCAGTTGCTGGACTCCACGTCTAGTGAAGTCCGGTTGGTTCGAAAGGAATTACGTGGAATACGATCCATTCTTATTTATCTCTGATTCCAGAGATTTTACTTTCTACTATAGTTTGGCGCTTCTCTTGTGATGATAATGTCGTGTGGGTGGCTCTCAGCAACACCAGCCGAGGAGATTTTCACAAACTTGGCATCATGTAAAGATTCTATGGTACCTGCTCCACAATATCCCATTCCTGCTTTCAGTCCTCCAGTCAATTGATAAAGCACCTCTGAGACAAGTCCTGTATAAGGGACACGACCTACAATTCCTTCTGGGACGAGTTTTTTAATATCATCCTCTGCATCTTGAAAATAACGATCCTTTGATCCTGTTTCCATGGCTTCTACAGACCCCATTCCACGGTAAGTTTTGAACTTACGACCTTCATAAATGATCATTTCACCTGGGGCTTCTTCCGTACCAGCCAACAACGAACCAATCATAATGCTACTTGCGCCACCTGCCAAAGCCTTTACAACATCACCGGAAAAACGAATGCCTCCATCAGCGATGATGGGTACTCCAGCTTTCAATGCTGCTTTGGAAGCCTCATGAACGGCAGAAAGCTGTGGTACGCCTACTCCGGCAACAATTCTTGTCGTACAAATACTTCCTGGTCCCACGCCAACTTTAATGCCATCAGCTCCGGCATCTATTAAAGCTTGTGCCGCTTCTTTCGTCGCGATATTTCCAACAATTAACTCTAAGTCAGGAAATTTGGCTTTAATGTTTTTTGTTGCATCGATGACTCCCTTAGAGTGTCCGTGCGCAGTATCAATACTTACAACATCAACACCTGCTTTTATCAAAGCTTCAATCCTTTCTGGAAGATCAGGAGTCACACCAACGGCAGCTCCAACTCTTAATCGGCCATATTGATCCTTGCACGCATTTGGACGATCCTTGTTTTTAAGAATATCCTTGTAGGTAATTAAGCCAGTAAGAATACCTGATTTATCGACGATGGGGAGCTTTTCAATTTTATATTCTTGAAGAATTTCTTCCGCTTCTTTCAATCCAACTTCGAAATCTGCTGTGATCAAATTGTCTTTGGTCATTATATCAGCAATAGGAATGGACATGTTCTTCTGAAAACGCAAATCCCTATTGGTGATTATACCAATAAGTTTTTCATTTTCATCGATCACTGGGATTCCACCAATTCTATTTTCCCGCATGATTTTCTCTGCGTCACCAGCGGTGCTTTTGATATTGAGCGTAATCGGATCCAGAATCATTCCTGATTGAGATCTTTTTACTTTTCGGACCTGAATAGCCTGCTGCTCAATCGACATATTCTTATGAATAAAACCGATACCACCTTCCAAGGCCATCGCTATAGCAAGCTTTGATTCGGTGACTGTATCCATCGCCGCAGAGACAAAGGGGATATTTAACTTGATGTTCTTTGTTAGTTGAGAACTGGTATCAGTGTCTCTAGGTAGAACTTCTGAGTAAGCTGGAAGCAAAAGAACATCATCGTATGTGAGCGCTTCAAAGAGGAATTTATTGTTGTCGAGATTCATGCAAATAACGAGTTATTATTTGCGGTGCAAAACTAGCTAGTTCTAGTTATTAATTACTAATTACAGATAAATAAATCATTAAATCGAAAAGCTGTCTTTTCTTTGTCAAAAATTCAACTGTATTCATGAATGAAATATTGAAGACCTTTTTCGAGCAAGCCGGCAATTCTTCATGGCTTGAGATAACCGCCGTAATATTTGGCCTATTGAGCGTATGGTATTCTATGAAAGAGAACATCCTAGTCTATCCAACAGGAATAGTGAGTGTGCTCATTTACATTTACATCACCTATCAATATCAACTCTATGGTGATATGGGAATCAACGCCTATTATTTTATTATGAGTATATATGGCTGGTATCATTGGACAAAAACAGGTTCCGATGAAGAGCAAATACCCATCGGCTATATATCGAAAGTGGAAACCTTCATAGCAGTAGCTTTCTTTTTTGGATCTTATGGACTTCTTTCGTGGTTTCTTAGAGATTTTACCAATAGTGATGTGCCATATTGGGATGCACTTACAACATCTTTAGCTTTGATAGGTATGTGGCTGATGGCTAGAAAAAAAATTGAACACTGGTGGGCGTGGATTTTATGTGATATTATTTCGGTTCCACTTTATTATATCAAAGGTTTGCCGTTCACATCATTCCAATTCTTGATCTTCACAGTGCTGGCGACATGGGGCTATTTTAAATGGAGAACGAAGATTTCTGAGAATAAAATATTGTATTAAAAAAGGGAGCATAAGATGTTAAAGAGAATATGTGTTTTAGGACCTGAGTCTACAGGAAAAAGTGAGCTTTGCCAGCATTTGTCAAGGATATATAGGACTGAATGGGTTCCTGAATACGCACGTTTTTATCTAGATAGGCTCGGTAGACCCTATGAGCAAAGTGATTTACTTGAGATAGCGAAGGGCCAACTTATTTGGGAAGATGACAAAGCAGAGTATGCAGATAACTATTTATTCTGTGATACAGATATGTCCGTTTTGGATATATGGAGTAACCATAAGTACGGGCAGACCGATCCATGGATATTGGAGCAGCTTCATACTAGAGTTTATGATTTTTACCTAATTACTAACATTGATATCCCCTGGTTACCCGACCCTCAAAGAGAACACCCGAGGGACAGAAAGTATTTCCTAGACTTATTTAAATCAAAATTGGAGGAGAGAAACCTGCCATATGCGCTTGTATCGGGCATTGAAGATGCGCGGGCAGCCTGCGCGAAGATGGCTGTTGATGTTCATTTCAAACAATAAGATTATTCGCTAAGTTTGCGCTATTAATGGGGGTGCCTTTCCACGTATGTGGATGAAAAAAAGGCTGAGATCATACCCAATAACCTGATCCAGGTAATGCTGGCGTAGGTAGTATGGTAACCGAAAGGGAAGTCCCCGCTTTCCGCATGGTTAATTTTAATTTTCAAGTAAAATGCTAAACTTTAAATTAGGTGCACTAGCACTTATTATGTCGTTGATGGGCTATTCCCAATCAACCATTTCTGGTATTGTTTCAGATGAAAACGGAGACCCATTGATTGGAGCAAACGTTCAATTACTACCAGTAAACCAAATCACTTCAACAAATGAAGCTGGAGTGTTTGCCCTCAATAACATCGAAGAGGGCGAATACAGCATCGCCATCAGTTTTGTTGGCTATTATGATCTGTCAAAGGATTTAAAGATTGCTGGAAATCAAAACATTGATTTCCAATTGAAGCCAAATACATTATTGGATCAAGAGGTATTTGTGTATTCAACGAGAGCGAACTCAAAAACGCCAACGACCTTTTCGAATGTTTCCAATAGAGAGATCGAAGAAAGGAACTTAGGGCAGGATTTACCCATACTTTTAAAAATGACACCATCGGTAGTTACGACTTCCGATGCTGGTGCTGGAATTGGGTATACAGGACTGAGAATTCGCGGTTCTGATGCGACAAGGATTAACGTAACCATGAATGGCGTCCCAATAAATGATAGCGAGTCGCATGGCGTTTATTGGGTCAATATGCCTGATTTGGCCTCTTCTACCACGGACATTCAAATACAGCGCGGTGTTGGAACTTCTTCAAATGGCGCTGCTTCTTTTGGCGCTTCTGTTAATATGCAGACAGATGGTTTTTCTCAAGATTTCGGAGCGTCTCTATCTGCGACTGTTGGTAGTTTCAATACTAGCAAAATAAGTGGTGCGATAGAATCAGGGCTCTTGAATGATCACTGGAGCGTACAAACCAGGTTTTCTAAGATCAATTCGGACGGATATATAGATCGATCAGCGGCAGACTTATGGTCTTATTATGTGTCTGGTGGTTATAAAAGCGACAAAACGCTCATAAAAGCAATGGTGTTTGGCGGACGGGAAGAAACCCAGCAAGCTTGGTACGGAACTCCAGAAGCTAGATTGACGGGTGATCCTCAAAGCCTGCAGGAGGTGATTGATTTCGGTGGAGAGTACGCCACACAGGAACAACAAGATAACCTTCTCAACTCTGACCGTCGCTTTAACTATTACTTATATGACAATGAAGTGGACAACTACGCGCAAGATCATTTTCAACTACACGTAAGCCAGACCTTGACTGATCGATTGTATTTCGCAGGAGCACTTCATTATACCTATGGACGAGGGTATTTTGAGCAATTCAGAGAAGATGATGACTTTACCAATTACAATTTGAATAGCATTACGCAAGACGGAGAAGAGATTTCAAGTGGAGATTTTGTAAGAAGAAGATGGTTGGACAATGATTTTTATGGCTTTACTTATTCATTGAATTATGAGCAAAATGATTTTTCTGCAGTATTAGGTGGAGGTTGGAACAAGTATGATGGAGATCATTTTGGTGAGATTATCAGATCTGAATATTTCGATGTGAATGCTATTCCTGATCGCTATTATGATGGAGTTGGAGAGAAAACGGACTTTAATGTCTATTTAAAACTCAACAAACAATTAGGAAACCTAAATGCCTATGCTGATGCTCAGGTGAGAAAGATTGATTATACAGCAGTTGGTATTGACAATGATTTATCGAGCTATGATACGGGTGGAGACTATACCTTTTTTAATCCAAAGTTTGGATTTACTTATCAGCTACCTAGGAATACGTCATTGTACGCGTCTTATGCTGTGGCAAATAGAGAGCCGGTGAGATCAGACTTTATAGATGCGCCAGCGGGTGTTACGCCTGAGCATGAGACACTCCATAATGTCGAAGTAGGCGTAAGAAAATCTGGTAAAAAATTGAGCTATCAGGCCAATTATTATTTAATGAACTATCAAAATCAATTGGTCTTGATAGGAGAGTTAAATGATGTAGGAAGCTCGGTCAGAACAAATGTGCCAAATAGTTATCGTACAGGTATAGAGCTCGTTGGTTCTTATGCTTTGACTAATGCAATAGTTTGGAGCGCAAATGCGACGTTTAGTCAAAATAAGATTGAAACATTCGTTGAGTCTAGTACTTCCACTGCTTACGAGGATACCGATATTAGTTTTTCTCCCAATGTAATTATCGGAAGTGATCTTAAGTATCAGGCTAACAACTTCACGGCTCAAGTTTTCTCTAAATACGTTGGACAGCAGTTTCTCGATAATACAAGTAATGAAAGCAGAGCTATTTCTAGCTATTTTATCAATGACCTTCGCCTTGCTTATGCTTTACCATTTGTGAAGTCACTGGATATTGACGTCAACTTGCTTGTCAATAATATTTTGAATGTAGAATATTCAAACAATGGATATACGTGGGGCTATGCTTTTGAAGGCGGTGCTTATCAGCAGAACAACTACTACCCACAGGCAGGAATTAATTTCTTGGCAGGGATTACGATAAAATTATAAGACTTATTGCTGTGCGAATGCTAACAATCTATACTGGTTGAGAACCGTTCGCACAGCATATTTTGCATCCTTTACAAAGAATGAGGACTCGTTAAATAGTCCGCTGGCGTAACCTTGCCAAATGACGGAATTAGTTCTTCTATCGATAAAAACAATAAGTAGCGTACCATCATTTAATTTAAGCTCTCGCTCATCATAATTGGCGGCTCTCACAGTTTCAGGATCTTCTTCATTATCGTCTAATGAGCCATATAGTTTATTCCAGCTGTCTAAGTCGAGTTGTTTATATCCCTTGAAAGCCATATTGTCTCCGTAAACTCTGTAGGAGATTAGAATGTCTGGACGCTTGTCTTTTGGCTTATAACCCTGAGTTTTCATACGTTTTACAATTTCACCTTTTATCATTCGATCACTGATACCATTGAAGTTGATCGTGTCTTTTGGCGTCATAAAACTGAAGGTTCTATAATTGGAAAAGTCACCTCGATAGCTGTAATCATAGTCGATAATAAATTCACGTTCGGCGATACAGCTTGATAGTATTAAAGCCAATATCAGAAGAGATACATTTTTCATTTTAAGTAATTGATTTGGAATACTCTACTTAATTTACTGACAAAAGACACAAAGTAAAATGTCATCACATCATATTGTCAGGGATCAGCAAGAACCAGCATTAATTGTGGAAGATATCAGTGAGTTCCCTATTAAATCTTTAAACGAAATGCTCGGCTGGTCACCAACTGTCGTTTGTTTAGAAAAGAGTATTGTTCAGTTTTCTATGTACGGGTTGAAGGTGGATCACGCCATTGTAGAGAAGAAAAAGTTACTCACCTTTGAGGAAATACTTAGTCATCAATATCCATTTACACTTCATAAAAGTGAAGAAAACTCATTAAAGCAGGCGATATATATATTGAAGGAATCCGCTCATCCAGCGATTAATATCATAACAAGTAAGGCAAGGCGGGGTGAGGCGATGAGGGAAGTCTTGGCTCATCCGGAAATAGAATTTTCCATATTTACGCCGCAAGCGAAAGCACTATTGCATAGAAAGAACGAGTATCATAAGTGGGTTCCAAAAGACACTCAGATTGAATTAGAGTCTTTAAATAAGGAAGCACTTTTCCAAGTTTTTGGCTTTACAACAGACCTTTACAATGGTGAAATTGGACAAAGTAGACTACTTGTTGCTAGAGAAGATGGAAAGGTGAAAATAACCTGTTCACAACCTCCATTTTTGAT
>JBLIIJ010000018.1:0-47241 GCA_047635055.1 Cyclobacteriaceae bacterium | reverse complement strand
CGATTGTTATTTTGGTCTTAGTTTGAACGATCTGGGAGCCGGCAAGTATATACGGACATAATAGGCCATAGCCGACGAGCAATATGATTATGAATATTTTGATAGCTGAAATTGATTGTTTGGAAAAGTTGAGAAAGCACTGTTTAGTAAGTTTAACTCCAAAATGGGGGTTAAACAATTATAGGTCATTTTAATTGTCAACATTCTTTTTGATCGTTACTTCGGGCTGTTTTTTCTGAGCTTGGGGAAGGGTTTTTCAAAGGTATTTTGCACGGGCACTTTTGCTTTTGTTGACTTTTTCAGGTTTGTTTTTTTGACTGAGGTCAATATTTAACGAAAGTCGGTTCATGCCAATAGCCAATCACTTTTAAGTAGTTCGGCTATAAAGCGTGGGTATTACCGTGAATATGGAAAATCGTTTGAGTTTGGACGATAGTAGAGTTATCAGTCTTTAATGAGTCTAAACGATTGATCATTGATTAAGAGAAAGTACATCCCTTTTTTCAAAAGCTTAATATCAAGTGTTGAGGAACTTATACTGCCTTTATCAATAAGTTTTCCACTCGTATTGAAAATGGCGTATTCTTGATTGATAAAAGATTGATCTGATAATTGCACAAACTGCGATGCAGGATTGGGGAGCAGCATCGGGCTTTGAGATAGGAACTCATTGCTAAGAATTAAAACTGTTCTTTCCTGTGCCACTTCTTCCGCCGGTGCGAAAAACTCATTACCTTCTTGAAGGGCAATAATAGATACGATTCCACCCAATGCTTCATTATTGACGGTTGCGATATTTTCATTGATTGAAATAATGTTGTTGTCAGAACTACGGAAAGCAACAGGCAACCCTGAAGTAGCAGTCGCTTCAAGCAAAAATTCAGCGCCTTTTCGGTCGAGTAGGTCGTCTTGTAGTATCTTAAATATGATTTCTTGGGCGCCTTTCAAAACCTCCACTGAAAATGAAACTTCAGCGGGCAGATAATCACAATTTCCTAATTGGGAGAGCGTCACACTAGTAACGCCAATGCCAACGCCAATAATTGAATTACCGTCAACTCTTACTATTTCAGAATTTTCAGATTCTATTGTGACAGGCAGGTCTGCACTTGATGTGGTTTCAATTTCTACGCTTTCCAAATATTCCAATTGATCGACTGGTGATATACTTAAAGTTTGCGTGAGTGTTGGCTCAGAAGCCTCCGGAATCTTCACTTTCCAAACACCCCTTCCATAAGTGCCTGCGAATAATGTATTAGTGCTTTTTTGGATTTCAAGTTCTCTTACGATTACATTCGGAAGGTCATCACTCATAAATTGCCAACCAAGATCATTACTGAATTCGTATTGATACACGCCGATATCTGTTCCCACATAAAGCACATTTCCGCAAGGATGCTGCGTGATGGTATTCGTGGCTAAAGTGTTTATTTTGTCGCCTAGCTGTTCCCAATTAATGCCTAAATCTCTTGTGTAAAAAACTTCGCCAGTGGAGAATGTAGCATAGATGGCATTTGGATCATTATTATGATAAATGGCATCAGTAAGCATCGATGCAGGGAGACCATTTGAGATGTTTTCCCAAGTATTCCCATCATTTTTTGTAGTTAAAAATTGACCACCTCGATAGGTGAGTAGGTTCTCTGGAAATTGTGGATGAATTTTCAGGATGTCAACAGTATTCCCATCCTGAAAATTAGAAATTTTGCTCATGGAGGAGCCTTTAGTCGTACTTTTCCAAATGTTTTCGTAACCAAAATATAGTATATTATTATCTGTAGGGTGCATGAGAAAAGGCGTGATCCATCCGCCTACTTCATCATCAGGGTTGGTGACATACAGGTCAGCTTGTAAACCATGATTTTGATATCTAATTATCCCTCCGAATTGATATTCAGAAAAAACGACTGATGGATCAGTATGGTCTATTAAGGCATCCATACCATCAGCTCCGAAGATTTGATACCAAGTGCCGTTGTAGCGGGTAAATGAGCCATTATCTTGTAAGCCTCCAATGATCACATCTTCATCTGTTGGGTGCGTGCCGATGCGATAAAACTGTCCGATATTTAGTCCAAAACTTAGATTTTGAAAACTTTCTCCTTTGTCTGGACTGCAAAAGATACCACCATCTCCACCCGCATATAAGTTGCCATGTGCGAAATCTAATGTGTGATTGTCGGCATGGACATATGGGTATTCGTTATCATCCCAAATCCAAAAATTTTGTAATTCCCAATCTTTCCCCGAGTTTGACGATTTCCAAATGTGTATTCCACTAACAAACAATACCTCTTCATCATCCGGGTCAACGGCGATGGATAAGTCATACCATCCCTGTCCATCATTATCATCTGCGTTTTTACTATATCCGAAAATATTGGGTGTATTTGACTGTAAATTGAAGGTATTACCTTGATCATTACTTTTAAATAGACCTCCAAACGTACTCGACTCATCTGTTGACAAAACATAGACTACATCTGGATTATCCGCAGTAACAGCTAGCGCTTTTCTAGCTAATTGTTTGTTAATACTCGAAAAATCAAAAGTTTCTTCTACCCAGTTTTCACCAGCGTCAGTGGATTTGAGCATGGTAAAACGCCCATTTCTATTTTCGGATAATTTGCATGCATAAACGATACTATCGTTGGTAGGATGAAAAATCAAATCAGAAACAACCTCTGTCGATACTTGTTCCCAAGTGTCTCCATTATCAATCGATCGATGTATACCATCACCAGCAACAAGCATCAGGTTTTTAATTTGGGCAGCTACTTCTAATTTAAAAAATGTGCGGTATTCTGAAGCGTCAAGTGAAAAGCCCATCTGAGTCCAGGATTCACCTTCGTCAGTTGATTTGAATAATCCAATGGAGGGCGTATCATAGCCATAAGCATCTCCAGTTAAAATAATGATCTCAGACGTGTTATTTGGATTAATATAAATATCTGTAATACCTAAAGAGCCAAGGTCATCAGTGGAAGTCACCCACGTCGCGCCTTTGTCTTTTGATTGCCAAAAACCGCCAGAGGCTGCACCAATATAGATTTTGTTAGCGTCAAGTGGATCAACGGTGATACAGTTGATTCGTCCGTTTCCAGGACTATATCCATTATCACCTACTTCCCATTCCTTTGGTCCTAATGTTGTCCAAGGGTTGCTTTTCGACCGCTGATTGCCAGTGTTGCTTTGTTCTTTTTGGTAGACTTTTTGTTTTTCCTGAAAGTAGGAATATCCAGGGATATTCCCATTGCGCAGGCGTGGGAGCATCATATCTTCCCAGCGTTTAAATTTTTTTAGGTCTCGAAACGAGCTTCCTTTTTCTTCCCATTCTTTGTAAAACGCATCACGAATTTTTTCAAAATTACGTTCTCCCTCATGAATAGCTAGAATATGCCCTTGAGCATATAAATTTGAGGTAATGAATACGAACAAAATGTTAAGGATAACTAGTCTTCCGAATTTCATCATGCTATTAGCGATGGGGGTTTTGGGGTTTGGATGTAAATCTATTCAAACCGATACCAATAACGCGAGGTTTAAAACCGATGTTTTGAAAACAAAAGAAGAAATAAGTATTAAGATTTCGAATATCTCTCCGATGGTGGCCAAATTCCCTAATCTAAAAATGTTAATTATCGAGCGCCTAGAGGGCGATAGTGTTGTGAGGGTGCCTTACAATCCGTGTAAATGTGGGGTGCCTTGCAATCGACCTGGAATACCCATTGAAATATTACCTGGCAAAAGCGTGGAAGTATCTTGGGATTATATCAGCAGGAAGTGTAGAGGTAGGGAGTCAACAGAATATAGAATTGATGTCGGTGAGTATCGAATTGGAATCAATTATATGCTTATCAAAGATGGTAGAGTTGCTGAGTCGGATACATTCTATCAGGCCCTTACCATGGAATAGATGCCATTTAATTGATCTGCGGTAAACCAATGATTGGCCAATCAATTTCTTTCCAAGCGTTAGGTGTGTTACCTATTCCTGTTTTTCCAGCCAATTGGCCAACTGTTTTGAAATCCATTTCTTCTGCAGGGTAAGGAGCCATTATTGTCTGTAGCTCTTCCTGATCTGCTTTTTCTACTACATTAATATTTAACCATTTTTCGATCAGTGGCAAAGGTAGAATTAAGGGCATTCTTGCTCCACCACGTTTCAATACATCAGGGTTGTTGTGTATCTGTTTCATTTGATCGTTAGCCTGGGTAGTAACCATTGTGATGGTCGTTCTCTCGATATTGTGCTCTTTGTCTAGCCAGTGATCCCAAAGTCCTGCCATGATCATCGGTTGATCATCTTTTAAGGTAACCAGATATGGTATTTTTGTATTCTTATCCACATGGTGATATTCATAAAACCCATGAAGACAAATAATGCACCTTTTCGACTTCATCAGTTCACGCCAGACTCCCGAAGAAAAAACATTGTCATCTCGGGCATTTAGATATTTTCTTTGCGATAAAATGGCATCCTTGCTGTTCTTAGTCCAAGCAGGAATGAGCCCCCATGGGAGCATTTGGATTTTTCCTTGAGAATTGTTGGTGATCACAGGAATCTGTGGGTTGCCAAACCCGCTTGACCAATATGCCTCTGGAAACAAGGGAACATCACTTTTGGCAATCCCCTTGTGTTTGGCGAGCTTTTCTACTTTTCGCTTAGTATAAGTAACATTGTAACACACTGAAGGAAAGGTAATAAACTTAGTTGGATATAATTTTCATCATCGATTAGAGAAAATGCAACTGTTGAACTCTCACCCAAGCTTCCATATCTTCCCATTTGATTTTCACCCAGATATTGTTTTTTTCTAAGACTTCAACTTTATGTCCTCTTTCAAGTACGAATAGTGGCTCTGAACCCGCTGATGGACCAGTCATAACTATCGTTTGGTCTTTTATGATCACTGCCTCTTCACTAAGAAGAAATTGATTAGTGATAAAGAGCAGGATAATTGTAATCGCAACTTGTGTGGCTAAGGCACCAAAAGATTTTTTTCCTTT
This sequence comes from Cyclobacteriaceae bacterium, assembly GCA_047635055.1. Lineage (GTDB taxonomy): Bacteria > Bacteroidota > Bacteroidia > Cytophagales > Cyclobacteriaceae > JAVJRN01. The sequence continues at coordinate 42,231 of JBLIIJ010000018.1, read as the reverse complement.
CCGTTTTTTATAAATGACAGTGGCAATGGTGAGGACCAATAGGACCAATAGTGAAAAAATGATCGTTTGTTTGTAATTACTTATCAAAGAGCCAAAAAGTCGATTGTCTGAGTATTCATATCCCGAAAGGTCATTTTCCTCCGCGACTTCTGTCATTTTATCAAATGTCTTTCGACTACTCGTCAACTCATAATACTTGTTAAGATAAATCAATGAATTGGTGTAATCTCCCAGCCCTTCTTTGATGTAAGCCATTTTAAGAAGCATGGCTTGACTAGTTTCTCCGGAACCATAAAGTGAATCATAAAGATCAAAGGCCTCCGTAAATTTTTGATTTTCAAATAAACTATCTGCAGTAATCTTTATTTCCTGAGCGGAAACAGTGATTATGGGGAGAGAAAAGACAAGAACTGAAATTATTATTCTAAAAAACATAAGAAGGGTTGTATTTTTCAATGAGTAATTCTATTTTTGCAACCGCAATTTTAACGAACGCACTATTAAAAGCCTAGTTAAAAAATGTAAAACAAATGATCTGGTAGCTCAGCTGGTAGAGCATCTCCCTTTTAAGGAGAGGGTCCTGGGTTCGAGCCCCAGCCAGATCACTTCCAAAACCCTGACTCAAATCGAGTCAGGGTTTTTTGTTTTTATTACTGAAAATTTCGCTGAGACTATGCTTCTAGGCTAGTTAGTTTTGAGAAACTTAAAATTCATTTGAGTTCAAAAAACTAATTCAAGATTGTCCATAAAGGGTTATGCTATTTCAGCATATTCGGGATCAAGACTTCCGCAGGTTGAAAAATGTTTACTGCCCATAGAATGTCCGCTATGGAATATTTTACATCAAGTAAATGATTGTTTTGAAAACAAGCGCAACGCTGAGATCGGATATTTTAAAAAGACGCTAATTCGTAAATGCTTTAGCGTAGTTCGTTATTTCTATGGCTTTAGATATAAGTGAAGGGAAATAGCTAGCGGATAATGCCTATTTGATTAGGTTTTTGACAATGTTTTCTAGTCTCAAGACCCGCTCTTCTATCAGTGACGGTGGATTTAGGTACTTGCTATAGGCGGCTTCTATTAACCAAATCTCTAATACATTTTCAGTCTTGATTGTTATGCTGGGGTAATTGGGATCATCGGACTTCATCATAAGGTGGTCATCAGCCATATAATCTAACCTGCGAGTAGTGAGATTATCTTTATGTACAATCGTTAGCGTCTTATTCACCAAATCGTTATGCTCGCTGATTTCAGCCCTTTTCCCAAGTAAAATGTCTCCATGATGAAGGCCTTGTTGATGGTATTCCATCTCACTGCCATTCATTTCAAAAGCCCGAAATAGATGAGTTTCTTTTACTGGTAGCTGTATCTGAGTAAGTGAGTTTATAAAATCTGAGGTTTTGTGACTTACGATATAGTCGAGATATTGGCTAACCTTAATAAGTCGAATACCATTTGTGCTGGAAACAGCAATATTTTTTTCTTCTGGCTCAAGTCTGTGGGCTTTGTTTAATTTTTGATTTAAAAGACCAATGCTATAAATCTCACTGACCGTTAGTTTTCTGGTGAGCAACACATCAATTGAAATATTGAAATGATGTGCTATTTGTATGAGGGTGTCAATTTTAGGTTCAGATCGACCCTCTTCATAAGCACCTATGCTAGGCCTTGCCAAGTTGAACAAATTAGCAAACTCGGCTTGGCTGATTCGCTTGGCTTGTCTTATCTTTTTGATGTTCTCACCAACGAATGATAATTTTTTGCTAATATTTTGAGCCATGCTATAACTTTTATCATTTTCCTACGTAAACTTACTCAACATTCGGTTTTATTTCCGTCAAACCACTTGGATTATTTTAGAACTTGAGCTTATGCAATTATCATTTGACCATCTCAATGCTTAAATTTTCCCTGTTTAAACCATACCAAGAATAAAAATATGAACACACATTTCCAAACTGTTAAAGATTATTTGCAAGAGCTCGATTTTACTGTCGTACAAGAGGATGAAAATGAGGGCGTAATAGTCGTAGAAAATGAGGAAGAAGGGATTACAAATGTTGTCCTCATTATTTCAGATCCCATTGTAATAGTCGAGCAGTACTTATTCGACATACCAACGAACTCTGGAGATATTTATAAAAAGCTTTTGGCCAAAAACAGGGACATTATTCACGGAGCTTTTGCACTTGATGAAACAGGAAATCGAGTACTATTTAGAAATACTCATGAATGTGAAAACCTAGACTTGAATGAACTGGAGGCCACATTAAATTCTTTATCGCTATTGCTAAGCGAATATGCTGATGAACTCATCGGCTTTAGCAAACAATAAACTTTACTCAAATTAAAATCAAGATATTATGAACGTTTTTAGAAGATTATTCAAAGTAGGAGAAGCAGAAACTCATTCTGCAATAGATAAATTAGAAAACCCAATCAAAATGACTGAGCAGGGTATTAGAGATCTTAAAAAAGATCTAGATGAGAGTCTAAAGGCACTTGCAGAAGTGAAAGCCATGGCCATCAGAGCTAAAAATGATGTGCAAACCAACAGGTCAAAAGCACAGGATTATGAAGGTAAGGCGATGCTGCTTTTGAAGAAAGCGCAAAACGGTGAGTTAGATGCTGCAGATGCTGATAGATTGGCCACAGAGGCTTTGACCAAAAAAGAAGAGTTCACCCAGGCGATGAACACAAGTAAAACAGAACAAGAGCGCTTCGATAAAAACGTCGCACAACTTGATGTGACAGTGAAGAAATTGAAATCTAATATCAGTGGTTATGAAAATGAGCTTAGAACTTTAAAAGCAAGGGTGAAAGTAAGTGAAGCTTCTGCAAAAGTGAATAAGCAAATGGCTCAGATAGATGCTACCAGTACTGTTTCCATGCTAGAACGCATGAAAGAGAAAGTAACACAACAAGAAGCTTTGGCTGAAGCGTATGGCGATATAGCCGGAGAGTCAAAATCATTAGATGATGAGATAGATTCAGCACTTGACGGTAAAAGCGTCAAAGCGACAGACGACTTAGCTGCAATGAAAGCAAAACTTGGTTTAGACAAATAATGATTATCATTGGCGATGCTGTGTGCATCGCCAATATTTGTGATTCACTCAGTGAATATTTTTTAACCACCAAACACCATGACAGAATTATTAGCATTCGCCTTTTCTGGCGTCAATATTATACCTACGATATTACTCATATTCACTATTTTATATTGGTTAATTGTTATTGTAGGCGTTATTGACATAGATGCTTTGGATTTCGATTTTGACGTGGATGGAGATGTAGAATTAGAAGGTTTAGCATCTGTTTTATCTTTTTTCAACATCGGGCATATGCCGCTAATGGTGTTCATTACTTTTTTTACTATTCCATTATGGATGGTGACATTGATTACCAACGACCTTCTTGGCGTAACATCCTTCATCGCTGGACTTTTGATTTTTCTGCCCGCGACAATAGCCTGTCTTTTTGTTGCGAAGTTCTTTACCATTCCGATAGCAAAAATCTACCGTAAAATCAGGACAGAAACAGAAGCTATCAAAGATATTATTGGCCGTGTTTGTATAGCTAAACTTCCTATATCACATGACAGAAAAGGGCAAGCTGAAATCAAAATTAATGGAACCTCTATCCTCATCACTGCCAAGACTAGAGAGGGATATACGGTACCGAAAAATGCGACCGCACTCATTATTGAATTTCAAAAAGCTCAAAATTTTTATTTCGTAGAACCTTACCAATTAAACTAACTCTATCTATATGTCCGGACCAATATTTTATGTAGTGATTATTGTAATCGTTTTTTCTGTTCTCGGTATAGCGACAGCTATTATTAAAATGTACCGTAAGGCTTTACAAGGCCAAGCGATGATAAAAACTGGGATGGGAGGGACGATTGTCTCTTTCTCAGGAATTTTTGTAGTGCCGGTTATTCATAAATTGGAAGTAATGGATATTACCCTCAAAACGATTATGATCGCCAGGACCGGGCGTGAAGGATTGATTTGTAAGGATAATATGCGTGCAGATATTAAGGTGACATTTTTTGTAAGAGTAAATCAAACGGAAGAAGATGTCAAACAGGTAGCGCAATCCATCGGAACGCATAGAGCCTCTAGTCAGGAATCATTGGAGTTGTTGTTCGACGCAAAATTTTCTGAAGCTTTAAAAACGGTAGGAAAAAATTTCGATTTTGTTGAGCTTTATAGTGGGAGAGACAATTTCAAGCAGGATATACTTAATATTATTGGCACGGATCTCAACGGTTATATTCTTGATGACTGTGCTATTGACTACCTAGAGCAGACACCTATGCGTGAGCTTGATGAGGATAATATTCTCGATGCTGAGGGTATTAAAAAAATCATTGAATTGACATCAGCACAAAAGATGTTATCCAATCAGATACTAAGAGAGAAAGAGAAAACGCTAACCAAACAAGATGTTGAGGCAAGAGAAACCATACTTGAGTTAGAAAGGCAACAAGCAGTGGCAGAGGCCAAGCAAAAAAGAGAAATTGAATCGGCACAGGCTAGAGAAGAGGCAGAAACTGAAAAGATAAAAGAAGAGGAAAGACTAAAATCTGGACGGGCGCGAATCACGACGGAAGAAGAGCTTCATGTCGCAGAAGAGAATAAGCTGCGGGAAGTGATTGTCGCACAAAAAAATAAGGAACGTACTGAAGCCGTAGAAACTGAGAAGGTAGACAGAGCGAGACTACTGGAGCAAACGGATAAGCAAAGGTTCGTGGAAATAGCGACTATCCAAAAGGAAAAAGCGGTAGAAGAAGAGCGTAAAAATATTCAGGATGTCATTCGCGAGCGTGTGACAATTGAGAAAACGGTTGTGGAGGAGAAAGAGCGAATGAAGGATATCCAAGCTTTTGCCGAAGCTGATAGAACAAAGAAAGTTGCGATTACTTTAGCCGAAAGAGATGCAGAAGAAGCACTTGTGAAAATGATCAAGGATGCCGAGGCAAGAAAGCAAGCATCAGAGCATACTGCTAAAAAACAATTGATCGAAGCACAAGCTGCCGAAACTTCGGCAGTCCATCATGCACAAGCGAAGAAAACCCTTGCTGAGGCGCAAGCATCTGAAGCTGCAGCCATTGGAATGTCAGAGGCTCAGGTGATGGAGGCGAAAGCAGCCGCTAAGGAGAAAGAAGGAAACTCTGCTGCTGCAGTTATTGAAGCACAAGCAGAGGCTGAAGCTAAAGGTATTCAGATGAGAGGCTCGGCACAGGCACAGTCTGATCATGAAATAGGTTCTGTAGCTGCCAAAGTCAATTTTCAGAAAGGAGAAGCCGAAGCAAACATTATATCATTGAAAGCCGATGCGGAGCAAAAGAAAGGTTTGGCACAAGCCAAAGTGATGAAAGAGAAGTTTAGCGCGGAGGCGGAAGGTATCAAAGAAAAAGCGCAGGCAATGAAAGTCCTTGATGACTCTGGTCGATCTCATGAAGAATTCAAGTTGCAGTTGCAAATGAGCAAAGAGGTAGAGCTTTCCAAAATAGCTATACAGAAAGAAATAGCCATGGCGCAGGCTTCTGTGATTTCTGAGGCGTTGAAATCGGCTAAAATTGATATTGTAGGTGGAGAGACCATGTTCTTCGAGCAAATCGTTGGATCTATAACGAAAGGCAAATCGATTGATAGAATGTTGTCTAACAGCGATGTGTTGACTCAAGTAAAAGACACTTTCTTTTCAACTGCAAATGGAGATAACTTCAAGGAGAGATTGCGTGACTTTGTCGACCAGTTTGGCTTAAATGTCCAGGAGGTAAAAGACCTAAGTGTTTCTGCTTTGCTACTGAAATTGACGGGAAAAGCCTCAAGTGATGGAGAAAAGAATATGATTTCTCAGTTAGGGAAAGTGTCCGAAGCGTTAGGAATCTCCGATCAGAAAATTGCTGATTTAGGATTGTAATGACAGTATTAAGGTCAGAGATCGAACATCTCTGACTTCATTTTTTCCATTAAAAAATTCATGGCAGAAGAATTAAGCAACACTTTGGAAGCAGGAACCTACGAGCTATTACGTAGTAGAATTGTAGCTACTGCCGATCAACTCAAATCACAGGTAAATAAGCTTAACGACGAACGGAAAAGCGTTTTCGGAACAATCGAGACGAAAGTGCTGGCTTCCGAGCGTATTACCACGAACAACAATTGTATTCCTTGGGATATGTTTTCCTTCGGCTCCAAGTTTCTCTTTGGGTACAATGTGCATGTGGGGCTAAGGAGTGAGGTGAAGATTGAGGATGTTTTTAGTTTTTATGAATATCAATCAGACCATACTTTTCATGAGCTCAAGCTCAATACGATCATAACGGATAAGGTTTTTCTTGATGATTTTCAAAAACTCTACAAATATTATAAAAACACCCAATTCTTAAGGTTTACCTCCGTTGGGCCATTTTTTCATATGGTTTTTCGTATCGGAAAGGACGTTAATGATGTCAAGACTTTTAAATGGCAGATCCAAGAAGAAGAGCTGATTTATATTGATAATCGAAGCGATCATGAATATAAATTTCCGGCACAATATGAGTTCGAATGGAAAAAAACTCGGCGGGAAGATTATCGTGATGGGCTGCATCCTCATGTGTCAATAGAGGACAGAGTTTTTGTTGAGTGTGTCGGTGGAGATCTGACCATCAAGGTGGAGGACAACACAGATGATGGTCAAGGTATTTATAGGGAAGATGTCGCTAACTCACAGCAAACGCTCGATGATGCGGAATTTAATTATGCGGTAGTTGGTAATTTGATATTAATTAAGGCAAAGCCATACCAAGAAGCAGATCGGTATTTGGTCTTTAATGAAAAGCTGAAGGAAGTAAAACGGATAGACACCCTGTCCGAGTCGGGCATACTATTACCGGATAATCACGGATTGATTTTTAGTAACGGGTATTATCTGCAGTCTGGAGAGTTCAAGCTTTTTGATTTGAATCTGAAGGACATGCTTTTTGAAAGACGTATCACTTCTTTGAATGGAGAGGATTTTATTTATGTCTTTTACAATAGGGAAAAAGGTGTTTATCTGCTGTTGAATTATAATATTATTTCTCAAAAAGTGGAAAATCCGATTGTCTGCCATGGTTTTACAACTTTTGAAAATGGCGAAATGTGTGTGTTTAAAGCGGATGAAGAACCCAAAAAACACCATGCCATCCAGATATGGCAAACGCCTTTTACCGGTGTAAACTTTCAGGCCGAAGAAAAATCAGATTCATTTTTACAGAAGATCGGGAATAAAGAAGTGGTCCGTGCTATGGCCGAATGTCAGGATATTATCAACCTCATTAATAGAGAGGAGATTTATGGCGATTTATACATTGACATTATAAAGAAGGCGACAGATACGATTGATACCTATCACTGGCTCAATACTAAGAATTATGACTTGGACGCACCGCTCAAAGAAATACGGAGTGTGGCAGAATCTGCGGTAGACGAGTACGAAAAAGTACAAAAAATTCGGGAGACCTCAGCAAAGCGATTGGGCGAATTGGCCGAGTTGCAAAGTCAAGCACTAAAAAAATCTAGGGCTTCTTTTGGAAAAATTACAGCATATGTAAGTCTTCTTAGCGAGATAAGGTCGGTAAGAGGAGAAGTTATCAGTGCCAAGGACCTAAGGTATATTGATCAGGAAAAACTTTCTTCATTTGATGCTGACTTATCAGAAGCGGCTGATAATGTTTCAGAATCGTGCGTGAGATTTTTAGCTCAGGATCATGCATTGAAACCTTTCCAAGAAAAAATAGTCGGGTTTGAAACGAAAATAGATAAAATAAAAAAGGTAATTGATGCCAATGAACTGCTCAAATCAGGCGAGCAAATTGCCAAGGAGTTAGACCTTTTAATAGAGACGGTAAGTAATTTGAAAATTACGGATGCAACGCAAACGACAGCCATCATTGAAGGGATTTCGGATATCTATGGAAGCTACAATCAGGTAAAAAATAAGCTTGCGAATATCAGGAAGAGTCTACTTGAAGCAGAGGGGAAAGCGGAGTTCAATGCGACAATCAAACTGTTGGAGCAAAGCGTAACCAACTATTTGGATATCTGCGATACCCCAGCGCAATGTGAGGAATACTTGACGAAGCTAATCGTACAGGTGGAAGAACTGGAAGGAAAATTTTCAGAATTCGAAGAGTTCATTGACTTAATTTCTCAAAAGCGGGAAGAAGTATACAATGCTTTCGAATCAAAAAAACTTTACCTCACTGAGCAACGAAATAAAAAAGCAAATCAGCTATTTCAAGCAGCTGAAAGAGTACTCAGCGCTATTCGCAATAAGTCAGGCACGCTCAAATCCAAGCAAGATATCAACGGCTATTTTGCTTCAGATTTAATGGTAGAGAAAATTAGGTCTATTTCAAATCAACTTGTCTCGATGGGAGAGACTGTAAAGTCAGACGACTTGACGAGTCAGCTAAAAACGATCAAGGAAGATGTGCTTCGTCAATTAAAAGACAAGCAAGAGCTATTTACTGCCGGAGACAATATTATTCAGATGGGGAACCATCAATTTTTCACTAATAATCTTACTCTTGACCTAAGTATGGTGGTGAAAAATAAACTACCGCATTATCATCTTGCGGGCACAGATTTTTTTGAAGTTATAAAAAATGAAGAGCTCGCAGCGCTTTCACACCTTTGGGATCAGTCGTTGATTTCCGAGAACAGAGAAGTGTACCGTGCAGAATATTTGTCATTTTCGCTCTTTGGACTTATTGTATCGGCAAAGGCATTTTTTGCAGAAAAGACGATCAATTTGGAAACTTATCAATTGATGAGCGAAACGGAAAAACTATCCTTCGTGCAAAGACAAATGGCGACTCGTTTCGGAGAAGGATATATCAAGGGAGTTCATGAATTTGATACCATATTGATCTTAAATGAAATCATTACACTTAATCAAGTTGCTGGTGTATTAAAATATGGCGCTGAGGTTAGAGCATTAGCAAAATTCTTCTGGAATTCTTGTGTGAATGACGAGACAAAGAAACTTTATGAACGTCAGGTGAAAGCGGCCGCACTGATTCTGTCAGTTTTCCCTTCGTCAAGGGAATTCGAAGGGATTGTCAATGATTTGAAAAATGAGATTGAATCTCAAGAAGCACATTTTTATGATGTTAAGCCAGACTACTTAGCGGTTGCTCAGTATCTTTTCGATCAACTTTCCGAAGGAGATAATTTTATTATCAGTCAAGGGGCGTCCGAATGTCACCAACTCTTTTTGAAATATTTAAAACAAAGCAAAGCTGTCAGCAAGTTTCAGGCTTCCCTAAAAAGCCTGAATGATACTCCGCCTTTGGCTATGAGGATGATCCGCCAGTGGCTTTCTGCCTTCATTAAAGAAATTGACCAACCTCACTTTACGAATTATGCTGATGAAGTCGCTGCGCTGCTTTTTTACGGCGATTACACCGAATTCAATGTGAAAAAAGTCAGTCTTTCTAAGACCCTAGAAGGCTTAAAAGGCTCACACAATGTCATTGAGGATGGAAAATATAATCTTCACTTAAATAATTTTTTCAAAAAGTTATCGGGATATACCAAGGTAGATGCGCTTGCTTTCGAACAGTTGGCAGCACTTAAAAAAAGGTTATCGGAAAACTATCGTAATGAACTCAGGCTTCATGAGTTTAAGCCTCGGGTGCTTTCTTCTTTCGTAAGAAATAAGCTTATTGATACAGTTTATTTCCCACTAATTGGAAACAACCTTGCCAAGCAAATAGGGACAGCTGGAGAAAATAAGAGAACAGATCTCATGGGGTTGCTTTTGCTGGTTTCCCCTCCAGGCTATGGTAAAACGACCTTGATGGAATACATCGCCAGCAGACTTGGGGTTATTTTCATGAAAATAAATGGTCCAGCCATAGGGCATGAAGTGACTTCTTTAGACCCTGCAGATGCGCCAAATGCTGCTTCTGCCGAGGAGCTACAAAAGCTGAATTTGTCTTTTGAAATGGGAAATAATGTGATGATCTATCTAGATGATATTCAGCATTGTAATCCTGAGTTTCTTCAAAAGTTTATCTCCATGTGCGATGCGCAGCGAAAAATAGAAGGAGTATATAAAGGCAAGACCAAAACATATGATTTTCGTGGGAAAAAAGTGTGTGTAGTGATGGCAGGAAACCCTTACACCGAGTCGGGAGATAAGTTTCAAATTCCAGATATGCTCTCTAATCGCGCAGATATTTATAATCTTGGAGATGTAATTGGAGACTCTGGGGACGCTTTTAAATTGAGCTATATTGAGAATTGCCTTACTTCCAATAGCATTCTAAGTCGTCTGGTTTCGAGAAGCCTTTCCGATGTTCGTACGGTCATTAAGTTAGCCGAGCAAGGCTCTGGTGAAGGACTTAAATTTGAAGTCAACCATTCTGCTGAAGAGCTCCAGGAATATGTTTCAGTGATTAAGCACTTGATGAGAGCGAGAGATGTGGTGCTTGCTGTGAATAGCCAATATATAGCATCAGCAGCGATGGCGGAAGAGTACAGAGTAGCGCCTGCATTTAAACTTCAGGGGTCATATCGAGATATGAATAAGCTTGCTGAAAAAATACTCCCAATGATGAATGTGGCTGAGGTCGAGACAATTATACAATCACATTATGAAAATGAGTCACAAACATTGACCTCAAATGCAGAAGCCAATTTGCTACGCTTTAAACAACTTACAGAGGTGTTGAGTCCTAAGGAATCTGATCGATGGAATTATATCATTGAGGTATTCTCTGAAAAACAAAAGCAACTCGGCCATGGCCAAAACGCAAAACTTGTAGAGAGTATTGATGCTATTGCAGACAATCTCAGAGGAATATTGGATAAAATAAGTGAGAATAAACCTTCAAAAAAATGACGTTTGAATTACTAAAAATATTCCTAATAATCATTGTAGCTATTTTTCTTTTTGGAATAGTTTTCAATATTCTATTTAAAGTAGGTGTCATTTTGCTAGTTGCTTTGGGTGTATTGTATTTTTTCAAAAAAGTGTTTGGTGAATAGGACTCAAAGCATTTTTTGCCTCGCACTATTAGCAAGTTTATCTCTTAAATCGGCTGATTTTGGTTTGGTAGATAAAGCCAACTATTTTAATTTGGAAGAAGCAAGTGCAATAAATAGGTTGTGCATGGTTTTTGAACAAAACCATGATATCACTTTATTTATTTACACTTATAATTCCGAGGATACGAACCCATCCTTTCCTCGGAGCACTCCAAATTTCAACAAATTCGTTTTTGTGAAAATTGATATCAGGACAAATCAAGTGCGCATTTCTGTACTTAATTTGACTGCTCAGAGTGCTGGAATTGTGGATCGATTTTTCTTGCAGTGGGGTCAGCAAAATATTGCTGAGAAAGGCATTTATAATAGCTTGCAAATGGCGGTAAATAAGTATAGCCATTACTTGGAAAGAAAGAAAGAAGTAGCGAGTACACTTAAAGCGCAGCGTGAAAATGAAAAGAACCTATTACCGCTAACAAGTTCCACTATTCCAATTTTGATTGTAATCATTATTTGGTTTATTATTTCATTTACAAATAGGAGTCTAAAGCCAGGAGATAAATTTGAGAATTCAGAGTTTTATGGACTCTCAAGATTAGGATTTTCAGGGGCATTTATTTTGGCTATTGCAATTATTGTATCCACTTATCTTCTGTTTGGAAAGGACTGGTTGGTAATGATGTTTTTTCTTGGTTTTGCCATGTATCCACTTCTTGTGATTTTTGGATATTTTGTCTTTATCCTGTTAGATCTCTTTAGACTAAGTCAATACGAAAGTGAAAAAATTATTTTGTCCACTGGACAGAAAGCGCTTTTAATTAACCCCGCGATTTCCACAGTTGATATACTTGAAATTAATTTTTACGAAATATTGGCAGACGGATTCTATTCGCTAAACATAACCAGATACGATTATCACCGTACAACTCGATACGATTATTTGGTGAACGATTCCTCAAACACTAATTCAAGTTTAACTGTAGATTTAAAACCTTTTAAGTTAAAAAGTGCAATTAGAAACAAACCAATTGCTGGGTATTTGAAGCAGGTTCATCGGAGAATAGGAGGTTTTAAAAAATATAGAAAAGAGTCTGTAATGACACCACTCATGCGTATGGGGTTGATCACTAGAGTTGACTGGTTGTTTAACAATGTGAGATTAACAGCTAAAGGGATAAAAGTGAAAGCTGAAATTTTAAAAAGAATGGATGCTCAAAAGAATCTTGTTGAAATGGCGTGTGAAAATGTTGAGCTAAAGGAACACACGTTTAAAGAGATAAATAGGTACTTTTTACTTGTTAGTGATTTTAAATATCAGGTGACTAGACTTTTTAACAAAATGTATAGTAGCCAAGAGTTATATTTGATCAATGAACACCCATTGGCATTTATGTTTAACGAAAATTATGATTTTGATGTTTTCAGGCAAAAACATTTTCAAGCTTATAGTTTCAGTATTAATTGGGGCTCATTCAGAAATTTAGAAGAAGTCTCTTAAATAAAAAAAGATATGTTTAATATATTCAAAAAGAAGAAAAAAGAGGAGCCGTTATACGATGTAACGAACCTTAGTGTGAAGGATTTGGATGTGAATTTTGTGTTTGATTATGACATGAAGTCTTGGATCGTAAGAGAAGTCTATGAGTATGACTGGGGTAATAATAGTTTTACGAGAGAATACAAGGTAGATAGCGGAGATGAAGTGGCCTTCCTTGAAGTGGAGGACGATGATGAATTGTACCTTGTTTTATCGAATTCAATTAGTTTAAGAAAGATTGAGGAAGATGTAGTCGAGAAGATTTCGAAAAAAGGGAAATCTTATAAAAAAATCCATTACGCAGGAGAGACCTATTTCCTCGAAGAGGATTCGGCAGGTTATTTTAAAAATGCAGCTAAAAAAGAAGATGATTGGGAAGAGTTTATAACATGGGAATATTTGAATGAAGAAGAAACTCGTGTCGTATCTTTGACTCAATGGGATGAGCAAAATGTGGAAGCATCCGCAGGAATAGTTGTCAAACCATATCAGATATCCAATATACTACCTGGAGCAGATAAGTAATTTATTTCTGACCTGAATAAAGTAATTACAAAAATGAAACACCAAATTCTTAAATATCTCGGCCTTGTTGTGCTAACGATTATGCTTTTCTCGTGTGGAGGAAAGAAGTATCAGAAAAATCCATTAGACCTTATCGTCAGAGATTTGCCTAGCGATAAGCCTTTTACCGCGATACTCTTCGACATGGAAACAAAGGGTAATTTCGTTGAAACATTTTATCATCAGTATAAAATTGTTCAGGACGATGGACAGGGTAAGTTGGAAGAGTTTAACACAGGAATGCTCCAAGTAAGTAAGGAAACTTTCAATAAGCATATCAATGATATGGGCATGGAAGTTATGGCTAGAGATAGTACTGGTCAACTATCAAAAGGAGCTGCACCTCCAGGGTATAGCAATTATGTCGGTAACGAAAAATACGGGCAATGGAAGTCAGACAACAGCGGCAACAGTTTTTGGGCATTTTATGGCCGTTATGCCATGATGTCCTCCATGTTCAATATGATGTCTTATCCTGCTCGTAGAAGTCATTATAACGATTATCGAGGTGGTTATGCAGGTACAGGTCGGGGCTATTATGGGCCGAGTACAGGTGGGAGCTCTTATTATGGAACTAACAGCGCTCATGGTCGCAGTACCAAACCAAATTCTAGTTGGAGCAAAAGTAGGTCGTCATTTAAGCAGAATGTCTCATCACGAACAGCTCGATCATCAACAAGTTCTAGCGGCTATCGTTCACGCAGTGGTTCATTCGGTAAATAAGCGACAACAACTTAAACCTATATTTTATGGAAATTATCGATAACATCTTAAGTAGCATTGTTTACATCATTGCAAGTTTTGTTTTGTTTATTATTGGCAAAGTAGTTTATCAGCTGTTCCATCCGAAAGTACGTGTGGCACATGAACTCGTTGAAAAAGACAATGTAGCATTTGCAACAGCCCATGTAGGCTACTTCATTGGATTGCTACTGGCCATAGGCAGTGCTGTGATGGGGGAATCTTATGGCCTTCTTAATGACTTGATTAATATTGGTATTTACGGTGGGTTGTCTATTGTTTTGTTGAATCTCTCCTTGATTTTTAATGACAAGGTTATTCTTTCAAAATTTGATCTGAAAAAAGAAATTATTGAAGATCAGAATCTAGGAACAGGTATTGTAGAAGGTGCGAATGGCATTGCCACTGGTTTGATTGTGCTGGGAGCAATTCATGGTGAAGGGTTTGGTGTTGGCGGACCTGTGGTTACAGCGCTCTTGTATTGGGTTCTAGGTCAACTTATTCTTTTGATTACCACTTTTATCTACAACCTTATTACGCCATATGATATTCACGAGCACATTGAGAAAAAAAATGTGGCTGTTGCTATTGGGTATGCGGGTGCGATTATAGCCATTGCCAACCTTATTCGTTTTGCGCTAATGCATGATTTTGTGAGCTGGACGGTTACCCTTCAGGATGTAGGGATTGATGTTTCAGTTGGTCTTGTATTCTTACCAATTGCGCGCTTAATTACTGATAAAATTCTTCTTCCAGGACAAAATCTAACAGATGAAATTGTAAATCAAGAAGTGCCTAATTGTGGAGCAGCTTTGATTGAGGCATTCGCCTATATTGGAGGTTCTATTTTGATTTCTTGGGCATTATAATCCGTTGAAATATACCAGTACCGTACTTAAGGTCGCTCTATTTGCTACTGGTTTATCTGGGATTGTGGCAGAATATACCCTTTCGACATTAGCGACTTACTTTCTTGGAGATTCAGTTTTTCAATGGTCGATGATCGTTTCGGTTATGCTTTTTTCCATGGGGCTTGGCAGCAGGCTCAGTAAAAAAATAGAGACCAATCTTTTAGAGCGATTCGTATTGATAGAATTTGGCCTTTCTTGCATTGCCTCGAATGTGACCTTGATCGTTTATTCGGTATATGCTTTTTATGGACAAACAGCGATCGTAATCTATCTTTTATGTATTATCATTGGGCTTTTTATAGGAATGGAGATACCCATTGTCATCCGCCTCAACGAGCAGTTTCAAAGTTTGAAAGTAAACATCTCTTCGGCTTTAGAGAATGATTATTACGGGAGTTTGGCCGGTGGTGTTTTCTTCGCTTTTGTAGGACTTCCATATTTAGGGCTTACTTATACACCTCCAATATTGGGGACTGTTAATTTTTTGGTCGCACTTGTTTTGATTTATGCCGTTTGGGATGAATTAAAGCAGCAAAAGGGAAGGTTGATAATCTATTCGTTACTCGTTTTTTTACTGCTGGCTTTAAATTTAATCTTCTCACAAAAAATCGTTGATTGGGGTGATCAGATAAGGTATAAAGACCGAGTAGTTTACAGCGAACAGAGTCGCTATCAGAAAATTATTATGTCTTATGACAAAGGGGATTATTGGCTTTTTTTAAATGGCCATCAGCAACTCAGCTCTTTTGATGAAGCCATGTATCATGAACCGTTGGTCCATCCTGTTATGTTACTCCACGGTGATGTGAAGAGGGTTTTGGTGCTAGGAGGAGGTGATGGTGCGGCAGTGCGTGAAATCTTAAAATATCCTAAAGTGGATGGAATAACCCTCGTTGATTTAGATCCTGCGGTGACTGATTTGGCTAGGAGTCATGAAGCCCTATTAAATATTAATAAAAACGCTCTTAATCATCCAAAAGTTAAGATTATTAATCAAGATGGGTTTACTTTTCTAGCAGACTTAAGTCAAAAGTTCGATGTAATTATCGCCGATTTCCCTGATCCAAGAACGATCGATCTTGGCCGATTGTATTCGTTGGAATTTTATCAATTGTGCTATTCAGCACTTACCGAAAAAGGTATTTTTATCACACAAGCGGGGAGTCCATATTATGCAGCTCAAGCGTTTAAATGTATAGAGAAAACCATTGCAGCGGCAAAATTCAATACGCTTCCATTGCATAATCAAGTACTAACACTTGGCGAATGGGGATGGATTATAGGAGCGAAAAATCACCCTAGTGATCTTCAGGAAGCTGTGCAAAGTCTGTCATTGAACTTGGTAAAAACAGCATGGTTGACCGAAGAGGCATTTACTTTGATTTCTTCTTTTGGAGGTCAAATATTTGAGTCTGAGGAGGAGGTAATTGATATTAATAGACTCCATGATCCTGTGTTATATAGGTACTATCTTAAAGGTAGATGGGATGTGTATTAATTGTCGAATGACAGCTTTCTTGGGATTTTCGAACTCCTTTCTCGATATCTAGTTGAAATAAAAAAAGGATGGACTTTCAAAAACTATATGACTTCCTAAGGGAATTAAATACGGGCGACAACAATGATAAAAGCTGGATGGATGTGCATCGTAGCGAGTATGTTGAGGTCCGTGATAGTTATATTTCGTTTCTCGAGGAGTTAAATCATATTTTCAGAGAATCCGACCCTAATTATCAAGACACTACCGGAAAAAAGGCGATCAATAGGATAAACAACAATAAAATGTTTCATCCTGAGAAGCCGACTTACAAAGATAATTTTGGTGCTTCACTCGATAAAGCGGAAAATAGAAGCGAGTTCTATATTCACCTTGGGATTAATGGATCATTTGTGGCCTGCGGAATGTACCACGTACCTAACGACAAGCTTAAGCTCATCCGACAAGAAATTGATTATAACGGGGAAGAATTAGCGGCTATTCTCACCGAGCCAAAGTTTAAAAAGACCTTTGGAGGCTTATGGATGCGGGACACATTAAAAACTTCTCCGAAAGGTTATACTGGGGATCATCCAAGAATCGAATGGTTGAGGCTGAAGAGTTTCGTCGTTCAGCAAGACTTTACGCAAGACAATGTTGTTAAAGGCAATTTTAAGGAACGACTAATCGAGCTCTATGAGCTGATGCTACCCTTTAGGAGATTTCTAGATATGGCCGTGGACGAATCCGTATAGCAGGTTATTACCTTGTGAAGTAGTCTATTTTGCCAAAAGAAAGCATCATTTTCATAGCCTCCTTGTTCCACCAAATTCCTTTTGCGTCCTCTGGAATGTCGAGCAATTTCCTTTTCATTTCTTCTGAGCTCATGCTTTGACTTGCTAGTATCCAAGATAATTCGCCTTTTGTAGGCACTTGCGCATGATAGGGTAATACTGCGTATCCGAGGCTATCAAGGGTCGCAAGACTATTGTTAAACCTATCAACCTCCAGATATGGATTTCCGGATGGAAATACCAAAAGAGCATCTTCGTTGAATAAATAGGAATCGTTCATTACAAGATCTTTCAAACTGTCAAGCGAAATTTTGTAATCAAAATAGATGATATCAAAAGTGGTTGTGTCTATTAGATATTCTTCAATGCTCCTATTAGAAATATTTAGATTTTTCGAGTCAGTTCCAATGCCTAATAATGACTTGTTCGAAGAGACAAATTGAAAGTATTCAGGGTCAAAAGGAACGATAATTCCGTGATTAACCTTTGAGCTTTTACTCAATTCATTTAAAATTAAATGATTGTCTCCTCCAAGTACAAGCACGTTGAGGGGTGCAGGTTTTAGATGAATCGCAGGTAAAGTAAATGCCTCAGCAAGCACATGTTTGTCTATTGTTGAGAATTGCAGTTCATAGCCATAATGCAACCAGAAATGTGATTTCCATTCTACAATTTGCACCTCGTCATCTGTTGTTTGCATTGATGCTACGACTTTGTCCACAAAGTGTTTTTGACTCTTTGGCATTGGATATGGAATAAACCATATACTGATAAGGATGGCTATTCCTACGGATAATAAAGATAGTTTACGAATACTCCCAACGGTAAAACTGCAACTCGCTCCAATGAGAAAAATGATAAGCCAACTCTTACTCATTTGAGCGATGAGCGTGGTGACAATTGGCTGCAAGGTTAAGGGAAGTGCAAGCAGCGTCAATAGACCAATAATCCCAATTTTTTTTTTCATGGATATACCTATCCACCAGCCTATAATGATCGTCAAGAAAAGCGCTATTTGATTGGCAATTTCAAATCTGAAATAAAATTCATGGATATGATAACACCATGCATATAGCAAAGCGATATAGAAGAGTTGGACGAGCGTTTTTTTCACGCTTTTACAAACATTTTAATCAAAGATTTGAAAGTAATTGGTTAATTGATTCTTGAAAAGAAGGTACATCTCTTCATTGCAACTACTAAGTTCAATATACGACTTATCTTCTTCGGGAAAAGTATGTAACGCACAATGACTTTCTGCTAGCAGCCAAAGTCCAGTATAACCTTGAGGATCAAAATGGTGATCTATGAAATTCAAAATAGTAAATCCAGATTTTTGTAACAATGCTGTTAATTCTACTTTGATGATCGACTCATCTACGCCTTTAATCCAGATATTGTAATTATCGATTTTCGCTTCCAAGATATGTTTGATTAGCTGCTAATATTCGCAGCAGCTTTTTCTATTATTAATAATTTCTTTTGATACTTACCTTGTACGATATCTATGATGACAAGGATGAAAATAATGAAGTAGAATGTGGCTTTGTTCATTGGTGTGATTTTCCTGCCAAATAATTCAAGCAGATCAATATCTCCGCCTTCAGAAAGAAGGATAGCGGTAACAAGAAAGAGAATAAAAAGTACGAGAATTCCATTTAATCTGTTTTCGCTAAGACCTGAGGAACACCACTTGAGAGACAAATCATCAACGCACCATGCTTGACGATGACACAGGCTATTACCCAAAAGACGTCAGTTAATGCCATGGTACCCAAAATAGCATCAAACGAGAGAATTACATTCATTAGCACGATCATAAAAACTACATTTTCCACCGATGAAAGATGTTTACTTTACTTGAACGCTGTTTCAAGTCACCCAAGTACCAAATCTCTTTTACAGTAGTTTATGAGATAAATACACCAGCGAAGATACTTATCAAACTGTACATATTGATGCTATCCTAAATGGCTCCTTTGATATTCAATTTTAGTATTGTGTCGAAACGCTGGCATTTATCCTTTTTCATTATTCCGACTTCAAAGAGTCAACTGGATTGCGAGTAGCCACTTTCCATGATTGAAATACGATAGCAATACCTGCTAAGGACAAGACTGTAAGAGCTGGAAAAATGAAATGCCACCATTTAAGGTCCATTCTAAATGCAAAATTATTAAGCCAGTCAGAAGAGAAATACCATGTGATGGGTACTGCTATGAAAACAATTATTACGAGTATAATTATGTAGCTCTTGGACATTATGAATAGGAGTTGTCCCATTGAGGCGCCTAAAGTTTTGCGAATGCCCATTTCTTTTGTTTTGGCCTGAGCGACAAAAGCAAATAATGCAAATAGACCAATACATGCAAGTCCTATGATAATGGTAGAGAAAAGCTTGAATATTGCAAACATACTGGCTTCAGCTCTGTAGGAGAGCTCCATATTTTCATCTATCAATGCTGTCACGATCAAAGCTCCTGGAGCAATGTCGGTTAGGGTCGTGTTGATTTTTTCAAGCGTCGCTGATAGGTTCTGGGTCTTAGTTCTTATCAATAAATAACTTAGCGCATTCTGATCCTCTTCAGAAACTTGTATGATCAATGGGTCGACTGCTTGATGCAAGGATGCAAAGTGGAAATCTTTTACTACGCCCACTATTTCACCCTCGTTATTTTGCCAGCTATTCACACCTGTGCTGCCGAGTAATTGCGTTGTTTGTAGCAATTGGGCTGCAGTCTCATTGACGAAATATTTTCTCCCGGAGAATTGCTTGCTTTTAAGATTACTCTCTACGATTTCTATCCCTAAAGTTTCAATTAGATCAGTATCTGCGATCAATACACGTGGAGTTAATTCATTTTCAGGATTATTTTTAAGATAAAATGGTTCTAAACCAAAGCGGCTACCAATCAGGTAGGAGCTGAACGATACTTGAGCGATATCAGGATATTTGAGTAACTCGGCTTTCATCTTTTCTCTGTGCTCTATTGCTTGATCACGAAGTTTACCATGCAGTTTTATAGCTACGACCTCATCTTCAGCAAATCCCATACTTTTAGATTGTATGAATTTCATTTGTTGACTAACAATAAATGTGGCTGATAAAAGAGATATTGAAATCAGAAATTGAAATGCAACGAGAGCTGTTCTTATTGGCAGTTTACCACTTATGTTAAGCCCTTTATTTGTCAACCCCTCTCGTATACCAAACCGAGAAAGATAATAGGCAGGATATCCACCTGAGATAAGCCCAATGGTGATGACAAGAATCGATAAATACCCAAGATATTCTAGGGAAAATAGCTGATTTGATGTGATTGATATAGCGGCCAATTCGTTGTAAAACGGTAACGCGAAATAGGCAATGGTCAAAGCTAACAGCACGCTTATGATCACTAGGAAGAAAGCTTCTGAAAGAAATTGGACTGCCAGTTGCGCCTTGATTGCTCCAAGGACTTTTCTCAAGCCTATTTCTTTAATTCTATTGAGTGATTGAGCGACAAATAAATTGATAAAATTTATCACGACAACAATCAGAATAAAGATCGCGAGAGCGGAGAAGATATAAATGAAGGAGATGTCACTATTGGTCTCTATTTCTTTTTCTTTATTTGATTGAAGATGAATGTCCGATATTGGCATCAATTCGAAGTAATCATTTGCTTCAACCAATTCTTGTTTGGTCGCTATCCCATCATAGAAAGCTAATTCAAAGTCAAAAAGCTTAGACCGGACTTTTTCTAAAGAGTGCACATTTTCTAGTAATGCAAAAATTGATACGCCTGACCAGGCACGTGATTCATTTTTAGTAATGAATGAATTTATCGAAGAAATGAAGCAATCAGCCTTTAAATGAGTGTTCTGAGGTAAGTCTTTAATGATTCCTGTGACCGTCTGTTTCCAACCGCCATCAAAGGTTATCACCTCACCAATACGCTTTTGACCGGAAACAAAAATTCGATTTGCCATTGATTCAGTAAGTATGACTGAAGAAGGTTCTTTTAAAGCATCTACACCCCCTTCAATGAATTGGAGGTCGAACATATCTATTATTGAAGGGTCAGCAATGAATGGACTTTCTATCAGCAATTCATTTTGTCCATAAGCATAAGCTCTAGGACCGAAATCAAAAAAACGACAGACTTCCTTTACTTCAGGTAGTTTTTCTTTGAATTCAGTCGCTAGGAGCGGAGGCATTTTCGCCCATTTATTTGAGGACAATCGAAATATTCTTTCATGTTTAGGGAAGTCTTTTTCATAGCTCAACTCATTTGATAGATGAATGACAATTAACAAACTCATAGATATTCCAATGGCTAGTCCAACAACATTGATCAATGAAAAAAACTTATAGCGTAACATGTTGCGATAGGCGATTTTGAAATAGCTTCTAAACATAGCGAGTTGATTCAGTTGATTGTTAATTTTTGAGCGATAGGTAAATCCAAAAATGAAATGAATAGCGTCAATCCAGTACATGAGCTGTGCATAGCGTTTGCCATGTTCGATTAATCGGTCTTCATATATCTCCTCTAAGTCACCCATAAATTCTTCCAGTAATTCGTCAGGAACGAAGAATGTCAGAAATTTCTCTGGTAAGTCAGGAGGTGTTTTAAGAGGCTTCAATTACCAGGCTTCAATTGAGGTATAAATTGCCACATTTTTTGTCTCACATCTTGTGAAGCTTTTAATTGAGTCATGCCCAAATCTGTAACCTTGAATAGTCTCTTTCTTCGGTCGCCGCGCTTTTCTGTGTTACCACCCATTGAGGAATCTAAGAAGCCTTTATCCTGTAGTCTATATAGTGTGATATGAACAGCACCTAAGAGCACTGATCTATCCGAATGTGCCTCGACTTCCTTTTTCACAGAGATTCCATATGCATTTTCATTTAAGATACATACCGCGAGAAGCACAAGTTCTTCAAATTCGCCTAGCCCTTTATTTTTCATTACTTACAATTATGTATATTATACAATATTATAAGAAATAGATTTAGTTGTGTAGGTTTTCCTAATTATTATTATTGGTATGCTGATCTTTTTGTTAGTCGGCTTTTTTGAACAAAGATCGAGTGGTGTTCAAAATTTTCAATGATTGTAATCAAGAGAACAGCATTCATCAAGGTTTATTATTAAGATTTCAGCGTAAATTGAATGAGGAGAGGCAGCAATTTTCTAACTAGAAATAACCGATTAATTCTCACAAAGAATGAAGAATAGGATACTTTTGAAATAAAAAAATTCATGGCGAAAAAAATTCTTGTTACTGGAGGAGTCGGGTATATAGGTTCGCACACTGTTGTTGAGTTAATCAATGCAGGTTATGAGGTGGTTATTGTTGATGATTTATCCAATTCACAATCAGATGTGATAGATAGGATCAAAGAGATCACTGGTGTGGAAGTTTCATTACATGTTTTTGATCTATGCGATAAGTCGAAGTTGGATGTTTTTTTTCAAGCAGAAACGGGTTTTGATGGCATCATTCATTTTGCAGCCAAGAAGGCTGTTGGCGAGTCTGTTCAAAAACCGCTTTTCTACTATCAAAGTAATCTGATATCACTGATGAACTTGCTTGATGCTATGAATGCAAATAACATCAAGAATTTTGTTTTTTCATCAAGCTGCACGGTTTACGGACAGCCAGATAAGCTTCCCGTATCTGAGGCTACTCCTAGAAAGGAAGCAGAATCACCCTATGGAAATACTAAGAAGATAAGTGAAGATATTATACGTGATTACGCGACAGTCAATGCAGATAAATCAACCATTGCGCTTAGGTATTTCAACCCAGTTGGAGCACACGAAAGCGGTTTGATTGGCGAGTTGCCAAACGGAGTTCCTAATAATTTAATGCCTTTTATTTCTCAGACAGCCATCGGTTTACGCCAACAATTAAAAGTCTTTGGTGGAGATTATCCAACACCTGATGGTTCTGCTATAAGGGACTACATTCATGTTGTTGATTTGGCAAAAGCGCATGTAATAAGTCTAGCGCGGTTAATTAATGATAAGCAGTCTGCCAATTACGAGTTCTTCAACTTGGGTACTGGAAGTGGATGTTCTGTATTGGAAGTCATCCATGCTTTTGAGGAAGTGAATAAGGTGAAAGTAAATTTCAAAGTGGTGGACCGAAGAGCCGGAGATATTGTGCAGATATATGCAGACACCACCATAGCCAATACTGAACTCGGGTGGAAAACAGAGAAGAGCTTAGACGACATGGTAAAGTCGACATGGAAATGGGAACAGAAATTGGAGGCACAACGATAAGTTGGTTTTAGGGATGAAGATTTTCATAATTCCATCCTGGCAGCCATCCAATGCACACCCTACAACAGGTATTTTTTTTCAGGATCAAGCCAAAGTATTGTCATCAAAACGTCCAAAATGGCTACTCGGCTTAAGTGAGTGGGGTAGCCATGAACCAAAACTGTGGTTATCCCTGTTTAAACCACTGGACTTTTTCTTAAGAAAGTACTCCAAGCCGCCTATTCAGAAAATAGAAGAATTACTAGCACCTAATCTTGTTCGTTTTGTTAATCCGCGTCATACGTGGACGAGAAAATTTTTGTCAGGGAACTTACCCGGTATCATACAAGCCAATCAAGAAAATCTTGAAAGGTTCGTGACCCATTTTGGTAAGCCTGATGTCATTCATGCTCAGGTTTCTTTTCCTGCTGGCTATATAGCGAGTCAGCTATCTATTAAGAACGATATTCCATATGTAATTACTGAGCACATGTCACCCTTTCCGATGAGAGGCGTGAAAGATGTGTTTGCTGAATTTATACTACCATCATTAAGAAATGCTGATGCAGTAATAGTTGTGAGTCAACATTTGAGAGAAAAATTAAAAGAGTATCAAATTGAAGGTGTTCAGCTTGTTTCGAACTTTATCAATGAAGAG
This sequence comes from Cyclobacteriaceae bacterium, assembly GCA_047635055.1. Classification (GTDB taxonomy): domain Bacteria; phylum Bacteroidota; class Bacteroidia; order Cytophagales; family Cyclobacteriaceae; genus JAVJRN01. The sequence continues at coordinate 18,250 of JBLIIJ010000018.1, read as the reverse complement.
TTTTTCGAAATAGAAGACGGAAATAATTTTCAAAGGCAAGGCAATGGGAAGAAGCTTTTACTTGCTGTCGGTCGATTGGAAGAACAGAAGAATTATGAATTGCTCTTAAGAACAATCAGTTCTTTAGTTCTGGAGGGAGAGGATTTATATTTGAAAATCGCCGGTGAAGGAAGTGAACGAAATCCCCTTGAAAAATTAATTCAGGAGTTAGGCTTGCACGAAAGGGTAACGCTCTTGGGTGATCTAGAAAAAGAAGCACTTAAACCATTATTAAAATCAGCAGATCGATTCATTTCCTCAAGTCTTCATGAAAACTTACCTGTTGCCATTATTGAAGCTTTAGCCAGTGGCCTACCAATTATTTCCACTCCTTGGCTAGGTGCTTCTACCATGTTGGAAAATGAAATTGCTTGTATCAGTGATCAATTCGAAGTGAATAGTCTCTCAAAAGCCATTCGGCAATCAATAAGTCATCAGTATGACAAAAAGCTAATACGCCAATATTATTTGAACCATTTCGGCAATGAACTTGTCATTCAAAAGTTAGAAGAAGTGTTTGTATCGCTTATTAACGATGAAGCATTTAGGCTAGATAATTAAAACTTAAACTGCTATAAAATCTGCATGAGAAGTGAAGTAAAAGTTGTTTGTAAATGCATTTTTTTCGTTTTGACCTCTCTTTTTTCTGTTAAAGGGAAATGCCAAAATTTGAAGCCAAGACCAAAAATTGCTTCTATTTTAATTAACCAGCTTCCATCGACTACTGACGACAAAAATTCGCTTGTTGCTCATGCCAATTTAAGATTCCCATTGTTATTAAAACCAAATATTAGTCTGTTTGGTGAGGTAAGATATCGTTCGGAAAGTTTACGAAATCCCGTGCCATCTCACGATGCAAGCTTTGACCAAGTAAGACTAAGGCATTATTCAGCAAGTCTGATTTATAAGTTTGATATTGGTAAAAAAGGAGATCTCATAGGAAATATTCGTATAGCTAAGCAAGGAGATAGAGGGATAGCTCATCTCGATCCGCTGCTGACCATTTCCTCTATTTATCGATATCAATTATCTGAAAACGTACGAGTTGGTGCTGGTTTTAGGTATCAAGATAATTTTCTATTACCTGTGCTTTTTTATCAACATCAGTTAAATAGACATTTGGGGCTAAGCGTATTGCTCCCGAAGGAGGTAAAACTGAGCAGTATGAAAAATAATAAGCAGTTGATATACGCTAGCGCAGCGTTGCAAAATGCGACCTATGATTTAAAGACTTTTGACTTTAATAATGAAACAAGTACATACGAAAGGCTAGGAATAGAGTTTAAAGTAGGTATTGAAAAATCACTGACTGATTGGCTGTGGGTAGGCGCTTATGCGGGATTGGGTATGCCAGTTAAAAATGAAATAAGCGGTGGTATGGATGCGTTGAAGTCCATAGACCTAGGCAGTCTCACTCGCCCAATATTTGGTGTTTCTTTATTTTTAGTGCCCCCATCATCTTGGATGAGATAAATCTTTTAGAGGATCATTTCGAATGTATGGAGCACGCTTTCCTGAGCACCCATGTTCTTTTTAAAATTGAACAATCCTTTCTGTGAGAAACCATCGATAGAAGACCTACCAAGATCTAAATATTGGAACCCTTCGATTTTGGCATCCATGTAGATTTTATCCAGCGCATAAACCATCGGACTGAGATTTTTAAAGCTGTTATGGGTTGCGGGTAAGTAATAGTAGCGTACATCAGGGTTTGGGTCTACAGTGATGACGGCACAAGCTAACTCACGTTCTTCTTTTACTAAATAAAGGTTGTAAGCCGCTGTGTTTTGTTCAACAAGGGCAAGTAATTTATTTCTGGTGATGTTAATTGTTAACCCTTGTTGCTGACGGCAATCGCTTATAAATTGATGACCCAAGGAAAAGTTGGTGCTTTTTTCAATAGTGAAGGAATGTTTTTTCCTCAGCAAACGCTTTTCCATAACGTGATAAATGATGTTATCAAGGGGAACATACTGGTTAATATCTGGTTTTTGAGAGGTAAACCCAAGTGAAATCAACTCATCAGATGTGATAAAGTCATTGTAAAAATGAGGAGGTTGTTGTAAAATTATTTTATTTATTCCAGAATGTTTGAGCTGTTCTTTTAATTGATTTAGGAATGTTTGTAAGTCTTTAAGCGAGTAATTATTTTTTTGAACTATTCCACCAAATGGAGAAAAAGGGATGTTAATAGCTTCATTTTGGACCTGATCAAAGTACACAAGGAATTGGGCGGTTTCGAACTTCACTAAATTAGTGTATGTTTGTTTTTGCGTATACTGGTCTTTGTAATAGATCATTGCATCCTTATGGAGGAATTAAGTGTCTTCAAAGTTATGGTTTCTTTATTTTGAATTGATCAACTATTAAAGTTGAAGTTAGCGTCTAAAATAGGTTTCGTTTTGAGGGTTTAAAACCCTTTGAAATATTAACATTGCGTCTAAAATGATAAGGTGATTATACGGCTATTATTAACTTTTATTGTTTCATTAGCTTCTACCCAAGGCACTCTTGGTCAATTGTTCAGTAATCCTGACAATGTGAGGTTGGCTACACGCTCAGTAGATTATATCTACAATATGGAGTCTGATTCTGCGCACATGTGGATGGACTCAGTCGAACGGAAACTTCCGAACCACCCAATAGTACCCATGCTTCGTGCCGTAGATTTACTTTGGCAATCTGTTCCTTATGTGACCGAAGATACGACATTTGAAAAGTTTAAAAATCACTTATACGAGGTGGCCGCAAAAGCACGCCAGATTGATGGTGGCAAACAGGAGAACCCAGAAGCTATTTTTTTCGAGATGGCTGCCAGAGGCCTATTGGCGGAATATTACGCAGATGCGGGAAACTATATAAAGGCGGTAAATGAAGCTAGTAAGGCCTATGTTTTATTGAAGAAGGCATTTAGCAAAACCGATGAAATATCCGATTTTCTCTTTACCGTCGGCATCTATAATTATTTTAGAGAAGCTTATCCAGATAAATACCCGGTTTACAAGCCATTTGTATGGGTTTTTAGAAATGGAGATAAAAGCAAAGGTATAGCGCAATTGGAGCTTGCCGGTCAAGGTGCTTTGGTCGTTAGAGTGGAAGCTTATATTTATCTCGCTTACATTTATTTGCGATACGAGTACAAGCCTGAGCTGGCGCAAAAATTTGTAGCACAGTTGGTTAAAGATTATCCGAAGAATGTCTATATCCGTTCTAAGTACTTGGAATCAATGGCTATAAACCCAGCAACATTTAAAAAAATAATGCCCTCCGATTTTCAAATAATTGCAACGGACAGCAGGGAATACTACCAGCTTTCTTCCTTTGCGTTTGATGGTTTGTATCATGAATGGGTGCTTGAGGATTATGAAAAAGCAATAGTTAAATATAAGCGAGCGCTGAGCATAGGGGCTGTAGTCAGTAATCGAGGGGAGTATTTCAAAAGTCTTTGCTATCTTGGCTTAGGAAGAATATATCAGAGCAGCGGAAACTACGCAATGGCACAGTATTATTTAATAGAATCCATAGCTATAGCCGAAACCGCTGATATTAAAGAAGAGGCCAAGAGGAGACTGGAAAATATTAGTGATTGAAGATAGCTACAAGACCATTATGAGGCCTACAGAAGGTCTCTACAAAGAAAAAGGAAGCAAATTCTTGGCTTATGCCTATCCTATATCACAAGATTCTGATATATCGGAGCACTTAGCTGAACTTCGGAAAAAGCACCACGATGCACGTCATCACTGTTATGCTTATATCTTAGGTATGGAAAACCCTAAATCCAGAGCAAATGATGATGGAGAACCAGGCCATTCTGCTGGTGACCCTATACTTGGGCAAATTAGATCCTATGGTTTGGTGAACGTCTTGGTAGTAGTAGTGAGGTATTTCGGAGGAACAAAACTCGGAGTAGGGGGATTAATAAGCGCCTATAAAACTGCAGCTTCAGAGGCTTTGTCATTAGTCAAGTCCATGGAGGTTTATCCAGAGAAGCAATTCGTAATTTTGTTTGGGTACGATGAAACTGCTTCTGTAGAACGAATTTTAAATCAATTTGAAATTAAGTGGCGTGACCGTACCTATATTGATATATGTGAATTTCGGGGTACAATGAGAAAATCAGATTATACTCTTTTTGAAGAAAAAATTATAGAATTAAGGGTTGATTCAATATCGCTTACTGTCCAGAAATGAAGCCTTTTGTATTCAACATTTGATGCATTTTGATGCAAACCCAAGCATCAGTGGCTGCATAGCGTTGCTGACTTTCGGTCAGTGTGGTGTTTTCCCAATTGGTTGTTTGCTGACTTTTAGAAACCCGATGCGCTAAAAAAATCCCCGTTAAACTTCGCATACCGATTTGTTTAATTCCTAATTCACTCGATATATTATTGAGGTCTGCAAATCCGGCAGGTTTGAATCTGGGGGCGATTTTAACCAAATCTTTCAGATCGTCTTTTATACTGATCCCAATTTTTTGAATGTCACAATTAGCTAAAAATTGTATCAATGGATCAGTGAAGCCAATTTCTTTAATTTTGAAAATATATGCTTCATCTTCTGTAGCAATCTGAATCAATGCTGTTTGGTTATACTCTCCTTTTTTGAATGTTGGCTTAGTTTCAGTATCAAATCCGAGTGCCTTTTCTTTATTTAAAGCACTTAAAGCAATCGCTTGCTTTTCTAAACTGTCGACGACATGTATTGGGCCTTCAAATCTTATGAGCGGTAATTGCTGTACTTCTTCTTTGGTGATGGATTCTCTAAAGGTCATGCAAGTTTAGATTCGGGTTTGAGCCTTTTTATTTTATAATTAATAACAGCCATGGTAATGGTCATCAAAGGGCTTATGATATTGAAAAAACAATAGGGAGCATAAGCTAGTGTGGATACGCCAAGCACATTGGCATGATAAGCACCGCAGGTATTCCAAGGAATCAACACGGAAGTAACTGTACCAGAGTCTTCCAAAGTTCTACTTAAGTTTTCAGGGGCGAGTCCTTTTTCTTTGTATATATCTGCGTACATCCTTCCCGGTACCACAATAGCCAAATATTGATCTGAGGCTGTGATATTGAAGAAAACACAAGTGCCTACAGTAGAAGCTACTAAAGATCCCGTTGAATTTATCTTACTAATGATCGCTTTTGCGATTCGTTTGAGCATGCCAGATGTTTCCATAACACCACCAAATATCATGGCTGAAAGTATGAGCCAAATGGTTCCCAGCATACCTGCCATTCCACCAGAAGTCAAAAGGTCATTCACCATTTCATTAGAAGTATTAATGGCTATATCTCCATAGAGACTACTCATAACGCCGATGAACATTCCTGAGAAATCGTTACTACCACCAATTTCAGCAACAATAGTCGGTTGAAATATTAAAGCGAAAAGACCGCCTAACAATGTTCCCGCAAGTAAGGCAGGGATAGCAGGCACTTTTTTAACGATCATAAATACAACTACGACTGGTACGATAAACAGGAGACCCGAAATATAAAATTTATCTTCTATTGCCGAAAGGATTGATAAAGTTTCTGTTACATCGCCTTCACTTGTGCTAGAGAGACCAATAATCAGAAATATAATTAACGTAATGATGATCGATGGTATAGTCGTAATCGTCATGTATCGAATATGCGTGAAAAGATCCGTGCCAGCCATAGCAGGCGCAAGATTGGTCGTGTCCGAAAGGGGCGACATTTTATCTCCGAAATAAGCTCCGGAAAGAATAGCACCAGCTACTAAACCTTCGGATATATCTAAAGCTTTGCCAATACCAACTAAAGCAATGCCAACAGTAGCCGCTGTTGTCCAAGAACTTCCGGTAGCGATCGATACGATGCTACACACAATACAAGCAGCTACTAAAAAAATCGTGGGGTTTAGGATTTGTAATCCATAATAAATCATTGCGGGAACAATACCGCTGAGTAGCCATGTGCCGGCCAAAGATCCAATAAGCAGCAGAATGAGTAAAGATGTCATGGCTGAACTGATACTTTTCACAATTCCATCTCGGATTTGGAACCAGCTAAACCCCAGTCTGGAGGCAACAATAGAGGCCACTGCGGCAGATAGTATCAAAACTATTTGATTTGAGCCAGCGAGAGGGTCTAAATCGGCATTTGAAAAAATGCTAACATTAATGGATAAGAGTGCGATAAGGAAGATTACGGGGATGAATGCCTCGAGTAGCGTAGGTTCTCGTTTAATTGTCATTAACTATAGTTTTTTCAAGAACCGAAAAGATAACCAAAATTTCAAAAAGAGTTAAGAATCATTTGCATTGCGAGGGCCTCACCAACTTGACTTCCTATAGCAACCCCCATACCTCCAAGGCGGACGCCTAGGTAGATATTATCTTCTAATTGTTCGATAATAGGGGATTTGTTGGGCCCAAATGCCATTATACCTGTCCAAACATCTGTAATGTCATAAGATTGACCGGGAATGATAATGTTTTCAAGGTCATGGATAAGTTTTTTTTGTATTTGATCATTTATATCAAAACTAGTCGTGTTTTCCGAGGGCTTGTCAATGTTTCTTCCACCGCCAAAGATTATTTTGTCTTGATAATTCCTGAAATAATAATATCCCTCGTCATAATGAAATGTCCCTTGAAACTGTGGAGTTGAAGAGGGGGAAACAGCCATCACTAGGCCTCTTCCAGGCTCAATATCTTTCTTTTTTGTGATTATTTTATTTGTAAAGGCATTGGTGCAAATCGCTACTTTCTTGGCTTTCCATGTCATTTCGGCCGTGGTGATTTCAACAAATTGATCGTTACTGTTGATGGCTAAGACTTCCGCTCCTGTAATTACCTGAATACCCAGTTGGTTACAGTATTGCCAAAGAGATTTAATTAGTTTTCCGGTATGTAGTTGTCCTTCAAACCTATTGAAAATTAGATGCTGAGTCTTTCCAAAACCAAATTTTTTCACCAAGCTATCGGTGCGTCCATATACTGGTTTGTCAAAAATGTCGGACAATAAACTATTTAATCGATCCAGCTGGTTAAGCCTTTCGTCATGCTCAAAGAACAGCTCGTATCCGCCGTTATTCTGGTAATCTATGTTCTTATCACCGAGCCTTGTTCTGGTCTTATCTAAGCCTTTCCATCTCATTTCCACCAAGCCCAACATGTCCGTTTCGCTCATGGTTTCAAGATCAGATAATAACTCGGTTAGGCTCCCGAAGCATCCAAATCCAGCATTTTTGGTACTTGCGCCTGTAGGTAAAAGCCCTCTTTCTAGAACGAGAATAGAAAGGTCAGGTCGTTTTTCTTTAAGAGATGCAGCAGTACTCAAGCCAGTAATGCCAGCTCCAACAATAATTACATCGTATTTTACAAAACTGTCTTTTTCCCAAAAGCTGAGCATAATTCTAAGGTCATTGTTGAAAGGTCAAAAATACAGATTTAGTTTTTCTCTTCTACGTGTCCGTCCGCATGCTTGGCGAATCTTCCTTTTGACTTGTCATGAACCTGATCTGATTTTGGCCAAGGCCATCCACCAAACTGTGTTTTTTGATATTCGGCGATTACTTGTTGCACCTCAGCATTGGAGTTGGTCACAAATGGACCGTACTGAACAACAGGTTCATCGATCGGTCTGCCTTGTAAAAAAAGAAAATTTGCTTCTTGATCTCCATTATGTATGGTTGTGGGTTGATTAGGAATGAGATCTACAATGTTCTGATTGTCAATAGTATGGTCTCCTATTTTGATTTTATTTCCTTTAAAAAAATAGAGAGACCGATTAATACCCGCACTTGCTTTGGGTAAAGTCCAAGTAGCACCTGCTTCCATTTTGATAGTGTAAATGTGTACTTCATTGTCAGGATTGGCCGCCCATGAGTCAGGCGCTGGGGCAGGCGCTTGGTGTTCGGCTAGTTTTCCTGCAATCAAGGTGATGCTTGTCTCTTTCCCGGTTTCGTCTTTTGAGCTAATCAAAGGAATATTCTCCGACCAGAGCATTGCGAAGTGGGGGGGTACTTTTTTACTTGCTTTTGGTAAGTTGAGCCATAGCTGGAAAAGTAAAAATGGATTTGGGTTTATTTCATCGAGCAAAGGAAACATTTCAGAATGTTGTACGCCACTGCCAGCAGTCATCCATTGCACATCGCCATTACCAAAACGACCTGCAGCTCCTAGAGAGTCAGCATGATCTACAAGTCCCTTTTGTACGATAGTTACCGTTTCAAATCCACAATGCGGATGACTTGGAAATCCAGGTATGGTGTCACCATGATACATGTTCCAGCCATCTTTGCCTTGGAAATCCTGACCTATATTTCTACCACCAATGGATGCATCGGGACTCATGTCTGGTTTTCCATTTGGAAAGTTGTCCTCATGATAGGCGCAAAATATAAATGGATCTTGAGTTTGCCATGGAAAGCCCAATGGACGGATTGCCTTGATGGTGGAATTACTCATTTTAAATATGATTTAGGGTGTTTTGAAGGTCAACCAATACCAACCATGAATAGTTCGGTGCAGTTGGCTTTCAACTCTCGGGATAATTGGACAATATATTCTCCGCACTTTTTGCCCAAGAAAGATTTGATGCTTCTTTTAAGCAATCATGAATTGTTTTTTCTCTGAAAGGCAAATCAGTCATAAGTTTTTCAATAAGTTGGGCGTAGGCAAAATGATTCCATTTGTCTATTTGAGGCAGGCTTGGTACAAACTCCGCAACGCCAGACCCCAATGCAGCAGCCACTGGTATGCCTTTCATGATCGCCTCCAAGGTAACCAAACCGAATGGTTCGGCATTGGAGGGGACAACTAATAAGTCGAGTGTATTAAGCTTTTTTAATACTGTTTGTCTACTCAAAAAGCCAGTGAATTCAATATTCAGATTTTGACTGGAAGCCTTTTCTTTTAGGCTTTCAAGCAGGTAGCCATCGCCCATCATTATATATTCAAAACTTTGTCCTTTCGATTTTAACGCTCGGACTAGATCTAAAAATGTACTCGGGCTTTTCTGATCAGTAAATCGTCCGATAAATCCAATTTTTTTCGGAATTCTCGAAGGACCTGTCGTTGGTTTCAGGTTTACTGCATTCGGAATAACCTTAATTTTTGATGGGTTAATACCAAATCGAGTTTCAATAATTTTTTTAGTCCCTTGACTCACTGTAAAGACCACATCTGCCGCTTCAAGGCCTTCTTTTTCAAAATCGATGGTGATTTTTTGCGCGTGTATTCCATTTCGTTCATACTCGGTGCTATGCATGTGAACTGCCAAAGGAATATTTAAAGTTTTTTTGATCGATATCGCTGCTTTAAATGTCGGCCAATCATGAGCATGTATGATGTCGTATGTCTTTGTTGCCGCGAAGTTTGCAGCTAAAAATTCATATTTTGTTAATTGGTCAAGTAGGTTATTTTCATAATCTCCGGTGAGACTTATTTTGCTAAGTAGGGCTGCTTCCTCTTTTATGGTAAGCTCAATGGTTGTTACTTCTTTCTTTTCTTTTTTGGTGAACAACTGTGGGGGCAAGTACGGGACAAGAATTTGACCTATCGTTGTTTCTATTCTCGTTGTTTTTTTCTTTGTTTGCTCATACCAGACATCCGCATTTTCGCCGAATGCTTCTAGGTCTATGAGGTTCACATTTTTACTTACCTGCTTATTTTTTTTTGGTAATAGAAAAGTGACATTTGCTTGTTTGGCTAGGGCTTCTGCTATTCCTTGAGAGGCTACTCCTAAACCACCCGAAATTTTGGGAGGATATTCCCAACCAAGCATCAATATTTTCATGTTATTTTTTATTTTGAAGATAAGTATAATTCCTGTTTAAGGGATAACAATATTTATTAAACACGATCGGAAAATTTGCTTTTTTGGAGCGATTAATGAGAAAATGGTATCCAAAGCGTACTATTTTTATAATAGAGGCATTATTTTTCATTTCCACATTATCTGTTGCCAACTTCACTCTGCTTCATATTTTTTTGAAGTGTTGTATTCTGGGAGGGTCAAAACTCGATTTGCCCGAGACAATATTCTAAACTCACAAGGACAATGTTCATAAAAACGAGAGGCAAAACAGACTCCATGAAAAAAGAAGGATCGACTGACGATAAGCAAGTTTATTTTTCAGAGGGCCAATATTCGCGTTGAAAATGCAAAGAAAAAGGTGCGTATTTAATTCACCCTTGACGCTAATAAACGCTGTAAACCAATCGAGAGACAGGAAAATAAAGCGTCAAGTCGACAGCTTAAAAGCAACGACGAAAGGTGTGTCTGTGCTATTGAATGAAGGCCAACTATTTCTTAGGTTCCAAATAAATAAGTCTCAAAATATCTGCTTTAATGCTGTGCCTCTGTAAGAAATTAATCCAGTACAATTGCTGTGCGGAAAGGTGGTCATTAGGAGATTTTATTTCATAGAAAAAGTATTCATCTTCATTCCAAATAAATAAATCGGGAAACCCAGTGCTATTGTCTTTGACATTTTTGGCGATTTCCAGCATGGTTTTTTTCAAAGAGGCGAGAGGTAATCGTTCGATAATAAGCGTGAGTACGTCTAGCATGTTTTCATGCCAATAGACAAGTGGGTTGTTAATGCCTGATTTTTCCTTCGCAATCTTTTTTATAGCGTTGATGTATTGTTTTCTGGATTTTATTTTATTTATTCTTTCCTCAAGCTGCTCTTTCCTTTCGAGGTAAAATGCTTCAGAATAAAGGTCTGAAGGAACCCGCTGTAACGGGTGGTGGAAACTCCCACTGACATTACCAAAAAGCTCATTCCAGAAGGTTAAGGCAAAAAGGTTTCTCCAAATAAAATTCTCAGAGTGAATGCCTTCATAACCCAGTTTGTCGAAATACTCCAAAGCCTGCGACTCAACCTTTTTTAGAGGGTTAGGGATTATTTCAATAGCGGGACTTTCCTTGATTTTTGTTGTTGTACTTTTTAAAATTCTAGCTCCTTTTTTTGCTATAAAGTCTTGGGCGAAAATTAATTCCTTCGCATTGTACGGCTTATCAAGGATGACGTCAGCGAGAGCTAAGGCATCATCATGCCGTTCAAGTTTGGCGAGAATGCGGACTCTTCGTTCTCTGGCAGGATGTTTTTTAGCCAATGCAAAGAATGATAATGCAGGCTCCAATAGGCCCGACTTTTCAAAATATTCAGCAATGCTCATCATGAGCTTATCACCACTTTTTTGCGATGCAGGATATTGAAGCAAACTGGGCCAGTTTATAGGCGCTAGAAATTGTAAAATTTCTTCGGGGAGATAGTGCTGAAAAGCAAGTTTAATGGCGCTGTTCCATTTGGAGATTTCGAAAACAGCCAAAGCTTCATTTCTAGAAGAAAACCAAGAGGTAAATTGATGATTATCAAAGTTTTCGAGCTGGATATTGCCTACGTCTCGAATGACAAATTCTGTCATCATGGTATAGGTATTGCCAAAGTATAAGAGTTTTAAAAACTCGATATGATCTTGGATCAAAATTTTGCTTAAGCTGAATTTAGACAGTAAGACGTCATACTCCTCTTGCGTAGAGGTTTCAGCCAGTTCAATGAGGACTTCTTCCTTGTATTTATTTTTGAAATCCTTTTCAGGAAATAGTTTGTCTAGTTCAGACTTGGTGAAATAGTGGAAGATGATCGGGTCATTTTCAATCTCTAGTGTGATAAATCTAACTTCCATAAGCTCGTCAAGTGCAGCTCCTTGATTTTCTATTTCTGGGTAGAAAAATTTATCTACTCTGAAGTATTCGCCTTTGCGATTGGCCATGCGAATGATTGTGCATTGTGCATCTTCACTTAGCTCATGAAATATTTCGTAAAATTGATTGTCATCAAAATCTAATAGATGACTAGAGTGCTGCTCAATAAAAGTAAGTACTTCCTTGAAATAGTCTAGATAGTACTTTTGTGGTAATATGATTTTTTCTTTTTGGCTCACCTTTTGTTTTATCCTTTCACTGTAAATATTATAGTCTTTGTTTACAGTTGCTGTAACTTTGTGTTATGTCCAAGTTACAGCGGTCTATAAATTCGTTTTCAATCCTTACGATATTGCTACTTACACTCAGCCTTGAAGCTAGTGGTCAACAAAAGTACATATCTCGAGCAATAATAGCCTTTTCGGGAGGAGCATATGAGCGGACTATTTTAGATATCAATACGGCTCTTTCAAATACGGAAGATATAGCCGAATCTGAGCTCGGTAAAGCTTATTTCTATAGAGGTATAGCCAAGATAAGACTGTTAAGTCAAAATCAAGAGCATCAGATTTTAGGCTCAAACCCATATTTATCTGCCTATAATGATATTGCCCAAGCTATCAAATTAGAGCCGGGGAGATGGACCACAAAAGCAGAGAAAGAATATCTTAAAATTTACGATGAACTTGTTCTTCAAGGTGAAATCTCCTTAAGACAGGCACGCGCAGTAGGAGGAGGCTCAAGAGCGAAAACTTTATTGGGTAGATCCAAAGATTATTTTACCGCCGCATTGAGCATCAAGACCGTACCGACTGTGAGAAATAAATTGACGGAGATCAATAATCTAGTAACAGGGCTTTAAATTTCGAAATGCCTTCTGAGGACACCTGTCCATATTTTATATCCCTTTTCGTTTAAATGTAGTTTGTCGTCCTGATAGAGTTCAGGTCTAGCTACACCATTTCCATCGAGCATCGAATCAAACACATTGATCATCTTGGCTCTTCCAAGTTTGAGAAGTTCTTTTCTGATAAGCCGATTAGTTTCAAAAGTGTCATCAATCAAATAAGTCCTTTCCGGACTAGGTTTTATTGTAATAAAATGAATTTTTATATCATGAAAATGCAATCGGACCATATTCGCAAGATTCACGAATTTTTTGAGAACCTTCTCTGGAGGAAGGCCATTACCTAAGTCATTGTCACCAACATAAATGACTATTTCTGAGGGTTTTAAATTCCTAAAAACCCTACTGAAGAAATAGATGCACCAGGAAAAAGAAGACCCACCAAAGCCAAGGTTTATGATATTAAGAGGAGCCAAGTCTTTATTTAATGTTTCCCAAAGTCTTATAGAAGAACTTCCATAAAATGCAATTAGGCCATCCTTATTTTGATGATCTAAAGCGCGTTTCTCAAGAATTTTAATTTCGTCTTCAAACATATTTAGATCTATTAATTCATGCATTTATCTAGTTTTTTAATCTAGGCTCTTCCGCAAGTTTAATTGCTTCCCTCACATATACTTTATATTCATGCTGATATCTATCGAGAAATGCCTTCATCTGTGTTTTTTCCTTAGGATTAGAAACATATTCACTTACTTTGAAAGGCTTGTGGATGATGCACGATAAAATATTTCTACGCATTCGTCTATCGAAATTAGCAATGGAGATGGGAATTATATTCGGTTCGGGGTTACAGCCCAATGCCAATCGGAATGCGCCAGATTTAAAAGGGCCTGGAGATTCTTCGGAGCTAAAACTTGTGCCTTCAGGGCTGATCAGAAGATTTAAACCATTAGACAGATGCTCACCAGCTTCCTTGTAAAAAGCTTTTCGTTTCGCTTCTTTATCTTCTGTTTGATTGTTTTTTAGATCAGATTCGGAGGTATAGACATCAATATGACCCTGATGTGCATAATAGTCTTGATGCCCATATTCGGCTCCTCTACCAATTCTCACAATTCTTATCCCAGGGTCTCCATATTTTACATGAAGAATTTTCGATGAGATAAAATGGGAGTCAAGTGTTATTTGAAAATTATTTGGAAGTGTATTATACGGGTGATTTCTAAGATGATTGTAGATGAAAATGTTACCTCCTTTTTCTGGTAGCAGCTCCATACCTTTTATAATATGTGGGATTGGTTCGAAAAGGTCTATGGATTTTCGAGCCATAATTTTTCTTACTTTTTCGAATGGGAGATTGCCAGACTCAACGACTTCCTCATATAAATTAACCAAACCATTGTAAAATAGCGCCTCTTTTTTGACTTCCTTCAATTCATTGTTGGCATTTGCTGCAATATTTTTTTCTACGGAGTTGCCACTTTGCTTTAGGTTATTAAGCAGTTGAAATCCTAAGTTGACGGTAAGCTTATCTTTTAATAAGTGGGGAAGTTGATGAATAGGTGAATGAAGATTAAGTTTCGTCGTATTCTGATCGATTAGATTTCTAATAGCAATTATTTCCTTGTCAAATTTTAAGGATATTAGTCTAGCTCTAACAGCCTGAAGTTGGTTGCCGATAAGCCACATCAACCTAAAATAAAATGCTTTTGTAAATGCTTGGTTTTCTTCAATTAATGCTTCGAGACATTGGTTTGAAATAAAATAGAGCACGGTATCCTGAATGGCAAAGGCATTTATAAGGCTCTTGGCCCCTAAGATACTAGACCAACCAACGACAAATCCTGTGCTGGATAATTCTCTAAAATTGATATGTTCATTTCTACTGTCTTCATAAGTAAAAGCCACTTTACCCGAAACCATAATAAATATTCCTTCGGAAGTTCTGTCTTGTTCGTAGACGGTATCACCATTGAGGTATTGACGCCTTTCGATGCAATTTGAAATTGACTCTAGCGATGCTTCATCGAAAATTTCAAAGAATGGTGATCTACGCAGGAACTGTAGAATATCTTCTTCTTCAGGTTTGGCCGTATTTTGAAATTCTTCCTGGCCACTATTAAGATTATTGTCTGTTAGACTTGGGGCATATTTGCTAAGTAGTAGAATAGCCTCTCGGATTAAAAAGGATGATCTATCACAGATCATTTTAAGAAAATCAATGAACAATTGATCATTGCCATTAAGGATCTCCAAAAGTTCGCTGTATTCCCATCGGATCAAGCTAGCCTTTGACGAAGAAACTTTAACGGTGGTAGCGTATCGTTGTGGGATGTTGAGTCCGCTCCACCCAATAGGCGTACGATCTCTGTTGCTATAGCCAACGAGAATCTGCTGCTCTTCATCCATAACAGTAAGGTGAAAACTTACTTGTCCATCGATTAACAGATAAAAACATGCTGCCCTAGCGAATTGCTCCGTCAGTACTTCACCGAAATGACACGATACTTTATCTCCCAAACCAAAAAGGGTGTCTAAATCGGAAATTGTGTTAGTATTTTTAATTTTTTTCAAAATTACGCATTAATAATTGTGATGGATATTGAATAATTCGATGTTTTTTGAAAATCACTTCAATTATAATAGAAAATATTCAAAATGGCCAGATTCATTTTTTTATGATCGATAATAATACGGTTTTGTATAAAAGTGTACGATTATGTTCGATTTTGAACAGGTAGGGAATGAGTAAAACCTCCTTTAAGCTGAAAAAAGAACGTTTTTTTATTCGGCATTATGTTTGGTGATACCTTTGGCATAAGAATTTGAACTTATTCAAAATATGAAAAGGATAGCATTAATAATATTAGGGATTTGTGTTGCTGCTTCGACTTTTGCACAGTCCGTTTACATATCAGATGTAAGACCAGAAGAAGCTAAGGGGGTTGGATTTAATCTGTCTAGAGAAACAGAAATTGATATTAATGGAGCGGGCGCAACTTTTAATGAGGATTGGCAAACGCTCGTGTTTTATGCCTGGATCATCGATTCGGATACTCGCAAAGTGGTATGGCACCTATTCGACACGATGAGTGATAGAGATAAAAAATCTTCTGGCGTATTTGATTTTAATAACAGCGTAACCCTAAAGGCTGGAAACTACGAATTGTACTATGCAGGAATGGAAAGCAACGATCGATGGAATAATGATAGTTGGGCACTCGACGATTTTAATATGGTAATAGACAAAATATTTAGTAGTCGAGATTATTCTAAATACAGATCATCCCTTCGCGAAGATTTGTTTGTAGAAGTAAAAGCAGATGGTTTAAAAAAGGTCGATTTGGCTTCTTTGGTAAATAAAAAGATAGACAAGGCGATAATCTCTTTCAATCATGTAGGAGATGATGAAAGATTATCTCGAGGTTTCAGCCTTAAAAGTAAAACGGACTTAAGAGTTTATGCACTTGGGGAAGGTCGTAACCAATCGATGTTTGATTATTTCTGGATTATGGATGCTGAAAACCGAGAGACGGTCTATTCTATGGATTATCAGAATACAGATTTTGCGGGCGGAGCAAAAAAGAATTTATTGTACGACGAGGTTATAAGCTTACCAGCAGGTAGTTACATTTTGAATTATAGTTCTGATGACTCGCACAGTGCTAGAAGGTGGAATGCCATGCCACCAAATGATATTCAGTTTTGGGGAGTAACTATTTGGCCCGAAACAGCGAAAGACGCTGCAAACGTAAGTCCATTCAAAGCACCAAAAACATTAACGCCGCTTGTTGATCTCACAAGAGTGAGAGACGATGAGCTAGTCTCAAAAGGCGTGAAATTAGACAAAGACCTAGAAGTAAGAATCCTCTGCTTGGGCGAGAAATCGTCTTACGATGAGATGGCTGATTATGGATGGATCATAGATGCTGCAAGTCGTGAAAAAGTTTGGGAAATGAAGCAATATCAGAGTAATCATGCTGGTGGAGCTGATAAGAATAGAATCGTTAATAAGGTAATTTCTATGCCAAAAGGGGAATATATCGTTTACTACGTAACAGACGGTTCTCATTCTTACCGTGATTGGAATGCATCAAAGCCTTCCGAGGAGGAAATGTGGGGTATTAGCCTTTGGGCAACCAATGCTGCTGATATTAAATCTGTCACTTCTTTTGATCCGGCAGCATTCAAACCAGCCAATGTGCTTTCAAGCATAACCATGGTGGGGGATAGAGAATATGCGAAAGACGATTTTACTTTAAATGAAACAACAACTCTTCGAGTAGTAGGAATTGGCGAAGGTTCGGATGGAGATATGTTTGACTTTGGATATATCAAAAGCCTTGAATCTGGTAGAGTGGTTTGGGATATGGATTATCGAAACTCCGAACATGCGGGAGGAGCGAGTAAAAACAGAGCATTTAATGAAAAAGTAACTTTACCAAAAGGAGAATATAGAGTGTATTTCGAGTCTGACGGCTCACACTCGTATAGCCACTGGAACAGTTCACCCCCAAGAGATCAAGAAATGTGGGGACTAACGATATTTAAAGAGTAGAAAAATTTAATTCAAAATAGTAGACTAAAAATCCTCTTTATATGCATGCAAATGCAAAACGCCAATCCTGACTAGATCGGCGTTTTTTTTTTGCTTTTTTTAACCCGAGTTTGACTTTAAAAACAGCTCATTGATTGGATTTTTTGGGTTGGTAGTTCATTACTGGCTTTTCAGGGAAAATTGAATAGCGGATTAATCCAGCAATAAAGTTTGTGAGGAAATTTGAAAATGACTTATGCCTTGTATGCGCTACTTGATAGATATTTTTCAGTGCATCATTGACCGTTTCAATTATTGACCTTTACTAATTTAAGATCTGTACAAATCTTTATTAGGTCACAGCGCTAGTCGAACCACAAAGGTTTACATACATATGGCTTTTAATGGTTTGTTCTGCATTCAAAATCCATTAGATTTAATCTAAATATATCGCTGATGTCAACTACTGGTGGTTGTTATTAACTGAATAAAGTAAGTGCTTGACGAGAAAGAAATTAAGCAAACAAGGATGGCTGATAAACTTAGAAAGAGTTATGACATGATTAACAGATACATGCAAAACTGGCAAGAACCAAGTTTTGAGATTCTTTTTGAAATTCCCAAAATCCGTCAAATTGGTGTAAAGGAACTTTTAAAGTCAAACAAAGAAATTTAAAAGAGTGCGAACAGGAATTGATATTTTAGAAAATGAAATAGTTGCAAAGTACCCTGATGTACTTGAAATATTACTGATACATAGCGAAAAGGATAAAAAAGATAACGCCCAGTAAGCTACTCTACCGGCAAGCGATTCTGCTGTTTTTCTAATAAGAGAAGAAGCTGCAGCCCCGAGTAACATAAATCTACCCAGCCATCTATCTTCATGAATAATAGACCTGAGTAGCGGCATTAATTAAACCTCATCGATAATGAGTTCGGGCCTTATTTCCTCTTAGGAAAAGCCGTGGATTGCTAAGCTGACTAAGTTCAATATCTTATTTCAAGTCTATATATATAGCTTTATCATCTGTAATTTGTTTAGCAAGTGCTGTTTTGCCTATTTGTCGTTGGCCGATAATGCCTACAACTGGAAACTGTAAGAGTAATATCGGTAAGTTTTACAATGGATTGACG